>WANO01000001.1 GCA_015521765.1 Desulfurococcales archaeon
CTCTTTAGTGGTTTTTTATTTGTGATCTTTTATGGATCGTATTACTCTAGATCTTTATTGTTGGTAGATTATTTGATTTATTGATTGATTAACTAGGATTTCGATGTTTTTATTTTTTATTTAATTTATTTGTTTCTTGGTGTATTTGCCTTGAGCTGGGTTGATAGGCTATATGTTGGCTTTGTTATTTTATGTATTGTTCAGGTTATTGGTATATCAATTATTCTATATTTTATAAATGCACCTAGATATCTAATAGCTATAAACGCTATCGCCTTCATAGGCTTTCTAGCTTCTCTAATATCGTATTTCAGGGGTTCATGGCTATCCTATGGATTATCCTCTTTTGTTGCTGGAGCTATGTTCTATGGGACATTCAGGTCTGCGGTTTTCGAGCTTCTTGCAGGCGGATTCTTCCTAGGGCTATCCCATCTAGGAGGTAGCTTGGTTTTTCTCATAGCTGGTGTGCTATCGATAATCATGATCGGTAGAACGCTGAGCAGACCCTAGCTATCATCTAGCTTTTCGACGAAGAAGAACTAACACCACAAATATAGCGGGGACCGACGCCAGAATTAAAGCTATAGAATAAAACCCTAGAGGCTGAGTGGAGACTACGCATTCACGATCTACTGGGATCCTCGAGTATAGAGAGCCGCTCCAATCGCTAGTCCCCAGATAGAGAGGCTCCCCACCACATACAAGATAGATATCCGCTACAGGTACCGGGAGACCCAGGAGGTCCCTAGCTAAAATACTTCTATCCACAAGCCCAGCCACAACATCTATATTGCTGCCGTTAACACGCACCTCTACAGCCTCCACCTCTAAACCTCTATACAGCACACGGTCTATGGCGGGTGCCTCAGCATACCAGCCCTCCGTAGCTATAGAGCCGTTAGATAGCAGGGGTTTAGCCTGCTTCACCACAGATCCGTTTATCGTCAGTATTCTAAACCTATAGAATTTCTCTTCGCCATAGAATAGCCTAGCTATCTCCAGGGGTCCCCAGCTAGAGGTGTCTGCATCGACCAGAACATATCTAAAGCTTGAGTTTACTGGTATGATGCGTTCGGGTTCTCCAAGCAGTAGTGTTTGCTTTACTCGGCCATCTATATATAGATAAGCTATAGAGGGCTTGGTGGTTAATGGATCCGTATCGCCGCCAAACCAGAGCTGAATCTGGGGAATAGAGCCTCCTCCAGAATTCAGCTCGACGCCATACTCCACAGGCTTGATAGAGACATTGGTTGCTCCCTCAAACGTGGATCCTCCGACGCTCCATGCGGAGTAGGGGACCTCCCAGCCGTAACCGCGATCTACGAGGAGATACAGCCTGATCCCAGAGCCCTCGGATAGATGGGCTATAGGAAAGGATCCTGAGGGACCTCCAACAACATACTCGAGATCTATGGGAAGCTGAAGCAGAGAACCATTTCCCTCAACAACTATATCCAGACTATCCGCAGGCTTAACCTCTACAACATCGAAAACCCTATAGCCCAAATACCCAACCATTCCGAACCCAAGCATAACTTTGTTTCCCACAACCTCAGCTGTCTGGAGAATAACGAGTGGCAACTCGGACAGGTCAACCTCTATGAACTCCCTAAACAGATCATAGTAGATGTAAACATACTCCCCCTCAGGACATCTCTGGAGCTTATACTCAAACAGCCTACCCCTGCCATCTATAGAGCTGTTAGAGATATGGGCGCATAAGGGATTAGTTAGATTAAACATGTTTACACCCACAGAAACCCTCACCACACCTACACCATTGCTCGAGGATAGATTGGCGAGCTTAACTACATTCTGGAACCAGAGATAATGCTGTGATTCCCCATCTATATATCTAGCATAGAAGTTCAGCTGTAGCGAGAGTCCCCTATAGTTATAGTATACATTAAAGCTGTCTATGACGGCTATAGCCATTAGTCTCTTATACACACGTTGGTAGGATCTGAAGGAACCTGAGTCAGGATCCAGGTAAACGCCGTATTCAATAATACCTACAGGCTGCCCGCCTCTGTCGTCGAGGAAATCAAATGGGTTATTGAATCCTGAAACATATATAAATCCTTCAACATAAGCTCTAGAGTGGGTGGAGCAGATCTCAACCCTATATAGGCCGAGGTCCCCCTTCGATATAGGGATCCTTTCTATCCTTCCCTCAACAATCTCGAAGGATCCATAAAGATCCTCAGAAGGAGAATATATATTAAGAATAACCTTCGAGCTACTATTAACTAAGCTGAATAAATAAGCTATATGATAGTAGGTAACATTGCCTCTTCCAGCCTCTAAAATATAGTCGGCGCACTCAAAATAATCCAGCCAGATACTTATATATTCATAATCAATAATTCCACGATCATGAAGCAGGGATGAGTCAGTGTTGTTCGAGCCTGCCGAATATAGCTGAAAGCCTGTTTCTAAAGAGATCATTGAGACGAACATGAGGAGAAAAAGTGTCTTCAGATACGAATACGCCATAGCTAATTAATTCTATTCAAAAACCCTCTTATATAGCGACTCCATATTTAATAGAGGTAATAATATAAGAAGATTAAAAAATACACCTAGTTTTCCTAAGGGTTCTGAAAGTAAAAAATTAAGCTCCTGACACCATTGCTGGTATCTGGAATGGTATGAGATACAGTATTGAGAACAGGACTATCCATATCAGGTCTACGAAGTGCCAGTATAGGGTTACAGCTTCAACAACACTCTCTCCCTTAGTGTTTACTGGTAGAGACCCGTTGTGGCTTCTCGCTATCAATACGGCTATAGCTACTAACCCCATTAGTACGTGGAGCCCATGTATGCCTGTTAGGAGGAAGAACATCGATGAATACACGCTTGTGGCTAGGGTCATTCCGGAGGTAACATACTCATAGGCTTGCCCGCCGAGGAACAGTGATCCAAGTATCATTGTACCTAGAGCTAGCGCCCTAAAGCTCTCAACATCTCCTTGCTTAAACTTGATGTAGCCATAATGCATCACGGCACCGCTACTTAGAAGGACCACAGTATTTATTATGGGTACTAGGGTCTCTAGATGCGGTGTCGGTGGCGGAGGCCATATGGGGTTGACCCTCATGAGATAGAAGTAGGAGGCTATTGCCGAGCCGAATAGAAAGATCTCTGTAGTTATAACGTATAGCGCAGATGCCTTGGCATCGAGACCGAGTAGTCCTCTAGCAACTCCCCACTGAAGCAGTGGTTTGGCTTCAGCTGCTACAGCCCCACCATTTAGGTACTGGGATGTTTTGGGTCTGAAGTACTCGGCCACTAGCCAAGCTATTCCTGTAGCGAAGAATAAAACTATTAGCAGTGTACCTATAACTGTCATGCCCCACTTGATTATGAGTAGCAGCCCTAGTGGTAGGAGCATCGTAGCTAAACCGGTAATAGTCATCCATGGGTGGGGGGCTCTGTGGGAGATGCCTGCTCCATTAACCATCGGCGCTGGGTGGAAGTCTGGCATTCCCATTTTGGTTGCTTTCCACGGATCGTTTCTGTCGACCTGCTTGCCTTTGAATAATCCATATATCATCGATAGTA
>WANO01000002.1 GCA_015521765.1 Desulfurococcales archaeon
ATGTATATGTGGGTAGCGATCTGTGTGGGTAGCGGTGGATTTTGATCAGTAATGTATATATACCCCCTTGGTTAATTATTGTTTAGGTTCATATGTCATGCAGATCGTGGCCGGAGCAGGAACGCTTGAGGAGGAGTCTTCGGAAAGCTCCGGCCGTGCGGCAAGATCTGTTCTTAAGGATCTTCTTCTACCCAGGTACTTCACGCGTGAGTATGTTTCTAGGCTTCTTAAGAGAGCAATCAGAAACGGCTCTTGGAGGTTTCTTTCCCCGTTTCAGAGGTCCCTCCTCCTGGTATGCTCAAGAATATGCCGGAGAGTCAGGAGCGAAGCCCTCTACAATGCCCTCTCAGAGATAGCCATAGATATCGAGCTACACTCAACCCGGGGGAGGGCTCTCTACTACGGGGTTCTTGTTCTCCTCAAGAAGGCTTCCCCAATCAAGAGGATACTTGAGGTGGCCTATAGGAATATAGAGCATATACTGTATCAGGGGCTGAGCTACCTTAATAACCCACCTGTATTTAGAGTGATCGGCTAGCTTGAATGCTTTCCAGCCTATCCAGGGATCTGTGGGGTCGCCAAGGATTCGCGAGGGTTAGAACGCTTTAGACTTCTCCACAATCTCTAGAGGTCTTACCTACCTTGCTGAAGCATTCTGCCGGGGGGATTCAGCGGGCTATGTGGGGTAGGGTTAGGCTTCGGTTTGCTGGGCTAGATATTGGTTTCGTTGATAGGGACCTCGCAATAAAGCAGGTTGAGGAGCTGGCCGAGAAGGGGACCTTTCCAGTCTACGTGGTTTACGGTCCTGAGGGCTGTGGTAAGACTGCTTTCCTAAAGCAGGCTAGGGAGGTGCTTGAGAGGGAGTTCGGCTACAGTGTTGTTCTAGCCAGCCCTCTGGCTAGGAGCTTGGGTGAGATGCTTCAGTACACCCCGTCGATCAGGAGATATAGTTAGGGATGTTCTAGGCCTTTTCCCCGAGCCCTACTCCAGGATTGCTGATGTCGCTATAAATATAGCTAGCGGTGTTTTGAGAGCTCTAAATAAGCCTAGGCTTGCGGTTCTTATGGATGATATCTTTCAGGCTGTCGGTCTCGACAAAGCCGAGATCTATGTTAAGACCCTCCTGAACCTTATCGAGCATCCCCAAGATCTATGAGAATATAATCGTGCTTGTGATATCAAGTGAGGGGAGCCTCTAGGGAGAGGATCGGCAGGCACAGATGGGCGACTATAAAGATAATGTGGAACATGCCCAAGGAAGGGTTCAAACAGCTGTATGATGCTCTCCCAGGTGATAAGCCTCCTTTTGAAGATGTCTGGAGGCTGAGCGGGGGTAATCCCAGGGTTCTTGAGAGGCTATACAGATCAGAGTGGTCTGCTGATGCCGCCACAGAAGTGATCATTAGGGAGAGGAGGATTAAGACTCTTGCTAAGAGGTGGGGTGGTGATCTTGGGGAGGTTGTTGAGGATCCTGATTATCTATGGGATAACTATCCCTCCACAAAGAATTTAATTGAGGATCTAATTGAGGCCAACCTAATCATCGAGGTTTGGGATCGTGAGCCATACTCCTGGATAGATACTCCTCCTCCGGAGAGGGACCCCGAGCTCGGGATAGGTAGAGAGTACGCTTGGCAGACCCCGCTTCATAGAGAGGCGGTTAGATGGGTGCTGGAGCACTCAAATCGAGAGGGTGGGGCTTGATGGCTGGTTGTTGGAGTGTTTCTTTTGAAGGAGCTGGATGCTGTATTGCTGTAGTGGAGTGGTTTGGTTAGGGGGGGTCTGAGGCTGAGTTTCTGTTGAGGAGGGCTAGGGCTTTTCTTGAGAATGCTGAGTATCTCTATAGCAGGGATGTGTTCGATATAGCTGTCTTCAATCTTGAGCAGGCTGTGCAGCTGTTGCTTAAGTATAGGCTGCTGATTGTGGCTGGTGATTATCCCAGGACTCATTCTGTTAGGAGGCTATTCAGGTTATTGCTGGAGTATGTTCGGGATAGTGATTTGGAGAGCTTTTACCTCGAGAACATAAATGTTGTGGGGGATCTTGAGAGCGCCTATATCGCTGCTAGATACCTGCCTGTAGAGTTTGAGGAGTGTGAGGGTAGGTAACATGCTTGAGTTCGCCAAGAAGTTTTTTGAGAGGCTTGGAGGTTAGGTGGTTTAGTGGTTGGGGTTTGGCTTAGGGAGAGAGTGTTGAGAGGAGGAGGTAGTATTTCGATAATCTCGATAGGGTGGTTGGCATGATCAGGCTACACCCCTAAATATAGTAGGCATGGAGACCTCCTCCACATCCACAGAGATCCATAGATCCGTAAGCAACAGCTCCATGGATCTATGGAGAGATAGATTGACTATTATTGTCCCAGCATTTGTACAGCTATATTGAAAATTAATTTAGAGGTTATCTATTTGAATAATCAAAGTAAATTTAATGATAATAGATCATTTGATAAAGATCTCCCACTACTTATTAGAGGGAGTTTCTGGATAGCTCTAGGAGGAGTAATAGCCAACGCAGGTGGAGCCATATTCTGGATTCTGGCTAGTAAGTTAGTTTCTCCAACAGATATTGGTTATGCGGTAAGTGCATTTTCCATAGCTGGGATGTTGGCTGCTTTGGCTAACCTGGGATTTAACTATGCGGTACTTCGTGAGATTCCGGAGAGAGGTTCATCGGCTTTCACTTCTGCCCTTGCTTTAGCTGTTATTTCAGGTGTTGTTGTTGCTTTTTTATCCGGATTATTTTCTGATATATATATTGGTTTTTCTAGATATATATTTCCTATATATATATTAACTGTTTTATCGCTTGTTAATATGGTTGGAGGCTTTTCTTTAGTTGCTATAATTAAGACGAAGTATGTTACCATAATTAATGCATTGTCAACTATTACTAGACTTGTTATAGGTTTAGGTTTGGTAATCTTAGGCTTTGGTGGTTTTGGTATTGTTGTTGGATTGGTTTCCGCGTATATCGTTTCCGCTGTTCTGTTTTTAGCTATAGCTATATATTTTATAGGGTTTAAGCCACCATCTATTTCGGATTTAAAGAGAATTCTATCTATAGGAGTATCCAACTATCCCAATATATTCTCAAATCAATTGGTTATGAGTCTCGGTGTTGTGATTTTAGCTGTCTTGACCCGTGATCCTGGATCTGTCAGTGTGCTTTATCTAGCTTTAATGATAACCATGGTTTTAGCAATTATACCAGAAACATTATCCAATTTAAGTATACCCATAATGGTTAGGAGTAATAGTACTAGACTTTCCCAGGATAGCGTTAGAGTCGGGTTAGCTGTAGGTTTACCGATCTCAATTATTATTGCTACACTCTCGCCGGATATATTAGGTTTATTGAATCAATCATATAGAGCTATGTGGATTGTGCTTTCAATACTGTCTATATCTATAGTTACATCGGTTATACTCAATAATATCGTGTCAAAGCTAAATACTTTGAAAGATATTGGGAAGCTATGGATTTTAGGGTTAGCTCGATTATTAACTCTCGCATTACTTATCGCTTTTCTGGTTCCAATAATCGGGATTATTGGTGCAGCTATATCCTATATAGCTAGCACTCTAGCACCATACATCTATATTAAAACTATAGAAGGAACAGTAGATAAAGCTCTATTATCCACAATAGCATGTTTATCTATGGTATCGATCTCTATAACCACAATATTATATAATTTAGCCGATTCGTCCACACTAACTATACTTCTAACATCCATATCTATACTCTTCATCACATCAAAAATACTATCTATCAATGAAATAATAGATCTTCTAAAAACACTAGCCCTTCCACAAAAAGCCAGAAAAATTAAATAGACTATTATGAACAATAAAAATAATACATGCGGAGATATATTGAGATATATTGGTAGCTGTTGCTCCAACACTCAATAAGCCGCTAGAATGAGACAACCTTAATAAAGATTCTCGAAATCAGAATCTCCAGGGCTACAAGGCTTATCTAACCATAGGGGTTAGGGCTTGTGGAGACAGGTTAGGGAGTCTGATCTATAGGTTCAGTAACTGTGTATTAATATTAATCAGATTCTATAATGCTGTTGCTTGGTTCGATACTTATGGACTTTTTAAGCGACATGTATGTAGCCAGAACAAACCCCTGAGATCTATGGACTTTGAAATATGAGAACTTTAAAGTTGAATCTGAGATAGCTACGCATATACCCAAGCTCGGAGAAGACGATTGCTGTGACTCGCATATACAATCTGGGATTCAAAAACCAGGTCTCCTAGCCTTTGAAGCATTTGCCAAAAATATCCCCTAGCTTAAAGGGATACCCATTATACTAAAGAGTACAGATCCTCCTTTTCCATTAGATTCCACTATGAATACATTATTGTTGCCAATTTTGGGGACCGATGTGGCCATCTACTGTGCTACATCAACCAGAGTTTTCAACGATGGTAGCCCTAACCATTACCACTATCTAGGTAGAACTAGTTCAGACAAACCGCTTATCTCGGTCGTAATGCCCGTATACAGGCTATCCAGACTCGTCACCCATTCCATAGAAGCTGTGGATAAAGTACTGAGCGCCAATGGCTACATGTACGAGGTGATAGTCGTCGATGACGGTAGTCCAGACGACACCTATGAACATGCGTTGAAAGCCTCAAGAAGCCCATATGTGAAGGCCTATAATCTGCCCAGGAACATGGGCAAGGGTTTCGTACTCCTTTACGGCTTCAGGAGAAGTCATGGAAACATTGTAGTCTTTATTGATGGAGACCTAGACATAGACCCAAGACAGATAATACTGCTAGTCAATATCTTAGCCAGTAACACCACCGATATAGTCATTACCTCCAAGTGGCATCCACAGTCAAAAACCATAACTACACCGTTAAGGAAATTCCTAAGTAGAGCATTCAATACACTAACAAAACTACTCCTAGGGCTAAAAATAAGCGATACACAAACAGGAGCCAAAGCATTCCGAAGAGAAGTCCTAGAAGACATAGCCAGACACCTAACAGTCAAGAGATATGCTCTCGACGTAGAGCTACTTACAGTGGCTACAGCAAGAGGCTACAGGATAACAGAGGTACCAGCACTATGGAGAATAAAATTAGCATCAAGGTTTAGAGTATTAGAGATAATTAAGATGTTTATAGATCTCTTAGCAGTAGCTTATAGGCATAGAATAAAGAGGCAGTACAGCAACCCCGCAAAATGATAGCTATATGGTGGGAGAATGGAGACACTAAGAATACTCTGGTATAACTGGCGATGCATTAAGCACCCGCTTGCGGGTGGGGCCGAGGTCTATACACATGAGGTAGCGAAAAGACTTGCCAAGCGAGGCTATGAAATAATCCTTGTATCCTCTAGATCCAAGAGCTTACTCAGAGACGAATTTATTAATGGATATAGGGTTATCAGGGTAGGCAACAGATACACGGTGTATCTAGAGACAAGGAAGATCTACCATAAACTTAAGGAAGCTGGCTGGAAACCGGACATAGTGATAGACGAAGTGAACACCATACCATTCCTAACACCTAAATACGTAAGGGAGTCCATAGTCATGCTCATACACCAACTATGCAAGGAATGCTGGACCTACGCAATACATCCACTATTACAGCCCATAGGCTGGGCTATCGAGAAATCCTTACACGGAATATACATAAAGGCAATAAAACAAGATAAGATAAAAGTAGTAATAACAGTCTCCCATAGCACTAAAAAAGATCTACTAAAGCTAGGCTATCCAAAGCAATCTATACATATTGTACCAAATGGTCTAGACTGGGACACTTATGGAAATTGCATCGATCTGGGCAGATACAAAGAGAATCTAGTGGCATACGTAGGGAGAATAACTCCCTATAAGAAGCTAGAGGATCTTTTAAAAGCTTGGCATGCCATAGAGCGAGAAGAGAACAATGCTAGACTAATTATAGCTGGGAAACCTGATTTGAGGTATTTAAGAAAGCTATACAGTTTAGTTGAAAAACTCGGTTTAAAGCGAGTAAAGCTAAGACCAAATATTTCTCAAGAAGATAAGAAAAAGCTTCTGGCAAAAATAAAAACGCTGACTTACACGTCAGTAAGAGAAGGATGGGGACTAACCATACTAGAGGCAGCAGCTTGTAATACACCTGCAGTAGTTTACAATGTTCCTGGGTTGAGGGATTCCGTCAGGCATATGGAAACAGGAATACTAGTCAAGCCAAACAATCTAGAACAACTAGCAGAGGCGATAATACATCTACTAATAGACGATAACCTTAGAAATAGACTAGCAGAAAATGCTTATAACTATGCAAGGTCATTCACATGGGATAAAACAGTAAATCAAATTAAACAACTAATTAATTATTAATTATATATGAAAGTAGCTGTAATAGGCTTAGGAAGAATTGGGCTACCAATGATGGCTACATTAGCTACTAATAGCTATATAAATAAAATAATTGGAATAGATATAGACCGAGAACTTATAGAGATCCTAAGAAAAGGCGATAAATTAAATCTAAAAGAGCCGGG
>WANO01000003.1 GCA_015521765.1 Desulfurococcales archaeon
CCAGAGCATGGTTTGATTAAGCATACCCGTTGAGTAGTAGACATAGCCACTACCATACCTAGCTAAACCCACGTTAGAGACCCGTTCAAACGTGAGCATACCTATGCTCCACGCGGCTTTCGGGATTGTCCATTCGCCGTTTTTATGTATAAATAGAGCCATAGAGATGTTTAAGCTGCTTGGCGTCGCCTGGGGTCTTAGAGCGTTTGGTCCTGCTATAACGTATTCTATCATGTGTGGTATAGCCATAGATGATCTTGATCCATTAACCGTGATAGATAGACCGCTGTACCCCTTCAAGGTAACGTTGTCTATGTATCTGAATTCTACAACATCCCTAACTCCATAGCCGAACAGTATTGTGTCTCCATCGATTTCTATGGTTTGAACTATTAGTAGGGGTAGCCTGGATTTATCGACTGTATATGTGTTGGCTATGCTGTATGTATAAAACATTCCTCCTGTAGGGCATAGGATCGATCTTCCGTATCCTTGAACAACGCCTCTACCGCTAATTAAGCTTTCATCAATCAAGCTACAGAAATTGGTAAAGTTGAATATTGCGGATGTGAAGGATACTATTAGCCTGTCTGCGTTTCTGCTGTTTGATATGTTGGCTATGGCTACCACAGACTGTATAAGTAGGGCTTTGGAGGGGTCGTTATCTAGAGTAGCAACAACGTTGAGCTGGAGGGCAAGACCTGTGTAGGTTTCCCTAGAGTAGAAATTATCTAGAATAGACACGCCCATCACTTTATCCGCTCTATAGCTGTAGCTTCTATATGTATCGGTGCCTGGATCATAGTATATGCCGTAGTCCGCTATACCAACTGGGTATGAGCCAACGGATCTATAGAGCTTCAGCTTGAGGTATGGGTTATTGTAGCTATAGATATATATCAACCCATCAACAACAGACTCACCATACAGACCACATATTCTAGCACTATACAGACCAGGATCAACCTTGAAAGGAATAACAGCATGCCCACCACGCTCTATAATCGAGACATTTAAAGGATCGCTAGAGAAGCCAGATCCACCCCTATAAAGATAGATCACAACACCATCAGAAACCTTAAGACGAAAAAGTAAAACGCCATACCCAAGATCGTTGAGGGGAACCTCCAAACCACCTATATCTATACACGAAAACCTATCCACCTTAACGCCTTTCCCAATAGCGACAACATCATAGTATCCAGGAAACACCTTAGAGCCTTCTCCATAGTGATACTGAGCACTTAAAACGCTAGAGCTATAAACCAGATTCAGTAAAATGGCTATAATGATAAAGATAAGCCTAAAATACAATCAAAACACCGCAATCTATATAACCAATCAGGCATGCATACACCAAATCATATTTAGTATGCTTGGTTGGTTAAATAGATTAAAGATCGATTCAGACAGAGCGCTACCGTTTATACTGGTATTTGCGTTGGCAGTGCATGTATTTATGGGTCTATCGATCGTCTATAGCGCGCCAAACAACATTATTCAGCCCACCATGTGTAAAGATGCTGGTGATGGAAGTACTGAATTAGCTGACCGTGGAGATGATTCATCGGGGAAATGCTCCAGGTCCCTCTGTCTGTACTGCGCCTGTGGAATACTGTCCACAGTAGCTGTTTTTATTTTTATTATTTTTAGCTGGCTATCTAGTGCTTTCCGCTATAGTTTTTTCTATGATTATTTTATGTTTATTTTATTTAGATCCTATAAGCATCTATTAATTCTATGTTTAACTATAAATATCTATATAGGAATTTTATTGTTGAGGTCCCCGCCATGGGTGAGGAGGAGGTTAGAATACTTGGCGAGCCCCTGCCTTTTGATGAGAAGATCACTCTGGAGAACTGGTCCCACAGGTTTGTGGATATATCTACATACATGAACTACCATAGAAAGACTATTGAGGACCTCGAAGCGTTCTGGGGTTCCGTGGCGAAGGAGCTGGACTGGTTCAAGCCCTGGGATAGGGTTCTTGAGAAGGGGGAGTATCCACATGTATATAGATGGTTTGTTGGTGGAAGGATCAATATATCGTATCTAGCCCTGGATAGGCATGTGAAGACGTGGAGGAAGAATAAGCTAGCCCTGATCTGGGAGGGCGAGCCCCTGGATAGCGATGGCTATCCGATAGATAGGAGGAAATACACGTACTACGATCTCTGGAGAGAGGTTAATAGAGTGGCCTACATGCTTAAGAGGAGCTTCGGCGTTAAGAAGGGCGATAAGATAGCTCTCTACATGCCAATGATCCCTGAGCTACCGATATTCATGCTCGCTGCAGCTAGGCTGGGGGCTATATTCACTGTTGTGTTCAGCGGGTTCAGCGCTGAGAATCTGGCTACGAGGATAAATGATCTTGGGGCAACCATACTGGTTACCGCGGACGGCTTCTATAGGAGGGGTAGAGAGATAATTCTCAAAGACACGGCAGATAAGGCGGCGGAGATGAGCCCAACAATCAAGAACATTATAGTGGTTAGGAGGCTAGGCAGAGAGGTCCCCATGACCGAGGGCAGGGACTTCTGGTTCCACGAGCTTGTTAAGGGGGTACCCCACAACGCCTATGTTGAGCCTGAGCCCGTCGAAAGCGATCACCCGCTGTATGTGCTTTATACCTCAGGCACCACGGGAAAGCCTAAGGGGATCATTCACGACCACGGCGGGTACGCGACACTGCTACACGCAACAATGAGGTGGGTCTTCGACATCAGGGAGGACGACATATACTTCTGCACAGCAGACATAGGCTGGGTTACAGGCCACAGCTACATTGTTTTCGGGCCCCTCATAGAGGGGGCTACAGTAGTTATGTATGAGGGTGTGCCAGACTACCCGGCGCCCGACAGATGGTGGTCCATGGTTGAGAGGCTGGGTGTAACTATATTCTATACAACGCCAACAGCCGTTAGAATGCTGATGAAGTACGGGGATGAGTACGTTAAGAAGCACGATAGATCGACGCTGAGGCTGATCCATAGCGTTGGAGAGCCTATAAATCCATCGGCATGGAGATGGCTGTTCGAGGTTGTTGGCGAGAAGAGATGTCCAGTGGGCTCAACATGGTGGATGACGGAGACGGGCGGGATAATGATCAGCTATGCGCCGGGCCTAATGCTTGTACCGCTCAAGCCAGGAAGCAACGGGCCGCCGCTACCTGGTGTAGATGCGGATGTTGTCGATGAGAATGGTAACCCTGTTGAGCCTGGGAAGAAGGGGTATCTGGTTATCAAGAAGCCCTTCCCGGGTATGCCTGCTCCCCCAACGGGTATGTGGGGGGACCCCGAGAGGTATAGGAAGGTGTACTTCAGCAAGTTCGAGGATAAGGGCTACTTCTATAGTGGGGACTATGCCGTGAAGGATCAGGATGGGTATATATGGGTTGCTGGAAGGGCCGACGAGGTCCTCAAGGTTGCTGGCCACAGGATCGGTACGTATGAGCTTGAGTCCGTGCTTGTATCCCATAAGGCTGTTGCTGAAGCCGCTGTTGTTGGTGTTCCAGACCCGATCAAGGGTGAGGTCCCCATAGCCTACGTTGTTCTCAAGAGCGGGTATGAGCCCTCCGAGGCTATGGTTAGGGAGCTTAGGGAGTGGATCAGGAGAAACTACAGCCCTATAGCCGAGCCGAAGCAGATATTCCTGGTGTCCAAGCTGCCCAAGACCAGGAGTGGTAAGATTATGAGGAGGCTTATTAAGGCTGTAGCAACAAACACCCCGCTTGGCGACATAACTACTTTGGAGGATGAAGCTGCCGTGGAGGAGGTTAGGAAGGCCTATGAGGAGTTTGAGAAGGAGCTAAGGAGAGGCAGCTAGATCTTTAATCGCTACGCCTGCGCCTAACTCCAGCTAGATGATTTTGTTTGGATTAAGGCTGTTTTTATATTTATATTTCGATTTTTACTGATCATATTATTTATGTTTTTTAATAATATAGTTTATTGGTGGTTATTTGAGTAGTGAGGAGGTATTCAAAAACTATATAGAGGCTAAGGTATGGGCCAAGTTCTATGATGAGGGTGTCGAGTGGGATGTCGATGTTGAGCCGTTCCCGCTCTATGAGGCTCTGGATAGCCAGGTGTCTAGGAATCCCGATAGGGTTGCCTACATATATTTCGACAACAAGATAACCTATAGGACTGTTGGGGATCATAGCGATAGGTTTGCTAAAGCACTAAAGGAGCTTGGGGTTGGTAAAGGCGATACTGTAGCTCTCCACATGCCCAACACACCGAACTTCGCTATAGCCTACTATGCGGCTCTGAAGATAGGCGCTGTTGTATCCCCTATCAACCCGCTGAATACTCCGAGGGAGATCCTGTACCAGGTCAGGGATTCTGGAGCCAAGGTTATTGTTTCAACCAATGTGCTCTACGGGAATCTAGAGAAGGTTATGGGCGAGTACAGCTTCGACTACGTTATAGTTGCTGGCGTTGAGGACTATATGAAGGCCTTCATGAGGCCCCTAGCCAGGCTGAAGCTTAAGCCCCCGAAGATAAGGTTTGGTGGGAGGGTTCTGAGGTACATGGATATTGTTAGGGGGTATGAGCCTCTCACCTCTAGGGAGTCTATAGATCCCAGAAACGATCTGGCTGCACTGCTCTATACAGGGGGAACAACAGGCACCCCTAAGGGTGCAGAGATAACCCATGGAAACATCTCGTCCAACCTGAAGCAGCTGAAGCCTGTGTATGAGGTTATCAAGAGGAAGAGGGGTATAGAGGTCCCCAAATTCATCGGGCTCCTGCCATGGTACCACGTGTACGGGCAGGTTGTCGTGATGCACTACTCCATATTCGATGGGGGGACAGTTATAGTTTTCCCCAGGCCAGACCTGGAGATGCTTGGGAAGGCCATACAGAAGTATGGGGCCCACTTCCTGCATGGGGTCCCCACGCTCTACAGCATGCTCATCAACCACCCGAAGATCGCTAGATACAACCTTAAATCGCTAGCCTTCTGCATCTCGGGGGCTGCACCTCTGCCTGTCGAGGTGGCCAACAAGTTCGAGAAGATCACTGGGGCAACACTCAGGGAGGGCTATGGGCTGACCGAGACAGCGGTTGTTACCCACGTGAACCCCATGTTTACCAAGCATAAGGTTGGCAGTATAGGTATACCGATCCCGAAGACCCTTGCCGCTGTAGCTGATCTTGAGGAGCCCAGGATTCTACCCCCCAAGGAGACTGGAGAGATCGTTATTTCAGGCCCACAGGTTATGAAGGGCTACCATAATAGGCCTGAGGAGAACGAGAAGGCTTTCTTCGAGCTCTATGGGTATAGGTGGTTTAGGACTGGCGATATAGGCTATATGGATGAGGATGGATTCTTCTATGTTGTTGATAGGAAGAAGGATCTGATCAAGTATAAGGGATACTCGGTCTACCCCAGAGAGATCGAGGAGGTCCTCTACAGCCACGAATGCGTTAAGGAGGCGACTGTTGTGGGTATACCAAGCCCTGAGGTGGGTGAGTTTCCTAAGGCCTATGTTGTTTTGAGGGATGAGTGCAGGGGCAAGGTTACCTCTGAGGATCTGCTGGGCTGGCTACGGGAGAGGCTTGCACCCTATAAGATGCCCAAGGAGCTTGAGTTTAGGGATGAGCTACCCAAGAGTCTGGTTGGTAAGATTCTCAGGAGGGTTTTGAGGGAGGAGGAGATCAAGAAGAGATCGGGCGGAAGCTGACGACCGATCAACAAGCACCGCTCTATTTAGGGGATAAACAAATTTTTCTCTCTAGGAGCAGTTCGGTTTTTCTCTATCTATATATACGGTTATAAACCATCTATATTTGGTGAAATATTGGTTTTCCCATTCAATACTCTAGAGGATTTTAAACTCGATCTAACCCAGGAGCACGAGCTTTTTAGAAAGGCCCTGAGGGAGTTTGTGAAGACCCATCTAGAGCCCGTGGCCCTCGAGATAGATGAGAAGGACGAGATCCCTAGAGAGGTACTATCTAAAATGGCCGAGCAGGGCTTATTTGGGATCGGCATACCCGAGCAGTATGGGGGACAGGGCGGAGACCATATTATGAGCGTTATCCTCAGCGAGGAGATCTGTAGGGTTGCCCCAGGAGTCAGCGTGGTTTTCGGAACCAACGAGCTGTTCTCCATACCCCTTCTCCTCGTGGGCACGGAGGATCAGAAGAAGAGGTATCTCCCCGAGATAGCTTCCGGAAAGGCTTTCGGAGCATTCGCGGTTACCGAGCCCTGCTGCGGATCCGATGTTGCCGGCATACAGACTAGGGCTGAGAGGAAGGGCGATAAATGGGTTATCAACGGGAGGAAGGCCTTTATAAGCAACGCCGATCTAGCCGACTACTTCGTTGTTCTGGCTAGAACCGCTCCCCCACCCGATAAGAGGCTTAGGTTCCTTGGCTTAACCCTGTTTATTGTTGAGAAGGGGACCCCTGGCTTCAGGCTTGATCAGAGGTATGAGAAGATGGGTTTGAGAGGGAGCCATATATATGAGCTCACCTTCGACAATGTTGTCGTTAGCGACGACAACAGGGTTGGTGATGAAGGCTCAGGGTTCCTTATAACTATGGAGACGTTTGACAGGACGAGGATCGGGATCGCTGCCCAAGCCGTCGGGATGGCTCAAGCCGTTTTCGAGAGGGCATTCAACTATGTTCACGAGCGTCAGGCCTTCGGCTACCCGTTGGCGTTTTTCCAGTCTATACAGTTTGATCTTGTTGAGATGCTCTCGAAGCTTATGGCTGCTAGGTTTCTAACGTATTTCGCTGCTAAGCTTGCTGATGAGGGTAGGAAGGAGTATACGTTCATGGCCTCTATAGCCAAGTTCTACGCTACAGAGGTTGCTGAAGACATAATTACTAGAGCGATCAATCTCCATGGCGGTGTGGGAGTTATAAGAGAGACAGGCATTGAGAGGTTTCTGAGGGACATAAAGATCACACAGATATATGAGGGAGCAAACAACATCCAGAGGCTTGTGGCATATAGGCAGCTGATAAGAATACTTAGGGAGAAAGGCCTCATACCAGAGGACGTGGCCAGGGTGGTTACATGAGGAACGTAGCCATTGTTGGTGTAGGGATCTCTAGATACGGGTATAGAAGCGACTCCAATCTAGCGGAGCTCGCCTGGGAGGCCATAAATGAAGCCCTAAACGATGCTGGGGCAGGCGTAGAGGATATAGACACATATATAGTCGGGAACACAGGGGTATGGTCCAGCGAGCCCCTGCCAGCAGTGGTTATAGGCGAGTACGCCGGGCTACAGCCCAAGAACGGTATTAGGGTTGAGGCCGCGTGCGCAACTGGTCTTGCCGCTACTAGAACGGGCTATAGCTTGATTGCCTCCGGAGAGGCTGATGTTGTCCTTGTTGTGGGTGTTGAGAAGATGAATGAGTCCACCACACCGCAGGTTGTTGAGCTTATCGGTAGGGCTGGAAACTACTTCTGGGAGTTCGAGAACTTCGGGCTTACCTTCCCTGGCTACTACGCCATGTATGCTACAGCATATATGAAGCGTTACGGGGCTACGGAGGAGGATCTGTGTATGGTTGCCGTTAAAAACCACCATTATGCCTCGCTCAACCCCAAGGCCCACTTCCAGAAGAGAATAACTGTTGAGGAGTGTATGTCCTCGAGATATGTTGCCTGGCCCATCAAGCTTTATGACTCCTCACCCATAACCGATGGCGCTGCCGCACTGATCCTTGCATCGGAGGATGTTGCGGGCAAGTTCACTGATTCGCCTATATGGATAAGGTCCTGGGGGTATGCGAACGGGACCTCCAACCTGAGTAGGAGAAGCGACTTCATAGGCTTCGAATCAACTGTTGTGGCCTCCAGGATGGCTTATAGGAGGGCTGGCATAGATCCTGACAACCCCGTAAAGTTCTTTGATGTGGTTACTGTTCATGATGCATTCACTATTGCTGAGATCATTGGTATGGGTGATCTTGGGCTGGCTAAGAGGGGTGAGGAGTACAAGCTCGTTAGGGAGGAGCAAACCTATATCGGGGGCTTGATCCCGGTTAATGTTGATGGCGGCCTGAAGGGTAAGGGCCACCCGATCGGAGCTACAGGAGTTGGGATGATCGTGGACCTGGTTAAGCAACTCCAGCAGAGAGCGGATAAAGGTAGGCAGGCACCGATCTCCAAGGGGATGGCTCTAGCACACAACGTTGGTGGGACAGGCCACTACGTGTTCACAGCTGTACTCTCGGTGGATAAGCCATGAAGACCGTTATTCTTAAGCTCAAGAGGTTTCTAGACGGCCTGTTTGAGGATCCGTTGAAGCTTGTGGACGATGTAACCGACTCAAGCGGTCTACCCGTGGTTCCAGACCAGAAGACGGGGGACCCCATATGGGTTGATGTTAGAGAGATAAGGATGAGATACACCATACCCATCAAGGGGGTCTACCCCTATATAGACAGCTTGAGGAAGGGTAGGCTTGCAGCCGCTAAATGCAGGTCTTGTGGAAAGATATATTTCCCCCCACAGAAGGACTGCCCGAGGTGTAGGGTTAGCGATATGGAGGTTCACTATCTAAGCCCTGAGGGGGAGCTGGTTACCTGGACAGTGATAAACGTTAAGCCGCTATCATTCATGCATCATAAGGACTATGTTGTGGGTATAGTTAGACTTAGAGACGGCATCAATGTTTTGGCTTGGATAGATATAGATGATCCAGCGAAGCTCGACGTGGGTGTGAGGATGAGGCTTGTGGTGGATAAGAGGCCTGATGAGAACTATATAACGTATTGGTTTAAACCTGCTTAAAGCGGGTATTAATCTAGAAATACTTTACTTAGTAAACAATGTTTTACTTAGTAAAATATATAGTATTAAAACACTAAGTAAGACATAAATAACGGGAATAATTATACGATATTACATAGTAAAAAATGAAGACCATATAAAACGGTCTAAATATTAACCTATATATTTATATATACCTAAGCTAAAATATCCTTGAGGATATAAAAAGGTAGATACCTATGACAATGAAGATAAAGAGAATAAAGATCCAGAAAGGAATCTCACCAATAGTAGCAACAGTAATCCTAGTACTCATCGCAGTAATACTAGGAGCAGTACTAGCATCATTCACCACAGGACTATTCCAAGCAGTAACAGGACAAGAATCACTAGACGTCTCACTACTAAAAGTAAAGAAAGTAGACAGTGATGGCCAGCAAGGGGCATGGGTAATAACACTACAGTTCGCTAATACAGGGCAGACTGACATAACTATAGTAAATATATCTATAACTAATGGAACACATACATACACATTTACTGCATTCAATGATACTAAAACAGCGCCAATAACTTTAGGAGTAGGTGAATCTAACGTATCAAAACTATTAGTGGACTCCAATGTACTAGTAGAGACAGGAGGATATTATTCCGGTTCGCTTGCTAAAGCTGGAATCAACTACAACGTAACTGAAGCCAACGCATTCTTTGCTGGTAAGACTTGGACTATAGAGGTTAAGACTGGTAGCGGAACTATCTGGACAATTGATGTGAGATTAAGGTAAGGAGTTAAATCCACAATATTGTTTTTTGATCTAAAACCCACAACTATGGATATTTTAAAGAGATTTTTAGGTTTTTGAAACCTATTAGTTGTTTTTAGTATTATTAGGATTATTGTTATTTTGTTCTTTACGTTTACTATTGTTTTGGTAGGTGGTTATATTGGCTGGTTTCAGCAGCAGATCTGTTAAGAGAATCGAGGATTACGAGCTTATTACTGGCAAGGGGAGGTTTGTTGATGATATAAGGCTTAGAGATACTGTTTATGCTTCGTTTGTTAGGTCTTCCTATCCTCACGCGCTGATCCGTGGTGTTGATGTCTCTGACGTTGCTAAGGATCCTAGGGCTCTGCTTGTTTTAACCTTCAAGGATATTGAGGGTCTTGTTGAGCCCTATAGCTTTGGTGATGTTAACTCTGATCCTATGTATGTTCTGGCTAGGTCTAAGGTCAGGTATGTCGGTGAGCCCATAGCTATGGTTGTTTCGAGCGATCCCTATACTGCCCATGACCTTGCTGAGCGGATTGTTGTTGATTATGAGCCTCTGGATGGTGTTAGCGATCCTTTTAAGGCTGTAGAGAGCGATGTAAGGATACACGAGTCTGCGCCTAGAAACATTGCTTTCGAGAGGGATTTTGAGGCCGGCGATGTTGATGGCGTGTTCAGGTCCTCATCCAGTTTCAGGGTTAGGCTTATCAACCAGGATCTGGCTCCAGCACCCATGGAGACGCGTGGTGTTTTGGCAAGCTTCGATGGGGCCAACCTCACTGTTTGGGTTTCTACCCAGACTCCCTACGATCTTAAGGAGGAGATTCTGAGCAGGCTTAAGGTGGATGTTAAGCATGTTAGGGTTATACAGCCCCATGTTGGTGGTGCTTTTGGTGCCAAGATCTTTAATTATCCCGAGGAGCTTCTGGTTGCTTTAGCCTCCTACATGCTGAAGAGGCCTGTTCTATGGAGGGCCACCAGGACCGAGGATATGATCACAACTAACCGTGGTAGGGCTCTGATAGCTGATCTCGAGGTGGCCTACTCAAGGGACGGCGAGATCAGGGGGTTGAGAGGGGAGATTATAGCTGATCTAGGAGCATATCCCTGGGGAACCCTTCTCCCGGTTATAGCCGTTAGAATGCTTCCCGGCCCATACAGGATCCAGAATGCCAGGGTTAAGGCTGTCGGTGTATACACCAATAAGGTTCCTCTAGCAGCATATAGGGGTGCCGGCAGGCCGGAGGCCACGTTCTTCATTGAGAGGATCATGGATATGGTTGCCGACGAGCTGAACATGGATCCTGTAGACATCAGGCTCAGGAACATGATAAGGGGTGATGAGATGCCATATAGAAACATCTTCGGGTTAACCTACGATTCCGGGGACTACAGATCGACTCTGGAGAAGGGCTTGGAGAAGCTCGGCTATAGGGAGCTATCTAGATGGGCTGACGAGGAGGCTAGGAGAGGAAACATAATTGGGGTTGGATTCGCATTCTATATAGAGATAACCTCTGGAGGCCCCTATGAAAGTGCGATAGTTAGAGTGGGTGCCGATGGCAAGGTAACTATAATTAGTGGTTCAACACCCACCGGCCAGGGGGATGCGACTGTCTTTGCTCAGCTAGCCTCTGAGATTCTCGGTGTGCCTATGGAGAATATAGAGGTCCTCTGGGGGGACACTGATCTTATCGGTAGAGGCTTCGGAACCTTTGGAAGCAGAACACTAGCTGTTGGAGGTGGAGCAGTAATCAAGGCCGCAGAGAGGGTTAGGGAGAAAGCTGTAAGGGTCGCTGCTACTGTTCTGGAGACGGATCCTGAGGATATAGAGATTGTTGATGGTGTCTTCAGATCTAGAAAGGATCCATCTAAAACACTAACCTGGAAGCAGGTTGCTGAAGCGGCGTACTCTAGCTTTAAGGGTGATCTAGAACCCGGTTTGGAGGCTGTAGCCTACTATGATCCTATCAAGCCCGTCTACCCGTTCGGGGTGCATCTAGCTGTAGTTAAGCTAGATCCGGAAACAGGTAGAGTGAAGATACTCAAGTACAGATCATACGATGACGTAGGGAAAGCCATCAACCCCATGCTAGCCGAGGGGCAGATAGTGGGTGGTATCGTGCAGGGCATAGGCCAAGCCCTCCTGGAGCACTTCATATACGATGAATCCTCAAACCCGCAGAACCCCAATCTAGCCGAATACCTTATCCCTACAGCTGTAGAGGTACCGGATATAGAAGTTAACTTCCAGGAGACCCCAACCCACCACCCCCATAGAGTTAGGGGAGTTGGCGAGATAGGGACTATAGCCGCGCCTCCAACCGTGGTTAGTGCTGTAGAAAACGCTTTGAGGAGGCTTGGTGTTAGAGCCAGGCTAACCGAGATGCCCCTTACACCAAGCTATATATGGTCCATAATAAATAAGGGGTAGACGCTATATTTCCAGGTTAATACTGCTCTAAAAGGATTTTCTGTCTCCGGCTCCACAGCTTCAAAATAATTGCTCCTTCTCCATATCACTCTATGGAGTTTCATATGGATGAACTGGAGCTTATATTTGAGAACGCAACTAGATCAGCTATCTTCACCAACCGTGAGGTCCTCAGACCAGACTACATCCCGGACCAGCTTCCCCATAGAGGCAACGAGATAAGGAAGGTAGCCATGGTTATGGCCACAGCACTCCAGGGTGTTAGACCAAGCAACCTATTCATATATGGATTGACCGGGACCGGAAAGACTGCTGTAGCCAAATACGTGCTTAAGCGCCTAAGCGCTAAAGCCGAGAGGAGTGTGAAGAGGGTTAAATGGATCTATATAAACACCAGGATAGAAAACACATCCTACAGGGTTCTCGCCCACATAGCCGAGGGGCTAGGTCTAAAGATACCGTTTACGGGTTTATCCACGTCCGAGGTGTATAGGAGGATCATAAATAGGCTGAACTCGGACAGCGTTATACTCATACTCGTTCTCGACGAGATCGACTTCATGGTTAGGAAGGAGGGTGATGAGATACTGTATAGGTTGAGCAGGGTGAATGAGGATCTATCGAGCTCTAAGGTAACGATCGTTGGGATAACCAATGACATAAGATTCATCGAGTCTCTAGACCCAAGAGTTAAAAGCAGCCTGGGTGAGGAGGAGCTTGTTTTCCCCCCATACAACGCATCACAGCTAGAGGACATACTTAGTGAGAGGGCCAAGCTCGCATTCAGGCCTGGAGCTCTAGGCGATGGAGTTATACCCCTCTGCGCTGCTCTAGCCGCCAGGGAGCATGGTGATGCCAGAAGAGCTCTAGATCTTCTTCGCGTAGCTGGTGAAGTTGCAGAGCGTGAGGGTGCTGATGTCGTTTCTGAGGATCATGTCCATAGAGCCTACAATGAGCTTGAGAGAGACCGTGCTGTAGAGGTTATATCAACACTACCTCTCCACAGCAAGATTGTTCTATACACAATATACAGGTCCGTGGGAGACACCCCACCCACCACAGGAGAGGTTTATGTTAAATATAGGGAGCTGTGCCAGAGAATGGGGCTGGAGCCGGTTACCCAGAGGAGGGTTAGCGATATAATCTCTGAGCTCGATATGCTCGGACTGGTCAATGCTACCATAATTAATAGGGGTAGATATGGTAAAACCAGGATTCTGCTACCAACTATCCAGAGGGATGTTGTTTTATCAGCTTTAGAAAACGATCCATACATCTCAATGTTTTAAACACTGTATCTCTATGGATACATAGTATCGGGCCATGAAGCGCATTATAGCTATAGACGACGGGTATTTCCCGCATAGATATAAATCCCTTAGGGGTCCCGCTCCCATTGTTGGTGTTTTGGGGTGGCGTGAACACATAGATGATATAGCGGTTAGATACACCCTTGTTGACTGCCCCGATATATCTATAGTTATACGCGATTTAGTCGGGGAACTCAGCTGTAGGGGCTACAATATAAATGCTATAGCCACACATAGCGTGATCATGTCTGGCTTCTCCATATATGATCCTGTAGAGACCTATAGGGTGCTGGGTATCCCGGTGATTGTTGTCTTCGATCACGATATAGATCTGGGAAGGATAAAGAGAGCCTTAGAGAAGCACTTTAGAGATCATGAGTATAGATTCAGCATAATAGCCGAAACATATAGAGAAGCAAGAGAAATAATAACCAGCAAGGGAAGACTCAGAGTAAAATGTGTGGGTTTAGATGTGAGGGGATGCATAGATATAGTTAGGGAGAACCAAACCGCACACCCAATGCCTCAACCGCTCAGGCATGCGGATATAATTGCCTCTGGGATTGGGAGGTTTATGGCTAGCTACTCTATTGCTCCTACCAACATTATATGCGAGCCAGAGAATAAGTATGAGTAGCACCAGTAGACCCATCAGCCACCCCTCCATAACTAGAGATATGTTTATTGGGTTGTCCCCCATAGCTTCCGCAGCCTACAGCTCCCACTGTGAGAGGTACCTGATCTGCTCATCCGTAAGCTTCTCGATCTCTATCCCCAGCGCCTTAAGCTTTAACCTAGCCACCTCCTCATCTATGTTTTTGGGGACATCAAATACCCGGGGCTCAAGTTTTCCTCTATTAGATAGCAGGTATTCTATAGATAGAGCCTGATTAGCGAAGCTCATATCCATAACCTCGCTGGGGTGGCCCTCGGCAGCAACTAGATTGACCAGCCTACCCTCAGCTAGTAGGTAGAGTTTTCTCCCATCTCTAAGCTGGAACTCCTCAACGTTCTCAGATATCTTTCTATGGGCGACAGAGATCTCTTTAAGATCCTCTATGTCTATCTCAACATTGAAGTGCCCGGAGTTAGCTAGGATAGCCCCATTCTTCATCCTCTCGAAATGCTCCTTTCTAATAACCGATGTGTTCCCTGTAGCGGTTATGAATATATCGCCTATCTCGCTTGCCTTCATCATGTTGGTTACTATATAGCCGTCCATAGCCGCCTCTAGAGCCCTGATTGGGTTAGACTCCACCACTATAACATTTGCACCCATACCCTTGGCCCTCATAGCTATACCCCTCCCGACCCATCCGTATCCGGCTACAACAACGTATTTACCGGCCAAAAGGATGTTTGTAGCCCTCAGTATCCCGTCGATCGTTGATTGGCCTGTACCATACCTATTGTCGAATAGATACTTTGTATACGCATTATTCACGGCTATAACGGGGTATCTCAACACACCATCACGCTCCATGGCCCTAAGCCTTATAACACCTGTGGTCGTTTCCTCTGTACCTCCAATAACCTGGCTAATATACCTCTTTCCTTGAGTATGGATCCTTGAGTGGAGATCGCCACCATCATCAATAACTATATGGGGGGACGCCTCAATGATCCTATCAATACACCACCAATACTCCTCAGAAGACTCCCCCCTCCACGCAAAAACATGGACACCCTCCTCAGCAAGGGCTGCCGCAACATCGTCCTGCGTAGATAGGGGATTTGAGCCGGCAAGCCAGACCTCGGCACCGCCAGACATGAGTGTTTTAACCAGTACTGCTGTCTCTTTAGTTACGTGTAGAACCGCCGAGATCCTGACCCCCTTAAATGGTTCAGTCTCCCTAAATCTCTCCCTCAGCGATACTACAACCGGCATGTGCATCTCTGCCCACTTAATTCTTGTCTTACCTTTCGGGGCTAGCGACGGGTCCTTTACTTTCCACTCACCCATGTCTATAAATCACCTTTTGATTTAATGCTTAGATGGGTTATTTATATATATTATTTATTTAAGCCGTGAATCCCATGATATAAGGTAAAGACCTCCATAGTGTTTGGGTATAGGAGATAGATCTATAGTTTACCACGCCACGGATGATGGCCCATGGCTGTTCTCGATGAATATGGAGAGGTCGACTACGATTTTGAGATAGATAGAATAGTGTCTAGAATAAGGGAGGTTAAGGCTTCAAAGATACTTATCCAGCTTCCTGATGGGCTTAAGCGCTATGCCCTATATATCCAGAGAGAGATTGAGTCCAGGGTTGATCACGATCTAGAGATCACTTTCTCGGGATCATCTGCGTGGGGAGCATGCCTTCTTGATGATGTTGAGGCTGAGGCGGAGGGCTACGATCTATTAATACATATAGGGCATGTCGAGTACTCATATTATAGGCCTAGGTATAGAACTCTTTTCATACCTGCCTACTACCTTAGAGAGGTATCAGTAGAGGCTTTAGACGAAGCGGTGAAGCTACTTAGGTCTAGGGGTGCAGATAATATAGCTGTATACTCAACGATACAGCATGCTAAACAGATCAAGAAAGTAGCCCTTTATCTCTCAAAATTCTTCAATATAGTAAATTCTACACAGATAGGTGAGGACCCCGCTAAAGTATCTCTAGTAGGATGCGACTACATGAAGCCATATTCCATAAGGGATAAGGTCGATGCCTATGTATTTGTCTCTGGAGGTGTTTTTCATCCGCTAGGGCTAGGGCTGACTGTTCCATTTAAGCCTGTGATAAAGATTGACCCCTACGAAAATAGATCTCAGGACCTGACAGGCTTTATAGAGAAGAAAATTAGGGCTAGGCTATATAAGATTCTTGAGGCCAGAGAAGCCAGGAGATGGGCCCTGATCGATGGGGTAAAAGGCCAGAATAGGGTCTGGTTCAGGAATTATCTTAAGAAGCTCATTAGAAGTAAGGGTGGAAGCTATGTTGAGTACGTCTCCCATATCATCGATAGAAACCTGATACTTAATATAGACAGTAGCGAGATAGATGCGTTCGTTATATTGGCCTGTCCACGGATACCTACAGATGATTTAGAGGACTACCATAAACCCGTGCTTACACCAGCCGAGGCTAGAATGGCCTTAACCGGCATGCATAATAAATATAGCTTCCCCTGGTAGGGGGTTGATCTACGGAATAAAAAACAAAACATTTAATTCTTGTTTTCTGAAGCTCTATATACAGTTACTTTTACTGTTCCATTGACTTTAGATATCTTTATGGAGCCTGCTGACCTCTTAGCGCCGCATCCGGTGCATCTATATATGTAGTTTATCTTTCTGGCTCCATCACCGAGTGTTTTTTCAATAACCAATACAAGTCTGCTGCCGCATCTGCTACATATTCCCTCAATATTTTTGCCCACTACCTTCATGCAGAGCCACCAGCAAACCTAGTAATGTTGCCGTCGCTTAGGTCTGTCTCTTCTGCGTCTCAAGATATATTAAACACTGACCTGCTAATATGCTTTAATCAACTTACATTGTGAATCGATCCTTGAGATTCTAGATATACATCTGCTTAATACTCAATAATGCCGGGAACAGTTAGTAATACCGCGGATCTGCTTTAATAATGTGGTACCAATATTAGTTTTGGACTTAATAGTATATTCATGAATGGCTTTTATCGGCGATATTAATGACTGCGCATGACAAGAGGGATGGGAGAACGATCAGTAGGAAGGGTTCTAAGAGTCTCTTAAGCTATATTAGAAAAGATAAACCCCAGCAAAAGAGAGATGTGGGTAGCGATGAGAAATCGAGGATGCGTGATGAGAGTACTAACCAGAATTTAAGCAGGCTTGGCGAGGGTGTAGAGCGGAAACACGGTGTAGAGGTTGAGGATGCAGGAGAGAATACAAATAACGTGAATGTTGTGAAACTTGATTCTTTGTCTGATTCTGAAGATAGGGATATTGAGTTTAGAATTGAGGAGATCCCTAGAGTTGAGGAGGGGTATATCCTTGATGTGGGATATGATCCTCAATATAATAGAGCTTATATAATCATATATATTGAGGGAGAGGGAAAGCTCTATAGATGGATGGATAGAACGGGCCACAAGCCCTATTTTTTAACTGATCTGGAGCCAGAGCAGGTTAGATCTATTATTGGAAGGGATCCTGACTTCGTTGATGCATATAAAGTTGAGAAGATAGATCTGCTTAGCTATAGAAAGAGATACCTAACTAAAATCATCGTATCTAATCCACTTGCCGTCAGAAAGTTTAGGGATAAGTTCCCTAAGGCTTGGGAAGCAAACATAAAGTACCACCACAACTATATCTATGACAATGGAATCATACCAGGGCTCAAGTATAGGATCAGAAACTCGAAGATCCAGCCTCTATACAGCTTATCTAGAGACGAGGTGTATGAAACCATAGACAGGGATCTATCGGAGGAGAGTAGCGAGGTCAAGAAGCTGGCTATAGAGTGGTACCCGTTATTTGAAGAGAAACCCCCTAGGATTAAGAGGGCGTCTATCGACATTGAGGTATACACCCCTACCAGAGGTAGGGTTCCTAATCCCGATGTAGCTGATCTCCCTATAATAAGTATAGCTGTGAGCGATACGGAGGGCAGGAACTATGTTTTTATACTTGATCGTGGTGAAATCGATGTCGAGAAAATTAAAAGAGAACTGAATAATGTTGAGGTGAGGATATATGGATCGGAGAGAGACCTTATTATAGACTTCTACAGGCATATAAGGAGATACCCCCTAATAGTAACGTACAACGGCGACTCATTCGATCTGCCGTATCTCTTCGTGAGGTCGAGAAAGCTCGGAATAAGCGATAGCGACATACCTATAGTAATTAAGGAGACACACGCAACGTTTAGGCATGCGCTGCATATAGATCTATATAAGTTCCTGAAGAATAGAGCTATACAGAACTACGCATTCAACGCCAAATATAAGGAACACACCCTTGATGCTGTAGCCACGGCCCTGCTGAGCAAGGGTAAGATAAGCTCAGATGAAGGGGTCTCTGCTATGGATCTTGAGAAGCTCATCGAATATAACCTGAGGGATTCACAGCTAACGCTGGAGCTAACCACTTTTTCTGGCGAACTGATATGGAAGCTCATAATATTGTTGATGAGAATAAGTAAGCTCGGTATTGAGGACGTTACCAGAACACAGGTGTCTACATGGATCAAGAATCTATTCTACTGGGAGCATAGAAAACACAACTATTTGATTCCTCTGGAGAAAGATCTCCAAGCAATCAAATCTAAGAAAACAACTGATGCAACAATAAAGGGTAAAAAGTATGCTGGAGCCATAGTAATTGATCCGCCACAAGGCGTGTTCTTCAACGTAACCGTACTGGACTTTGCATCCCTATACCCAAGCATAATAAAGCAGTGGAACTTGAGCTACGAAACTGTTGATTTTACGGATGGCTCATGCAGAAACCAAAAGAGCATAGTGGATGAGAAGGGGGAGGAGATACATAAGGTATGCATGGATAAGCCTGGAATCACCTCTGTTATTATAGGCCTATTAAGGGACTTCAGGGTCAAGATATATAAGAAGAAGTCGAAAAGAAAAGATCTGGATAAAGACACCAGGGACTGGTATGATGTTGTGCAGAGAGCTATGAAGGTCTATATTAACGCAGCATACGGAGTCTTCGGACACGACAAGTTCCCGCTCTACGCGGTGCCTGTGGCTGAAAGTGTTACCGCGATAGGTAGGGCAATAATAACCAGCACGCTGAATAAAGCTAGAGAGCTGGGGCTGATGGTTCTATATGGAGACACAGACTCGCTATTTATTTGGGATCCCGATGAGGAGACCCTAAGCAAGCTTCAGAGCTGGGTTCACGCCACCTATGGAATGGAGCTTGAGGCAGACAAGAAATATAGGTTCGTTACCTTCTCTCTAAAGAAAAACTATATTGGTGTTCTAGATGATGGAACACCAGACATTAAGGGTCTTGTTGGGAAGAAGAAGAATACACCCGAGTTCGTTAAGGAGGCGTTCACAAAGGTTGTGAGCAGGCTGTCGAGCATTCAGAACGAGGAGAATATATTGGATATAGTGGAGTGGCTTAGGGAGGAGCTTAGGGCTATATATAATAGGCTTAAAAACAGGGAGTATACGCTGGATCAGCTAAGCTTTAAGGTCACACTAACGAAGCCTCTGGAGGCATACACGAAGAACACGCCGCAGCACGTTAAGGCTGCACGAATGCTGGTTAGGGAGGGCATAACGGTAACTGTGGGGGACAACATAGCCTATATAAAGGTTAAGGGGGGAGACGGTGTCAAGCCTATCCAGATGGCTAAGGTTCTTGAGATAGATATCGAAAAATATCTTGAGAGCGTTAGATCGGTGTTCGAGCAGATATTAGCCCCACTAAATATTGAGTGGGAGGATATTATAGGATCATCGAAGCTCTTTGACTTTATTCGGAGATAGCTTATAAAGGATCACAGCGTGGGTTTCTCATCACTCCTCAGCACTTAAAACCACGATCATCCATTAAAATATATTTAGGCTAGAGATAATATATACTACTCCCCCTATCTCTCAATATACTCAATAACTCGGTCAGCTATCCTCAGAAACTCTTCAGCTGCAGGAGAATCCTTATACTTTATGAAGAACGGCTCCCCCTTATCGTTGCTTTCAGCTATCCTCGGATCAAGAGGTATATGTCCAAGAAGCCTTGTTTTAAGAGCCTTACTCAGCCTCTCGCCCCCACCCCTACCAAATATATAGTGCTTTTTCCCATCGTCGCAAATGAAGTAGCTCATGTTCTCTATAACCCCAACAACCTTAAGGTCTTTACCCAGCTGCTCCCTAACGCTCTCAACAAACCTGATCGACTTAGCAACAACATGTGTACTCACCTCGCTAGGGATAGTCACGAAGATGAAGCCGGCCAATCCGGGCAGGATCTGCACCAGGTTAAGGGCGTCATCACCAGTCCCCGGAGGCATATCTATAAGTAGATAGTCAAGCTCTCCCCACTCAACATCCTCCAGAAACTGTTGGGTGACCTTAACCTTTATCGCGCCCCTCCAAACTACAGGGGTTGTCTTATCGCTCAATATAAGATCTACAGAAACAACCTTAATACCAAAGACACCCTCAGCAGGGATAATCCTAGCAGCGTTATTGGCGTCTAGAACAGCGGTTAGAAGTTCCTGTTTAACTCCAAGCATTCTAGGCATTGATGGCCCGTGGTAGTCCATGTCTAGCACACCGATCTTTCTCCCTCTAACTGCCAGAGCCATAGCTAGAGATGCCGTTATAAACGACTTGCCAACACCGCCTTTACCGCTTAATACCGCTAGCTTATACTTTATTTTCTCCATGTTCTTAATGATCTTTGGTGACGGGCCAGGTGGAGGAGGAACGGGGGGTCCACCCCTGGTTCTGACACCGCCACCAGATCTGGGCTGCTGAGGCTGTATCCTGAAGGGGTTGCTCTCCTGCATTGGCTAATCCACATTTTTAAATAATCGCTAGGCAAGTAATATTTGAATTATTGGGTGAGGTATATAGATATTAGATGTCCATGTTGTTGGGGGGTAAAATGGGCTTCGATATCGAGAGATTGATGAGGCTGGCCCTAATATATGTTGATGAGGATGAGGCCTCCCGGCTAGTTAATGATCTCAAGAGAATAATGGATTTCTTCAACAAGATAAATTCGCTGGATGTCGAGTCTGTAGATCCACTGTACCATGTTCTAGACGCTAGTGGGAAGCTGAGGAGCGATAAGCCTGAGCCTAAGGACACTATTGAATGGATAAGGAGGCATTCTAGAGTAAAAGGCGATATGGTTGTCGGCCCGAGAACAATAGTTGAGGAGTAGGGGTATGAGGATCGAGCATATAGGGGTTGCAGAATATATCGAGAATGCTAGAAACGATCCGGAGTGGGTTTCCGAGTACTACAGCGTACTGTTCGAGAGAATAGGGAAGGTAGAGCCCGAGATAAATTCATATATAACCCTTGCTGACCCAGAAAAAGCCGTTAAAAATGCCGTGGAGTCCGCAAAAAGAAAAACAACACTAGCTGGTTTACCTGTAGCGGTGAAAGATAATATATCGACAAAAGGCATGAAGACAACCTGCGGATCTAGAATACTAAGCAACTATGTACCTCCATACGATGCTACAGCAGTAAGATCCATCAAGGAGCATGGAGGAGTTATCCTGGGTAAAACAAACCTCGACGAGTTCGCCATGGGATCAACCACGGAAACCAGCTTCTATGGCCCAACAAGAAATCCATGGGACCTAGATAGAGTTCCGGGAGGGAGTTCGGGTGGCTCGGCTGCTGCTGTAGCCGCGAGAATAGCCCCCGTCTCATTGGGGAGCGATACGGGAGGATCTGTTAGGAATCCAGCCTCCTTCACCGGGACTGTGGGGTTTAAACCGACCTATGGGGTTATCAGCAGGTATGGGCTGATTGCTTATGCAAGCAGTCTTGATCAGATTGGAATCATAGGGCTAAGTGTTGAGGATATAGCCCTGCTGCTCGATATAGTGTCGGGCGAGGATCCTAGAGACTCGACGTCAATAGCTTATCCATCAGCCAAAAGCTTCTATAGCTCGATTAAGGATGGCGATCGCTATCTCGGAGATTTTAAGGCTGTGCTTGTCTCTGAGATGTGGCGGGGAGTAGATCCTGATGTCAATACAGTGCTTAAAGCGGTTATCGGGAAGCTTGAATCCAACGGTCTAGAGGTTACTGAGATCTCTATTCCAGAGATCGAGTACGCGTTGCCAACCTACTATATTATAGCCATGGCTGAGGCAAGCTCTAATCTAGCTAGATACTCCGGCATGCTATTCGGGATCTCCAAGGACCCCAGCGGTGTTGACTGGGTAAAGTACTATTCAAGGATTAGGGGGATAGGCTTTGGTAGAGAGGTGAAGAGAAGGATAATACTTGGAAGCTATATCCTGAGCGAAGGATTCTTCGACCAGTACTATCTGAAGGCTCTAAAGATAAGAAGGCTACTGAAGCAGCGGCTAGTCAAGGTCTATGGCGATCACGGCTTCATAATCTCGCCCACAACCCCAATAACTGCGCCAAGGCTCGGGGAAAATATAGATGATCCCTTAAAGCTCTACGCTCTCGATGTGGAAACCGTTGTGGCAAACCTGGTTGGGGGTCCCTCAATAAGTGTTCCAGCAGGGTTTGCTGGTGGATTGCCTGTGGGTCTCCAGATTACGGGACCTCCTTTAAGCGATCTGGATATGCTGGCTCTGGCCTATAGGATTGAAGAGATTATAGGTTCTGGAAAGACCCATGCTCCACCTTTAGGCTAGTGGCGGGGTGATGGCCACATGAGGAGCATTATAGGTATCGAGCTCCATATCCAGGTTAATAGGGTTGGGTCCAAGCTATTCTGCTCATGCCCAACTAACTACTATTCGGCTGAAGCGAACAGGAACACATGCCCAGTATGCCTCGGTCTTCCGGGCTCGCTACCTGTAGTGAATTACTCGGTTATAGAGAAAGCTACCCGGCTGGCCTTGGCTCTATCATCTAGGATTTCTGGATCCCTTATCTTTGTCCGTAAACACTACTTCTATCCTGATCTACCTAAAAACTACCAGATCAGCCAGTACGATAGGGCGGGCATGGTTCCATTCGCTTCGGGAGGGTACCTCGATATAGGTTTCGGTGGCTCCAGCAAGAGGATTAGGATTAGGAGAATCAATATAGAGGAGGATCCAGCGAAGATCTCTTACCCTGAGGGCGATCCCTTAAAGAGCCCCTACTCCCTCATCGACTACAACAGATCTGGGATGCCATTGCTGGAGATCGTTACGGAAGCTGACATGGAGAGCTCTAAGGAGGTTAGGGCATTCCTCGAGAAGATACTGACTCTGGTAGACTATCTCGATATATGCGATCCGGATCTTGAGGGGGCCTTTAGAGTGGATGCAAACATATCTATTGAGGGCGGTGAGAGGGTTGAGGTGAAGAATATAGGATCGTTGAGAGATGTTGAGAAAGCAATAAACTATGAGTTGACTAGGCAGAGGAACATAATTAGGGCTGGAGGATCCGTGAAAAGGGAAACCAGACACTGGGACTCGGCTAGAGGGGTTACCGTTACCTCGAGGGCTAAGGAGTATGAGGAGGACTATAGATACTTCCCAGACCCAGATCTGCCCCCCATAGAAATCACCAAGGAATTCATCGATAATGTATCTAGCAACATGCCGGAGCTGCCGTGGGTTAGGGCCGAGAGATTCATAGAGAGTTACGGTTTAAGCCGATACGAGGCTAATGTGTTAACTAGCAGAAGGTGGCTGGCGGACTATTTCGAGAACGCGTTAAAGTACTATGGCAACCCCTCGAAGCTGGCTGATCTGCTTATAAACGATTTCCTCGGGATAGTGAATGAGCATGGTGGATCGCCCAGAGTTGTTAAGGGTTCCCCCGACAAGGTTGGTAAGCTGCTCTCTTTCCTGGATAGGGGAGTTATCAGTATCAAGATCTTGAAGCAGATTCTTCCTGATGTGGTTCTAAGGGATCTAGATCCTGAAGAGATCATAAGATCCAGAGGGCTAGATGTGATATCGGATAGATCGGTTATAGAGAAGCTGGTCGATGAGGTCTTCAGAGAGAACCCCAAAGCCGTTGAAGACGCGAAGAAGAATCCAAAGGCAATCAATTTCCTCATAGGAAAGGTTATGGCCAAGACCAGAGGTAAGGCCCATCCCGCCATAGTTAGAGAGGTTGTTGCCAGAAAGCTTAGGGAGTAGAACACAGACAGCCACATCATAGATCGGGAGACAGCCAGCCGAGCTACAAATGTATGCATTATGCATACAGCTATAGCTACTTAAAAGCAACAAAACCCTTGGCTCGATCGCTCCATACAACCCTCTTGAATCCCGACGCCAACAGCCTGTTCTTTATCCCCTTAATATAGCTTACGTTACCGTGCTTGCTCGGTTCACCAGTATAGTGGAAGAGCACTCCCCCTGGCTTCAGGATCCTGTATATCTCTCTATATAGCTCTCTTGAGTATAGCTCGCCGGCAACATTTATCCTTGGAGGATCGTGCAGCACTCTGTCAAATGAGCCGTCTTTAAGTTCCGGCAACAGATCTAGTATATCCCCGTTTATAACCTCTATCCCTTGCTCCCCGAGACCTCTAGACCAAGGATTGAGCCTCGCTATCTCTAGAACGTTCCTGTCGATCTCGACGGTAACCACCTTAGACGCCCCATATCTAGCCTCGAGAGACGCCGTATACCCTAAACCAGTACATATATCTAGAACAGTCCTGCCCTTCAGACTACCCAGCTCCCTTACTTTAGCCATTGCATCCCTCCAGGGATCGGTATCGATAACCCTATGCATCTGCACCCCATTGATCTCTAGGGTAGGCGGCTTATCCTCACCCACAGGCTTAAGCTTATAATACCTGTTCAACGATGAATCAAAATAATCAACCCTAAAAACCCTGCCACCCTCCAAAACCTTATAGATGAAGCCAGGCTTAATTTCCCTTAATTCGCTGAGCGGGAGTGTTGCGTATCCGCATAGATCTACAGAGCCATCTACTAGGGTTGCTCTACACCTACTTAAGCCAAGATCGAGAGAAACATTCAAGATGCGGGAGTCTGCGGAAAGAAGCCTGTCAGCAAGCCAGGAGGTGAGTACAGGGCCCTCGATATATCTATAAGTGTATGGCCTATATGAAGAACCCATAATACGAACCCACGCAGGGAGGCGAACCGTGGAGTAGTGCCGCGGCCGGGATTTGAACCCGGGTCACGGGCTCGAGAGGCCCGCATACTTGGCCGGGCTATACTACCGCGGCTCCATAGTATTAATTATTGGTATCCATCTTATAGGTTTTTTGCTTTTTCTATTATTTTAAATCTTAAATATATTAAC
>WANO01000004.1 GCA_015521765.1 Desulfurococcales archaeon
CAGCAAAGAAAGGAACACACGGATGGAGGCATCAGAGAATATGGAGAACAGCACAGGAATACAGAGGATCACCATGCACAGTGAAAGAATACGAATACTTCGAAGACATACAGGTATGCACAGTATGCAACATATTTGGAGCCCCAGGACTGAAATCAAGAATATACTTCGGAAATCTCACAGCCGAGGAGGCAGAAACAGTAGTCCTAGAAATAAAGGTAAAAGACAACATAATAGCAGTACACGAATTCATAGATAGAGGCGCAACACTTAATGGAGAAATAATAGTTAGAGGCCTAGAGCTGGAGGAGCTGGGCCTGGTAGCCATAGCATCAAACATGAATAAGGATAAGCCGATACTGATAGGGAGATACAAGTATAGAAAGCTAGAGACGAAAGACACGCAGACAGGCAGAACAGCACAACAGTGGGTAGGGAGAATAGCCATCAAACCAAAGCAGATGGAGATCCCGGTCACGGCGAAAGCAACCCTAGATATCATAAACAGACTTGGGATAAGCCACGAAAAAAGCCGCAACATAGTAAGGCTGAGCACAGACAGTCTAGCAAAACTGCTCAAATTAGCTGAAGACAGAGCTCGAGAGAGATTCGGCAAATATATAGAAGAGGTGGATGAAGTGGCAGAGCTAGAGAAGCTGCAGGTGTAGAGCTGTGAAGGAGGAGATCGAGAAATGCATAGATAGAGATAGAATAAGCGAATGCGCTCAGAAAATATGCCAGCAGACGCAGGGGGTGGATATGGAGATAGCGTTGATCTACTGGGACGGAAGCCTAGAGAAAATACAGGCTGGAGAAAGCCGATGTATAGAGAATCTAAAGAGAAGCCTGAACAACCTAAATAAATACGGAGGGAGGGCGCAGATATATCTAATAGAGAAGCAGAGAGACAGGGGTAGGCAAATACACGTAGTTAGGTATGCAGTAGAAATAGACTATAGCCAGAGAAAAACACGCGAGATAGAGTATCCAAAATACAGGTTCTACCCAAGCAAGCATCCAGCCCGACGGTGAGCCATGGATGGTTAGGATAGTGAGAGGATTCATAACACCATACTACGACAGGGAATCAGGAAGATACGTAGACGCGCTAGACGTGACAGAGAGAATCAAGAATATATGGCGAGACACAGTAAGCTACCTAGAGAAGGGGCTGGAGTACCTAGCGGAGTACTACATATACATGAGGAAGGAAGCGGAAGCAAGAGGATACAGAAAGCTGGAGGATATAATAGGAGACAAATACATGCTCATAGCAGACGTGATCACATGGCTCCTGAAAGCACCGCTCTTCAGAGACCCAATAGAGGGAATAGCAGTATCACCATACAAGCTTTACATCATGCTAAGACTACTACCACCAGAACTACTGCCAGAAGGAAAAGCAGAAGCTTTAGAGGACCCCATAGAGACCCTAAAAACCTACCTAGATATAGTCGCGAAACACAGGGAGACACCAGAAAAGAAACAGGATAGAGGCAGCTGGAGCAAAGAAGCCCAGCTACCTCTAGCAGGGGCTTTCCAAGCAGTAATGAAGCTGATCAACCATATAGACAGAGAGAAGCACCTAGAGACGGTGGAGCAGGCACTTCTATTCGCTCCAGCAGACACGAGGCCCGGATTCAACACGGTAAACCTAATAACGCACCTAACACTCACATCCGGAATATCCGCAGGACTCAAGCACTCGCCAGAAATAGTTCTAGCATCGTTGCTTCACGATCTAGGAAAGCCGATAGATCCTGAAAACCATATAGAGAAGAGCGTCGAGGTATCGAAAAAGATCCTCGAGACGCTCGTGGAAAAAATACTGAGTAGGGATGAGATAGAAGAGATACTAGAATTAATAAGGAGGCACCACGACAGAAATAGCAAGGTTAGGGAAGCCGACCAGAGGGCGGCTGCAGAGAGAAACCTAGATCAGGTGGAGTCGATACTGAAGGATAAACTAAGGGAGGTAGCGTCGAAACACAGAGAGCTGATAGAGAGTGAAAGCCAGCTAAGAAACATGGAGAGGGACCCCCTAACCCCATACAAGATAGGCGGCAGGACCGCATGGAGATTCTGGAGGGAGCTGTCAAGAGAAGAATACCTAGACCTAACAGAGAGCTACGTACGTGAAGCCAGAAGGAAACTAATGGAGGGAAAAACAGGGATAGCTGAATCAACCAGTCCAACACAGGTTGGAGGCGGATCTAGTGAGTCTGATAGCAGGGTAGCTATAACGCTTATAGATATTAGAGGAATACAGAGCGCGATAAGGAGAACAGACGAGCTCAAAATACTGATCGCGACAAGCTACGCTATAGACTTCATAGTGATGGCATATATACCCTATATAATCAGCAGGAAACTAGGGTTGCCGCTTACATCTATAGTATATAGTGCTGGAGGTACACTACAGATAGTGCACCCAAACAGCAGTAAAGATATAGAGAAGCTGGAGCAGGTTATGGAGGACCTCAACGAGAGAATAAACAGATCACTAGGAATAAACCTAGTATGGGCAACAACACCGTATACAGCAAGCTACAGAGAGCTAGTAGAAAAACTAGGAACAGAAATAACAAATAGAAAAATAATTCTCGACCACAACAATAGACCAAAGATACAGGTTCACAACTTCCAGAAGCCATGTGAATACTGCGGAATAAATCCAGCCACACAGATAAGCGGAGCAGAAGATAGAGAGCTATGCATACAGTGCGCAAAGCTATCCGAGGTAGGGGAGAAGCTACACTTCAAATATAAGCTGGGGCTCGCAGAGGAGGAGATAGAGGGTGTAGCCGTAAAGGTGAACGGAAAGATATACACCTTTAGAAAGCTATATAGCGACCATGCAGGAAACGAATTGAGAGAGGCAATATCGAGATACCTAATAGAGTACCATGCAGGCCACGATCCACAGCGTGTCGAGAAGGAGAGAACCCTAAACTACGCTATAATAGCCCTCGACGGAAACCTCATGGGGGCCTATATCCTCAGATCATTAAGCTTCAGCGATGTAGTAGAGAAGAGCGTGAGAATAGATCTAGCATTGAAGAGGGCATTAAGAGAAACAGTAAAGAAGATAATAGTTAAACCAGTAGTCGAGGGAGCCAGAGAGGTAGGAGTAGAAAACCCGGAAAAGAATGCAGCGAAAGAAGCGATAAGAATATACACAGGACTGCTATATATGGGAGGAGACGACGCACTCCTAATAACACCGGCATGGGCAGCTATACCGATATCCATAGGGATCGCAGCACACTTCCACCACTACATGGGGAGATCAGCAACACTAGGCATAGGAATAGCTGCAGCACCACCAAAACACAGCATCTGGGGGCTTGTAGAGTCCTCGAAGCATCTAGAAGAGAAGGCTAAAGCGATCGGGAGAGAAATAACCATAGACCTCTGGCGAAATAGAGACTCAAGCGGGATAGCTGCGGTATCATTCACCTATACAGAGTCGACAAGCACGTTAACACCGTCAAAAATAAGCCCCATATACCGGGAGCATCAACCCACGGTAATAATAGATAAGAAGTGCGTTCAGGGGAAAGGAGGATATGAGGCTATACAGCTAGGACTCGGAGTATCGGCACAGCCATATAAGATAGACACCAGGGAGGGAGGCATAATAGAGCTGCTGAGGGCGATAGTAGAGAATGTAGAGAATAAGGAGGCGGAGGGAAAGGATATAATAGAAGATATGCCCCAAGAAATAAGAGGGATCATAGAGGTAGCAGCCGAAACAGCGAAGGTTGGATGGCTACTAGCTAGAGCCCGGGAAGAATCAAAATCGAAACAAAAGGTAGTAGAGAAATATGAATCTCTAGCAAGGTCGTTTAGGGAAGTAGTTCTGGAACTCCAGCAGATGTATATAGGTGAATATAAGAGGCAGCTGAAAACCCTTAATAGCAAGGAGACAGCCCTCATGCTGGCATACGCCAACACCATGATCTATGCAAAGCGCCAGGAGAAAAGGATCGGAAACGGTAAGAGCAGTATATATAGGAGGGTTATAGAGATCCGAAACAGGATAGAAAGTGAACTCGTTAAAAGATACAGCAGGCACTACGGCACATCGGAAAAGTGTATAGAGAGAATAATTCAGTTTCCTCTACATGATCTATATACTATTATAAAGATGATTGGAGGTGGATCGATATAGCGCCAGATAAAATAAACAGGGTAGTGCTTGATACAACTATAGTAACGAGAGATCTAGTAACTATAGGGTGGGGATACCCCTCCACACCGATAGCCGACATACATTTAATGAGGCACAAGCCATCAATGGAATCTCCACCAGCTATACCTGGATCAACGATAAAGGGGGTGCTGAGAACAGCATCGATAAGAGCGGCTAAACTCCTAAAGATAGATAATATATGCGTGGATATAGATCCTAGGCTCATCAGTAGCATATGCAGGGAAAACGATATAGTGCTAGAGATCTACGGCAGGCCAGGAGGCAAAAGAAGCAGACTCATGGTGGAGACATTCAGAATCAATAGAGGAAGCAATATAGATACAGTAGTGCTTAAGCACGTGAGCATAGATAGAGACTCCCTAAAGAACCTAAGGGGAGCCCTATACTCTGTAGAGTATCTACCCCCATGCACCGAGATCAAGGGAAAGATAGCCCTGGATATAGCCGGTAAAGAGAACGGTGAGGCGGCCAGGATGCTGGATCTTATCCTGCTATCTCTAATAGAGATCCAGTATATAGGGATAGGGAGAGGATCAAAAAAGGTATGGGTAAAAATAGATAGAATAGATCCCCAGATAGAGGAGCTGAAGGAAAAAGGTATAGCATCAAATATAGCGCTCAAACTAGCTGAAGCGCTTTTAAATAGAGAAATAAAATGCGTAGATCAGGGGTGATCAACAATAGGGAAAGCCCTAGTTGAACTAGTAGAGGCAGAAATAAACATAAAGACCCCACTAATAGTAAGCAGTAGAATATCAAAGAACTGGTACGCATACACAAACCCAACAATAATAAGCGGAAGAACACTGTGGGGTGCACTGCTCACAAAGATAGCGGAAGCAGATCCAAGCAAACCGGAAAGACAGCATATAGACCCAACAATAGCTGTATCCTCAATGATATACACCAAAGAAAACAGTAGATGCATACCGGCACACCCGTTCACATATAAATGCAAGGGCAGTGATGAGGTGGTGGCTATAGATCCGGAAGAGATCTATAGATTAGCATCAGAAAACAACACTGAAGCGCTAAAGAGCATAATCCAAAAGACCCTATCGATGCCATGCAGAATCAACGGAACAGAGATATACGGCGCTGTAGCTGTTTTCAAGAATCTATTTTATAGAGAAGGAAGCACCTACATGGATTGTGGAGGTCCCTCAACAGTAACGATAGACATGGTGGCGATAAACAAGGCTAGAAGATCTTCGGAAAAGGAGATGATCTATACATATGAGGCAGTAGTAGAAGGAACAAGATACTACATGTACCTATTATCATATGGTGAATCACTCACGAAAACGCTTGAGGAGGCAGGAATAATAATGGATAAACCAACAGAGTTCCATCTAGGAAGAGGGACCTCAAGAGGATACGGGCTGACGGAAGTAACCTTCAGAAACAGAAACCAGCTCCTAGAAAAGCTAGAGAACCTCTATAGAGAATCGGTATATGAATCAAGATCTCTAGTACTATACACACTCTCACCAGTATGGGCACCACACAGCCATGGCCTCCCAGAGTTCAGTGAATATGAAAAAGTAAAATTAGAGAAGGCATACTACACGGCAACAACAGTATATAAGGGATGGTCGAACCTAACGAACACCCCAACACCTCTGGTAAGAGCTTTAGCCCCAGGATCGGTAATAGTTTATAGAGTAGAAGATCCAGAAGACACGCCAAAAACCCTGGGAGAGCTAAATATACTGACACAGAGATACGGAGGTCCCGGAACAAACTTCATGATCCCGATACAGGGACTAAACCACATATTATCATCGTAACCCAGGGGGTGGGTGGAATGGCTAAAATATATGATCGAATAAACATTAAAGTAACCCTATCCAACGAAAACCAGCAGGCACCAATACTTATAGGAAAGGGAGTCGAACCCGGAGAAAACGTGAGAGAGCAACTGGAAATAACGCTGGGGAACGGAAAGAAAGTATATGTGATTCCATCAACAAGCATTAAAGGTGCGTTAAGGACTATAGCATACAACATCCTGAAACATGTAGCAGGGGACCCCGACAGCAACATATTTAAGGAGAACATACATAGATTAGCTAGTATGCTCCATACGGAGGGCGTCAGTGATGATGAAAAATCAAATATCTATCATGTACCTAAAGATCTATCAAAGATAGAGAAAACCGATCTAGAGGAGCTAAAGAAACAACTAAAGAAACAGCTAGATAACGAGAGCATCCTGAAGATGCTGTACAGCATATTCAAAGAAGACGCCGTAGAGTTTAACGAGGAGCAGGCGACATTCAAGCCAAAGATAGATCTAGATAACCTGGATAGATGCGTCAACGACAAGAAATGTCGTGAAGTAGTGGAGTGTCTGCTCTCTATTTATTGCCCGCTATGCAGGCTTTTTGGATCTAGGTTCTATAAAGGGAAACTTAATGTTTCATCTGTATTTATAGATCCGGGTAAGGTTGCGAGGATCACAAGAACGCATGTGGCGATTGATAGAAGGAGACTGGTTAAGCAGGAGAAGGCGCTCTACTCCGATAGAGCGGTAATGGTTAGGGAGATAGAGATGGAGCTAACGGCTCTAGATATAGAGGAGGACAGCCCGGAGGAGAGGCTGCTGAATCTAGTCCTAGACTACATGAAGGAGATAGGAATACAGCTGGGTGCGGGAAAAACCATTGGGTACGGGTATCTGAAAGCAAGAAGTATAGATATAGATAGATTAAGCTATAGGGATCTGTCGGAGGAGCTCGAGGAAAACATACACAGGCTTCTAGGCAAGGAATAAAAAGATACATAGAAGGCATCCCGAACCTAGATTAAGGAGGCATAGAACATATGGCCGGTGGAACACTCATAGCGGCGCCCTGGGGAAACCCTTACCAGTGGAGGGAGGCGCAGTACGACACATCATATCTAGACTGTGGAGGCGGTAGCGATCATGGAGGTGTATTTAGATCCACAACCGTTCTAGACGCACTCATAGCCTGCTACAAGCCAGAGAAGATACTGATAGTTCTCGCAGACACTGTTTCTCAAGCAAGAAAGAAAAACACGGAAACACCAATCATCAATATAGATAAGGTAGGTGGGTATACAAGCCTCATCAGCAGTGTCAGGGATAGGATAGTTGAATGGATCAGAAGCGAATCCAAGTCGACACAGCTAGATAAGTATGTATCTAGCGGCCAGCTAGACATAGAGATCGTTCCGGGAATAGGTGTATTCAACGGATGGAGATTCGGCGTGGTTAAGCAGGTAAAGAGACAGTTCAACCCGATGGAGAGCTATATAGCCGAGGTAGCGATACTGATTCTCTCGAAACTCCTGGAGGCGAAGCCCGATAGGGTTATAATAGATCTGTCACACGGAATAAACTACATGCCAGCATCATTCTATCAGGCGGTCAAAATAGCTACACAGGCATATATAGCTGCTGGACCAGAGAGAAAGCAGATCGAGCTAACATACATAAACAGCGAGCCAGTAACCCCAAGCGAATCCAGCAGAGATGTACACAGAATATATATAGTGGAAAAAGCGGGGATAGATGTGGATTCAGCTATAGAACAGATGTCCCTATGGATCAACACATACGTAAAGAAACAAACCAAAGGAAACTATAGACAAGCAAACATATCTCTAGACAGAAAGGAATTGGCAGACGCACACAAAGAGACAGGAAAAATACATGGCGAAATCAACAAGCAGATAGAATACGGCATAGCTGCATCGAGAGCGATAGTATACGCAATGCCCCTAGCCCTCCTAACCCTAGCTGGCGAGATAGAAGAGAAGAATCTGGAGATGAGGACAGCTATAGCCAACCTGATGAAGCTTCTGGAGCTCAGAAACAGATACACCGAGATAGATGGGCGGAGCAGACAGATCAAACCATACCTATTCCTGAATATAGAGAACACAATCCTAGCGATATATACAGCTGGATTAATAGAGTATGCCCGAAAAATAAAAAGGGCGCTTATACCAGATAGATCCGATATCAAGGATCAAGGAATAGAAATAACCATACTAGAGAAAGCGGTTGATAGCCTAGGAATAATATATAGAGAAATAGGCCTAAACGAGATAAACAACATCAAGAAAAGATGCCTAAACCCAAAAAACATAGAGAACTGCATATTCCCGATCTACATAGGCATATGGCCCGAGGAGAAATGCAACATAGGCTCCCTCGACATAAGGAACCTCAAGGCGCATGCAGGGCTGGAGAAAAACATTGTTGAGGCATCCATAAGAAGAGACAGCATATACCTGAGGTATAGAAAGGACTGCTGGGAAGAGCTACTCAAAAAACTACAGGAAAACACCTTTTAGCTACCCAACACTAAATAGCGCATCAGCAAACCTATAAAGCCTGCTTGAGTAATCCCTACATGCAGAGCTCCCATGGTTGGTGAAGAACGACGTAAACTCCCTAGCCACCCTATATAGATCTCCATTAAAGAGAATGGCCTCAGTGAGCTCCGCCATAAGGGTTGCCCCCTCCCCATCTGGATCGCTTAAGCACTGATCCACAATCCTAGGCCATTCAGGAACGGTATACTTAACCTCAGATATGAACTCGAGAAGCCTACCAAGATCCATAACAACTATATCAAGGGACCTCTGAGAGGAACCACTAACAGCGATCTTCCAAGTCAAAATATCCAGATCACCATACGCCCCATAGAGAGTCTCCCCAGAAGACAGAAGATACATAGGTGACGCAAGTAGAGGCATATCGAACCAGACATCCCTAACACCCTCAGTGAGCCTCTGCAGGGCAAGAAGATCAGCAATCTCAACACTATTTCTAGGTATTACAGAAACAAAAACAATACTAACATTCTTGCCCGAAGCATACCTATTCAGGAACACCCCGAAAAGCAAGCCGAGGCTCGCAAGGGTGAAGCAGGCTCCACAAACCCTATAGTATATGTTCTCCTTAACCATGAAGTTGCTCGAGGAGTACTTTCCATATACAGATGAGAGATTCATATAGAGCGTGTATAGATCTCCACACCTGGATTTCCTACCTTCTCTACCCTCTCTGCATATGCCCTTATGATCGTATAGATCATGGCTATACAACCCTATATCGATCCCTGAGCGGATGTTTTTCAACAGATCACTCATCCAGGGATCAAAAGACTTAGGATTTATGTTTGAGCTATCGAACTTATATATATACCTAGAGAAGTTCCTCAGAAACCTCCTAGGCTTAGCCCTCCGATAGGAATCTAAAGCCAGCCTAATATTGTTGATGATCCCCGAACGAACAACACAGCTATCCGAGCCCCGCCTCCCCTGCCCACCTTTATCGTCGCATATCTCATCGATGGGCTTGTTCAGCACGATCCTAAAGCGATCACCGATCCTCTCAACATACCCATCATAAACACCCTTAGAGGCGAGAACCCTAATCAACCCATGCATAATTAATGCGTCAGCAACAAGCCCATGCCCCGGAGTATATAGAGTTCCTCCAGAATCAATGCCCATCGGAACCACCACATATGGAGCTTTTCACAAGATCCAGATCGATAGGCTCAGCACCAGATAAAACCCTCCTCACAACCCAGGTCCCCTCATCCCTAAGACTATCAGGATCGCGATCCCTACAGAGGGACCTCGAAACATAGGCGGCGATAGAATCTGAAACAACAAGTGGATGGAGAACAGCCGCAGCCTTAGCCCTGATAACATGCAGGCTGTCGGGGTCCCCCACACTGGATCTCAAAATCAAATACCTCAAGCCATCAACAACACGCTCAGCAGGTAGGGGCGAGGTCCCCCATCTAGATAGAAAATCAACCACATAGTCTATATAGATACCTGCAGACCTCGAGTAGCTAGATAACCTCCCTAGATAATCAATAAGGCTAGACACATCACACCCCAAACCAAGATCAGCCTTCTCAACAACCCTCCTAATATTAGACACAGTAAGATACCTCTCGCCAAAGCTGGAAACATAGGCAGACATAATGATGGATTCGTGGTGAAGAAGAACAGCCAGAGATATGCTCAGCAAAACATCATCCCCAAGATCCAGCCTCCCAGCTAAATCCCTAAGAACCTCATAGGCAACATAGCTACTTATAAGCTCATGCCTGTAGCCCCTCCTATTAACCCTATACTCCCTAGCCAACTTACCGAAATCATGAACTACAAGGGCGAACTCTACAGGATCCAGATCCAGATATCCAGCAGCACGAGTAACCGAGCCAATATAGTATGGCTTAAGATGCCTCCAAACCTTTAGAGAGGAGTCGATATGGGCTATAAAGCTCTCAACACACTCATCGCCCTCGTAGTATGCGCAGCAATAGCTGTTGCCTGGGGACCCCATGGCCTACCCACCTCTTCTCCTCGATCTAGGCTTAGCGCTTCTGAGACGCTCAATAACGCTATGGGCCTCAAGACCCTCAACCCTAACACCCCCATCATCATATAGGGTTGAGCGATCGCTGCAGGCAACAACAATAAATCCATGATCATACACCCTATCCAAAACACTATAGATGATTGTTTCAGGATCAGCATTCCTATCCCTAAGAAGCCTATTAATACTTTCACGACTAAACTCTCTACCATCAAGCAGGACAAACCCATCATAGCCCCCCGAAACACGATAGATCCTACAGCCATACAGCAAGGCACTAAGCAGCAATCCAGCAAGCCTCTTCCCGCTAAACCCTCCAGCTCCACCCAGCAGAGATACAGAGAATTTAATTAAGTTGCTTCTAAACACATCGGCCCTTAAAGCGTCCCTCCCTAATCTATCTATATTGACCACATCCTTTTGATCCACAATAGACACCCCAACATAGAATGAGGGACGAATAAAGACACCGTCCTCAGGAGGTCTGGAGAAGAGGTTTAGATCATCCAGGTACTCAACAAACCTTAGATATAGGTGATCTCCCTCTTCAGACATATCCCTTATTGTTTCAGGGGTGTATACACGATCTATAAAGCTGGATAGTGAATTCACATCACCAAGATCAATATGGCTGAATCTTCCAGACTCAACAATTTCCCTGGTAGGGGACATAAGTAGCTCATTATTGTAGGGGTGACGGTCGGAATCATAGATAACCACCCTAGATGAACCGCCAAATCTACCGACCCTACCAATCCTCTGAATCAAGCTATCTATGGGGGATAGCTCGGTATATAAGTTATCGAAGCTATAATCGATCCCAACCTCAACGCTCTGGGTGCCTACAAGAATAAAGCTATCCCGATCTCTAGCCCCACACTCAAGGGACTCCAGAAAATCAACGATCCTAGCTCTATCCCCGCGGCTCATAAGAGAATGAATAATATAGGTGTTGGAGCCACACCTCCTCCTCAAATCACTATAGACCTTTCTAGCCCTATCAACAGTATTAACTATAACTAGACTCCTGCCTCCACACTCGATTTCACCTGGATCTATAGGCCTATCCAGCCTAACCTCCAGATCGAGGGACCTCCTATAGACACCTCCCGGAGCATCGATAAACTCTATGCTTTCCGAACCGCAGAGGTTCTTAAGCAGATCTAGAAAACCGCTGGAGATAGTGGCGGACGATAAAACAACGAAACCCCCGGATCTAGCTATATAACACATGATTCTAGCCAGGACCCTAGGCCCCAGGAAAACCTCATCCTGAACAAGATGAGCCTCATCAAAGACACTAACTGAATTCATTATCACGCCAACAGGAAGGCTGTATCTCCCAGTAGCAACCCCCCTCTCCTCCCAGGTCTTCACACGCTTAGCTATATAACCGTAGATGAATGAATCCACCGTGGTAAGAGTTATGGGTGCGGTATACAGAAACGTGGGCTCTGAAACCTCTCCATGATCCTCACCCACGCCAGGAAGACTCTTTTCACGAAAACCAAAAGCCCTAAGTCCACGTAGATAGATCCCGATCCTCCTAGCCATCTGGGAAAGCAGCGCATGAACAGGCTCAACAAGAAACATTCTACCAGCGAACCACTCACCCTCAACCCACTGGTATAGATACGACGCAAACAAAACCTCAGTCTTCCCAAAGCCAGTGGGTGCTCTAAATACAGCGACAACCCCTCTATCTCTATAGCCATAGAAAATCTCTAGCAGCCTTTCAGCAAGCTCGGTCTGCACACGCAGCCTACGCTCATCTATAGGGGCTTTAGGATCTATTTCACCTCCACACCTTCCACTCCTCCACGATACGGCCAGCGCCCTAACGAGATCAGCTACACTGGATATTCCGTTGCTCACCACTCACCACCGGAAGGAAACCTCAGCTCTTCAGCACACATGACATCTCGATCAATATATATCTCACCAGAAATATAGAGAGAACCCCTACGATACACAGGGATGGCCAGGCTCACAGTATTGTCATACTCATCCTTGGCTCTAACAACGGTATAGGTTCCTCCAGAGATTAATCCAGCACGATCGATAATAGACACATTAACCTTACCTCCATCACACCTTTCAGCTTTAACAACCTCTATATCCGAAACCGATACAAGAGACTCAGAATCACCAACCCTAGATATGAGCCATATAGCCTTAGATAGCGTATCCACAAAGCTACTGCTTCTAGGAATAACCAGAACCCTATGCTCATAGGAGAAAACATAGTCACGAACCATAGCATCACTAACAGCCTGCTGAAGCTCAAAATACCTGCTGAAGTGCTTAGGAGCCCTCTCCCTATCCTTCTTGGTTTTCACAAGGTCTCGAGGCGAGGAAGGCAGGATCCTATCCTGAAGAATCTTTCTGGAGCGCCTTAGTATAACGCCAAACCACGTCCCAGAGATAGCCGAGTCTCTAACTCTAGAAACCATACTCCTAGCTCTAGCAATGCATTCATCAGGATTACCGCATAATCCCAGCTGGGACAAAGAGTAGGCTATAGCACCAATGAGCGTTGATGGAGGAAAAACCGGGTAGGATAAAGCAACCTGATAGGTCTCAATATGCTTAATCGAGTATGGAGCGGGCTTGAACGTCGCTACAACAACCTCCATACTATGGAACCCTTCATCTATGGAAAAATACCAGGAAACTACCTATTTGGCGAATTACTCTTATTCTGATTCATCGCCGATAGCGTTGTGCTCACAAGATTCTCTAGAAGCTCCTGGAGACTTGTATACCTCTTAACCTCTATAACTGTAGAGCTTTGATCATCACTGCATTTTTCTATGCCATAACACATGACCTTAACCCTTATAGAGCTTGCGCTAGATTCTTTGGAGCCGCTAGAGGTCCCGCTATTTAATGCTTTAACGTATCCCTTTAGCGTATCTAGATAGCTTTCAAAGTAGTCTTCATACGCTCCATGAACGATATTTGGAATAGGCATGTTTGATACCACGGCAACAATCTCCCTCAAAGAGCTTATTGGAAGCGCTCTAGCCTGCTTAGAGCCAGCACCGGTAATAGCGTTAAACAGAGCCAATATAGAGGATTTTGCTCTCAGCTTCTTCTCTTCATCTAGACTGGTATTTTTGAGATCCACCTCTCCCTGCTCATACATTGGTACAAGTATATATCCCAGATCCATCCTCACGGCAAACCCATAAGACGATGATGTGGCGTATTCCTGCTTATATGGCATCATCTTCTCATCGTTATTTGTAGCCCTTGTAACTTGTGGTGGAACAACCTTGTTGTGCTGTACAGCGAACTTTGATGTGTTTTCAATGTTGCTTTCGGTTAGAACGGGTATGGCGAATGCTGTTTTTACCAACGAGTCTCTCTTTATATTTTCTTCTCTCGGTATTAGGAATCCATGTATATCGTTGCATAGATCCTTTATAGCCTCGATCTCGGATGAGGCCCGCTTTAGATTATCTAATTTCGAGTCTACAGTATACCCCCTTGACCCGATCCCTCTCTCGCATAGATCATTAAGATTTCTCCCTCCAAGACTCTTGTAGATTTCAGCAAGATAGACAGCATGCCAGTGCTTAAGCGAGTTCCCGGTTAGGACAGGGACCTCATATGTTCTTCCGTCCACAACTATTCGAGCTACCGCATGCTGATTATAGTTGCCTATAGCCCCCAAGCCCGTTAAAACCGATACCTGCAGCTCGAATCTCCCGGCTACAGCGATGTAGGGTGGTTTATACATGATTTATTCACCCTCCAAAGCCTTTTTTACCTCAAGTGAATAATGATCTGGCGAGATGGCAAGTGCGGCAAACCTTCTTACCTCTTTCTCGAACTCCTTGTCGCTCTTACTCGATAAATACTCAATTAGCTGATCTAGCTTTCTAGACCAGAACTTTAGAGACTCTGAAACGCTATCAAAGACTCTCTTTCTATATTCTGAATTCCTAAACTTATCTGAGTTCTTTTCAAGATCATTTAGCACCTTGGTAATAAGCCTGGAAAGCTTATATAGGGAATCCCTATAGTTATTTGGATTGCTAGCCATCTCATCGATTATATCATAGGCCTGCTCTAGATGGACAGCGATTCTCGCTGTGTTGGCCGCGTCAGCTATAGGGTCTGGGCGCCTCTCCTGACTATCCATGGATTCCACCTACAAAAATGAGGGGTGCTTGATAGTAATATGCGTTCAAGGTTTTTTAAACGTTACTATTAATGCATAATTAATACATCAAACACCATATTAATGCATGGATTATGCACACGGGTATTACTTTAAAATAATCTATACCAATGTATAGCATTGTGGACAACAATGCACACAGCCCTTATAGCGAGCTTTGGTTTCGATGAGAGGTTCGTTGTCAGAGCGATCATTAGGCATGGACTGAGCCAAGGCGATCTTGTGATACTGCTAACGAGCAAGCTGGTGGAGAAGGCTGAAAAAGCATATAAGTATGTAGATCAAATAGCCAGAAACGTGCAGGCAAAGGTTGAGGTTGTTGAGCTGGGTGAATCAACATACAGCTTTCCCCATCTAGTTAGATCTGTGAAGGATATACTGATTAAACAAGCCAAAGAGAGAGATAGAGTTACAGTGATCCTTTCTGGAGGAATGAGGATAATAGTGCTCGGACTATATACAGCTGCGTTATCCATGCCCAAGGACCTTAAAGACAAGATCAGTATAGAGATCGATACAGAAGACATTAATAGACTAGTAGTTATACCCAGAAACATCGTCGAGATCATTAACCCGCCCAGCCTAGGGGCAAAGTCAGAGATACTAGACCTAGTAATCAAGACCCCAGGACTAACAATAGACGAGTTAGCGAATAAGCTCGGGAAAGACAGATCAACCATAAGAAGACATCTACAAGCACTCAAGGAGATGAAGCTCATAACACTACGCGGAAGACCATTCAGGGTATGGCCACAGGAGTCGGCATATATCATTATATAAAATATTATTATAAATCTAGAGATACCAAGAGGTCCCAAAATGGGGGGTAGGGTTCTTATAGAGGTTCCTATAGCCGTGACCCCCTTGGAGGTGTTGAGGCTTCCTCCCCTATCCTCGAGGATACTGAAGACACTCATCGAGACCGAGGCGGTGCTGAAGCCCCTGAAGAAGCATGTCGAGTCCAGAGAGAAGTATAAGCCCCTGTTCATATCGAACCTATCCGCAGGGGGTCAGAGGCTCTACGCCTCGAGCCAGAGATCTAGGAGAAGCATCATTAGCCCGGGAGAAACGCTGTGGGGCAGGATCGCTGCAGTAGTCTCCTCCGAAGTCGTCGATGACATAAATACCGATGTGGCGGGTATCCAGGGCTCGAGCCTTAGAACGCCGTTTGGCGAGATGAGGATCGAGATACCCGAGGTTAGGGTGGTGGCAAGCCTCGAGGTGCTTAAGCAGGATCTAGAGAGGGGCTTCGCAATCTACTTCCACACACCGGCTCTACTCTCGCCGAAGCTAATGATCCCGCCCCTCGAGAGCTGGAGAAGAAGATACGAGGGCCTAAAAGTTGGGTACACAACCCTACCAATACCAGGGCTTATACTGGCCTACAGCCTCAGGCTACTCGCAGCAACCCACCCAAACCACCCTGTAGTCGCAAAACACATCGGGAGGGACCCCGATAAGGCAGTATTCAAAACAGCCCTCCTGGGAACTGTGTTGACAGAGACGATACACCACAGGATCTGGCCGGAGACAGTGATCATAGGCAGAGACGGAGAAGGAAAACTGAGAAAAGCCAGAGGATTCAGAGGAATGGTCGCGCTAAACATAAGGCATAGAGGAGTTAGGGAGGCAGCCTCCTACAGCCTAGCCCTAGCAGAGAAGCTAGGCCTCGGAAGAGGAAGGGGCATGGGGCTAGGAGAGATAGAGGTGAAACCCAAGCCATAGCCCACAGTGAAGAAACAAAAACACCACGCATCCCCCTACAGTATTTAAGCCCCAAAAACACCTTAATAATGGTTGAGAGATAAAGCAATGAGCAGCGAAGAAATCAGAGAGCTGGTAAGAAAAACAGTCAAGGAAATCCTCGAGCAGGAACCCGAAATAATACTGGAAACCCTAACAAAAAACCCCAACATACTCCAGGAGGCACTAGCCAAAGCAGCCCCCTGGACAACCCTACTGAAAGCAATACACGACCTCGAGGAGCGCATGGCCACTAGGGAGGATCTGGAGGATATTAGATCTGTTATGGCTACTAAGGATGATCTGAAGAAACTTGAGGAGACCATGGCTACAAAGAAAGATCTCAGGGTGCTTGAGGGGCGTATGGCTACTAAGGATGAGTTGGAGGGCATTAGATCTGTTATGGCTACGAAAGAGGACTTGGAGAAGCTAGCTACTAAGGATGAGCTGGAGAGAATCAGGAGGGCAATGGCTACTAAGGAGGAGTTAGAGAAGATCAGGGCGATAATGGCTACTAAGGATGATCTTAGGAGGCTTGAAAATATGGTTGCTGGCTTGGGTGCTAGATGGGGGGTTATGAGTGAGTCGGCTTATAGGGAGGGTCTTAAGGAGATCCTTAGGGATGCTGGGTGGACTGTTGAGAGTCTTGTGGTTACCGATGTTAAGGGTATTGTGTATGGAAGGCCTGAGGAGGTTGAGATCGATATAGTGGTTAGGGATGGCAAGGTGTATATTGTTGAGATCACTTCGGCCCTTAAGAGATCTGATCTAGCATTCATATCGAGGAAGGCTAAACTCTATAGGGAGGCCAAGGGTGTTGAGCCCGATAGGATTATAGTTATCACCCCGTTTATACATGATAAGAACCCTGACAGGATCAAGGCTATAGCTAGGGAGATGAATATAGATATTGTCTACCCACACCCTCCCGAATAAGAATAAACGCTACCCGCATCTGCATCTGCACCTCTTCAGCTCCATGTATATCTCAGCGATCATTGAGAACACTACAACCTCTATGGGGTCTGGAGCCGGGGTCCTCTGGAAGGCGTTCACTAGGGCCTTGGATCTCTCTAGGAGGTTCAGCATGCTGTCCCTTAGCTCGGGGTCCTCTATGGATCTAAAGATCATTCTCAGCCTAGCTATCTCCTCCTCAACGCCCATTCTAAGAGTTGGTGTTGTCCTACCCATATGGGATCGCCCTCAACTATAATCTTCTCATCTATGCATAGCTCCCCTCTATCCTTTGCTGGATGCTTGATCAGCTCGAAGCACGAGGATCTGCCCCTCAAATAAGACCTAACGATAACATGCACGGTGTGGTGGTGAAAGCTGCCGCCTTCAGGCATATAGCCCCCGGCCCTGGAAACCCTATTGAACACGACAACCCTAACTCGAGAAGACAGCCTCCTTATAGCTGAGGTAACCAGGGTGTATTCGGTTAAGAATCCTTTAGCAGGGTCCGTGTGGAGGTATGGATCCACCACAACAACGCTGTCGAAGTCTCTGCAGTGCCTTATGGATAGCTTGAGGAAGTCCTCGAGCCTTAGGCCGCGGGAAACATATATCCTGTCTAGATCGGCGTTCACTATGGTTCTAGCGATCCTTCTAAGCATGTAGGGGTTGAGCCCCCCGAAAAGCTGGTTGATGTATAGGTATGTGTCTCCATACCTAGAGAGGCATGCCGCAACCCTATGCATGAGCTTTTGGGTGATCTCCCGATCACCGTAGAACTCTAGAATCCACTCCCTCCTAAGGGGCTGGAGAAACACGTCGAGTAGCTCTATGCATGTAATCATCTATGGACCCCTATATAGATCGGGAAGAACTATATATGTTAATAACATGTATATTTCATCAGCAGTGGGTGGGGGAGGATACCGAAACTAAAGGCCCCGAACACACAGGACAAAAAGATCGGGATCAAACCAGCCTGAGGGTGCCTAGCCGTATCTAAACATAACGCCTGCAACGCCGAAGCCTATGGCTAGGATCGTTACTATAGATATGTGGATAGCCAGATCATAGATATCTATATCGCCACCAGATCTATACCTCCTGATGATCCTGAGCCTAGCATCGGCAGCAAGACCAAGCGTGGCCAGAAGCATAAGCACCTTTAACCCAAGCATGAACGCCCTGGAACCCGGATTGAACCACTCAGCTATAGGATACCACACACTACCCATATAGACACCTGTCGCAACTGATATCAGCAGGCTAGGAATCCCGATCCTCTCGTATATGGACTCGAACCTGTCCAGCTCGCTGAAATCCCTAGATCTAAGCATAGGCACCATGTATCCAGCAAATATTATTATGTGGCCGCCAATCCATATAGACGCACCAACTATATGCAGGATCAGCGCTATAGTGTACGGATCAACCATCGAGAACCACCCAATCTATTTTAATAGCCATCAACAACTATTAATTCTCGGAGGTATTCTTGAGGCGCAGACCTAGAGGACTGATTAGATTCGGGAAATGGGAACTGAGATCAAGAATTACAGAGGATACTCCAGATGGCAGTAAGGGTAAGGATAAGGGTTAGGGGCAGAAACGTTAAATTACGGCTTTCTATGTTTCTGAGAGCTGTTGGGCATGCCGTAGAGCTTATAGCCTCTAGAGCCTATAGGTTTTATTGGTTACCTCGGTTCCCGAGGGGGCCTATACACAAGGCTCCCACAGGCGGCTCCGAGGAGACCGTGATGAACCCAGCCATGCCCAATACAATATAATAATACAATTTCGATAAATGAGGATACGGTTTAAGTGAACGGATAGCTATACTAGATCTGATGGGCAAGTGGAGATTCTCAGATGAAAATAAGGTTAGAGTATCTGAGCCTCCACGATACTGGTATTGATCTCTAGGAGACCTTCACTCTAGCGATAGGTATTCCAGGCTGGCATAGAGGGCCTGACGCAAGTATTGGGCAGTCTGGTGAGAGCGTTATAACAACCTCTATATCTCTAGCGTTCTTAGGAACTATGAACAGCAACTTACTTCTCTCATTCCACCCGATCGGATTCTCGATATCTTTCTCAAGATTCAAACCTGATCTAGATGAATTAATCACGTATCGATAATCGATCCATTTACCGTCGAATGATACAACGATCTTTAGAATGCTTAGATTCCTCTCCTCGGAAAGATCAGCACCAAGAAATCCAAGCAGTAGTAGGAACGGGTTTATAAGTATCGATAGCCCCCCAGGATATATAACTACGTTTGTCTTAGGGATCTCATCCTCGGAAACCCTCATAAAGGTTACATCGACCATCACGAATTTGGCTTCGTCAAGCACAATGATCTCACCCTCTTCACTCCGATCAGCTATAACAGCTTCATGGATAACGGTTCTAGTAGGATCCCCCATGAATCTACCAACATACCGCCAGGAATCAAGAACCTGTATAGAGTTTATCTTAACCCCGAAGCCGGCAACGCCAATAACCTCTCCAACACTGAACACAGATACATTGTTGTTGAGGTATTCCAGTACTTCAGGATACCAATTTCTATAATCAAATATATACTGTATATTTGTTACTGTAGTAACTGGCGGAGAACCTCCAGGAAATCTGCCTCCACCGCTGAACAGAAGGCCGAAAGCCGCTATAACAAGGATTAGGAGTACAACTCCTATAGCCATTTTGGCTGAGGGCATATGTCTATGCCCCTAAAAATGCTAGATAAATATAGCTATATATAGTTTTGGTCTGAATTTACCAACGCTAGAGGTATGGAGGATTAAGCCATTTAAGAACACCTTAATAATATATCCATGGGTAGCAGCTATTATAGAGGTGGGCGCAGCATTAAAGGTGTGCTTCTCCATGGTGGTTTCGGAACGAGGCTCAGGCCCCTAACCCATACAGGGCCTAAGCAGCTGATCAAGGTTGCTGGAAAGCCCATATCCCAGTGGGCCCTCGAGGATCTTAGAGGCTCAGGGATTAAGGATGTAGCCGTTATACTCGGGAACATAGCTCCGGAGAGGGTTGTCGAGTACTATGGAGATGGATCCTGGCTGGGGCTTAACCTAACCTACATATACCAGGGCTACCCCCACGGGCTGGCCCACGCACTATATATGGCCAGGGAGTTTGTTGGGGACGACCCCTTCGTGATGTATCTTGGAGACAACATAATTTTCGAGGGGATAGCCAGGTTCGTTAGGAGATTCGAGGAGAGCGATTCCGAGGCTATGATCCTTTTGGCCGAGGTCCCCAACCCCCAGAGGTTCGGTGTGGCTAGATTCGACGATAAAGGCAGGCTTGTAGGCTTGGTTGAGAAGCCCAGGGAGCCCCCCAGCCCCTACGCTCTTGTGGGTGTGTACTTCTTTAGGCCGCCCCACATATTTAGGGCTGTGGAGAGCATCAAGCCCAGCTGGAGAGGTGAGCTCGAGATCACCGACGCGATCCAGAGGCTCATAGACTGGGGGCTGAGGGTGGATTACGATATAATTACCGGGTGGTGGAAAGATACCGGGACCCCGGAGGATATTCTGGACGCTAACAGAATGATTCTCGACTCCAAGCTTGAGGGCAGGATCCTTGGGAGGGTTGAGGGGGCGGAGATCCAGGGGAGGGTCTATATAGATGAAGGCGCAGTAGTGTCTAGAGACGCCATTGTCAGGGGTCCCGCATATATAGGTAGGGGGACAAGGATAGGTTCGGGAACGTATATAGGGCCATACACAAGTATAGGGAGCGGATGCGAGATAAGCAATGTGGAGATAGAGAACAGCCTCGTGGAGGATGGGGTCGTGCTTAAGGATATAGGCTCGAGGATAACGGACTCTATAATAGGCTCTAGATCCGTGGTTGCGGGTAAAGCCAACAAGATACCATCGGGCTATAGACTTATTCTCGGTGAGAGATCACAGATCACACTATAGCACCAAGCCCAAAAGCTATCCCTACAGTATAGCCACCGAACCCAAGACCCGTTCTAGCGGCTCAGCTCCTCGAGAGCCTCATCAAACAACCGCTTCATGTAGCTGGACGCCTTATACACCCCAAAGTAGTAGTGGCTAGCCACTCCCAGACCCCAGCCTATTAGCGGCCAGTAGAACCATAGATTGCCCGGCTCTAGAGCAATGTTGGCTAGAGCCATGGCTATGTTGGCTATGATATATATCGATAGATGGAGCCTAAAGGATCTAGATGCGTCCCTGAGATAGAGACCAACGAGAACCCTTCTTAGCCTATCTATATCCACAGATGCTGAAATGATCCCACCCCCTACAGCTGCGGGGTGCATGCCCCTTCTCTGATTAAGTTGCCGTGCTAAATATATAAATATTTCCTCCACGAAAGGGGGCGGGATGGTCTAAAATAGCATAAAAACATGTGTCTTCATCTATACTATTTTCATGGTGGGAGAAACTTCCATGATCCCTTGAAGCCGTAGTCCAGCCTCTGATCCAGCTCTATCATTAGATGAACCATTAGGTCGAGAACCCTACAGTTCCTCAGCGAGCCTGCATCAACTGGGTTGAATCCTAGCTTCCTAACGATCTCTATAACAGTTCTTTTAGCATCC
>WANO01000005.1 GCA_015521765.1 Desulfurococcales archaeon
CAGCACCACCACCACCAATTATCTTTGGCTCCCTAAGTATGTTCCTAACAGCATTAAGGGCATCATTAATGTTCCTCTCAACCTCATCAAGGATCATGTCATTAGCGCCTCTCAACAGTATCGTGGCTGACTTCGGGTTCTCGGTGCCCTCAATAAACACCATCTTATCATTTCCGACCTTTCTCTCCTCGACAAGCTCCGCGTATCCAAGATCCTTTTCAGTAAGATCCCTCAAACTAGTAACTATTCTTCCTCCTGTTGCCCTCTCCAGCTTCTCCATATCGCTCCTCTTAACCCTCCTGACAGCAAGAATACCCTTCTTAGCCAAGAAATGCTGAGCAACATCATCAATACCCTTCTGACAAATAACAACATTAGCACCAACAGCAGCGATCCTGTCAACCATCTCCTTAAGCATCTTAGCCTCCTCATCCAGGAAGGCCTTGATCTGGTCTGGCGAAGTAATATTGATCTTGGCAGTTATCTCGGGCTTCTCAATCTCTAGAGGAGCATCGATCAAGGCAATCTTAGCCTTCTCAACCCTCCTAGGCATACCAGGATTAACGACCTCCTTATCGAGAACAATACCCCTAATCAGCTGCGAATCAATTACAGAGCCTCCCTTCTTTTTCTCGATCTTCACGTTATCTAGCAGCACCTCATATCTGTCTCCTCTCTTCTCAGTAGCGATCAATGCAGCCTCAACAACCAGATCAATGATCTTCTCAAGAACATCCTGAGTCGATACATACTTGCTGGACAGTATAGAGTTCAGGATCCTCTTGAGCTCAGCCTTTGTTTTCTCGAAGCCCTCCTTAGTTGAAAGATCATATACCGGGACGCTTGTAGAGACCTCATCAAGAATCTTAAGCGCTTCAGCCATAGCCTTCTTATAGCCCTCAATTATGATTGTCGGATGGATATTCTGGTCAAGAAGCTTCTCAGCCTTCTCTAGCAGAGCAGCAGCCAAAACAACAGCGGATGTTGTGCCATCACCCACCTCGGCATCAACAGCCTTTGAAGTCTCTACAAGAAGCTTTGCTGCTGGATGCTGAACCTCCATCTCCTTAACTATAGTTGCTCCATCATTGGTTACGGTTACATCACCGAAGCTGTCAACAAGCATCTTGTCTAGTCCACGCGGCCCCAGGCTTGTTTTCAATACCTCACCCATGGCCTTAGCGGCTAGAATATTGTTTCTGAGCGCGTCCCTGCCTACCGTTCTCTGCGTTCCCTCCTTCAGTATAAGCACAGGTATACCGTACGCCATTATCTCACCAAAACCAATTAATTAGCGGTTCTATATAAACTTTTCTATAAATAAAACTCAATAGTTACGGGAAGAAAAATAAAAAATATCTCATAGAAACGGCATAAAAACAAAAAATATCTAAAAACATAAAGGAAATACCCAACCCGACAACCTTATGAAAATATAACCACCAATCATGAAATAACAAATGGCTGGAAAAAGTGATTATAGCCAACGTGAAGCACATATCCAGCGAGACAGAGTTCAAGAAAACCATAAGCAGAAACAGGATTGTCCTGCTAGTGTACTATGACAGATCAAAAAAGAAAGATCTCTACTTCTACAAGGTGTTTGAGGAGCTGTCAAAGAACGTTAAAAGCTTCGGTACACAAGCGATCTTTATCGCGATAGAGTACAGCCAGGCAAGCACAGAGCTAAAAAACATACTCAAAGAACCACCATATATAGCGATGTATATAGATGGCAAATCAGAGCTGGAGCAATACGGTGTGGTTATGGACATAAATAAAGATCTATATATACTGAAAGACAGCATCAGAGACATAACAAGATCATTCGGCATGAAGCCACCAATATAGCTCTCGATGGCAACAAGAAATGGCGAAGCACAATAGGCAAAAGCTACCGGACGATTTCAAATACTGGATCTACTCATCAAGAGCTCTAGCATATCTCTCACTAGTATCGTTTCTAACTGGCTTAACAGCTATACTACTCCTCCAGGTAAGATACCATCAATATCTAATGATCTATGGAATAAGAACTTTCTACTCAAGCATAATGTGGGTCCAGATTCCAGGATACACAGGTAAAATACCGCCTAAATACACAAGCCTAGCACACGCGATCGCTGAGGGATCATCGCTACCACTAATACTCATAGGCAGCGAAAGCTGGCTCTACCCACTTGGAGTATCGACAGCAATACACCTATCCAGATACCATGGAGCCATAAAACCAACAAAACTACACTCGCCAAACACCCTAACGGTAATCGGGCTACTGGCCACATACACAGTATTCATAACCAACGACATCTGGGCGCTAGCGTATTTCCCACTGCTATCTGCGGTAAGCCTACTATCTAGAGTGGATCCCTCGATGAGAGGCTACACCGTATCGGTGGAAAGAATAGTAGCGCTCGCAACTATAGCTTTAGTGTCCACAATAATAAGTGTGGCTAAAGGATTCGAGTACATGGCGCTTCTTCTAGGATCGCTACCCCTAGTACTGCCTGGATTCAGAAGAGTAGAGAATATCTATCTTAAGGGGAGCACCATAGCTAAAGCTATAGGGATCGCTTCACTCACCATACTGGCTCTACAGCAACTGGCAGATATTGCTATTCTAGATCTATCCCACCTAATAGTGTTAGGCTTCCTAGCGGTTGTGATGTCATCCCTCTGCGCCCCCTATCTGTTGCCAAGCATACTTTGGAGAAGAGTTTTCGAGGCAAACATAAATATACCATACCTCCTGCTCCTGTCAGCAGTAGCTAGAGCAGTACTACTTAAATTGCCGTATACCTTGATACCGTATACGCAAGCCGTATCAGCAACACTGGCTATAGGCGCTATAGCATACTACACGTTCAACCTCCTTAAATCAAAAAAAGTTATGTAGGCAGAATATCAGCCCCCATACTCCCTTCTAAGCATGTCTGCAGCAAGCCTCATAGACTTTAGCTTCCTAAAGGCTGTCCACGCAGTATTGACAGGCGACTCCGCAAAGGTTCCAAATCCACAGTCTGGGTTGAGATAGATCTTGCCAGCATCAATATATTTAGCGAGCCTATCAACCTTCTCAACAATTCTACCAGGCTCCTCCACATCGTCCGTCCTGGGATTAACCACACCAAACCCTATCTCCTTATCGAAACCATACTCCTTCAGAACCTCTATCTCGCCAGCCCTAGGTGTCGCGTATTCGAGAACCAGCTGGTCAACCTTCATAGCGATTAAATGAGGCATAAGAGGCTCATAGCTACCCTTAAGCAACGCATCCTCACGCCTACTCCAGTTACCCCTGCATATATGAACTCCAGTCTTAACCCCACCTATACCCTTAACAGTCTCGTTTATGAGCTCCAACGCGAAATCAAGCTCCTCCTTAGGGTTCTCCCTAGTGAATAGAGCCGCACACATGAATGTCTGCTGAGACCTATCGGCCCCATAAACAACTTCCATCAGAACAGGCTCATCAAGCTGTACAAAGAACACCCCCAGATCGCGGAGCTTAATAATCTCTTCCCTTAAGAGCTTCACATACTCATAAGCTAGATCCTCTCTAGAGGAGTAGTACTTATCCGAGATACCAGGAACCCAGCTAGACCTAGTCAACAGGTACGGGCCGGGCAAAGCGACTTTAATAAGCCTATCTGTATGCTCCCTGAGAAACTCAACTTCATCTACAGCTATACTGGATCTAGGCTTAAGCCTAGACACAACAACAGGATTCCTTATAGAGAACGCGGGGACATCAAGAGCCCTTAAGACGTTCTCAAACCTTGATTTGTCGGGCACGAGATCTATGATCTCGGCAACAGTCTTGAGATCGATCCCCTCAATCTTATCAGCTATAAACGAATAGAAGTTATCCCTCCTCTGCTCGCCATCGGTTATGATCTCTATACCAGCATCCTCCTGATACTTGATAGCTAGAAGCACAGCCTCATCAGCAACCCTATTGAACTCATCGACAGAGATCTCTCCAGCCCTACGCCTCTTAAGCGCCTGAAGAAGCCAGTTAGGCCTCGGCCAGCTACCAACAACAGTTGTAGGAAAGAGAGGAAGCTTCAACACTCACCACCTACCCAACAACCTTTACATCTGTTTTAAGCTCAACATTCCTAATTAAAGTATTACCAACCGGAGAGGTCCTAACAGTCTCCTCCCAAATCTCCCTGATCACGTCGGCATCAGCATCGGCGTCTACATAGAGCTTAACGTTAACCCTCCTATAGCCAGGATGCCCCTCGCTGGATAAACCAAGAAAAACCAGTATGTTGTCTAACTCGCCGTCAACAGCGATCTCGGCATTCCTGATCCTAACACCCCTCTTAGTGGCGTTAAACACAAACCCTGTCAAAAGGCACGCGCCCAGCGCAGAGATAACGTATTCAACTGCATTAGGGCTTGTATCGGGACCTCCAAGCTCTGAAGGCTCAGATATTAGGAATGAGTGGTTCCTAACGTAGGCCCTAAAGTTGAATCCTGAATTAAGCCACCTAACCCTAGCACTCCACCTGTTCAGCTCGTCAACCTTATCCCTGTTTCTTGAGACCTCATCAAGCATCTCCCTAAGCTTATCCACATCGATACCGTTAACCTCAACCATGCCAATTACCGTTTACAAAAACATTAATTAGGTTAATAAATACAACATGCAGGCGTGAAATCATTTACCGATCTTTAATATAAAAATCTCCACAACCACATAAATTAGCTCACTAGAGCAATATAATCTGAGGTGATGCAGATAGAATGTATATAGTTAATATAGATTCAGTAGAATATAAACCATTCAGCGAGAGAGGGGCTAAAGGCGTGGAGAGAAAAGTACTTGTAGACGCGTCGAAAGGATCGAAAAGGTTCTATCTAAGATACTACAGGCTGAGCCCAGGAGGACAAACACCCTTCGACATACACGACTACGAGCATATAGTGGTCATAACCAAGGGGGAGGGGAGAATACTGACCCTGAAATCGGGGACCCCAACAATGAAGACGATAAGGAAGGGAGACGTCATATTTATAGAGTCTAGAGAGCCGCACCAATTCATAAACACAAGCAACTCAGAGCTCGAGTTCCTATGCTTCAGGGGGGCAGAAATACTCTATAGAGACGACATCAGGAAGATTATAGAAAGGGAAACCCAATGACAACAATACCATACCCCAGCTGGATAAATAGAGACTGCAGACAAGCCGGCACTGTAACAGAACCAGATAGCGAAACCGAGCGGAAGCTTAAGGGGCAAATGCTAGATAGAGATACAGCCCCATATATAGGTAGGGTTGTGGCGTATACAACACAGATAGAAACCTTTAAGACGCTAGCCATCATAAAGGAGATAGCGGAGCTCAGGCTACCACAGCTAGAGAAACACTACCAAAAACTACTGAAAACACTGTCAGACGACACACAGCATATAGCCATGCTATCAACCATAGGGGTAGCGGCTAAGGGATTCACATGTGTAGATGAAGACCTAAACTACTCACTAGAGCAGCTGCTAAGCATGAAAGAGACAGGATACGCTCTAGCTATAGCATCCATGATAGTTATACCCTCATACATAGCGATAGTAGACTACATATCGTCTAGAACGAAAATACCGATAGTTAGAAACCTATATAGAGAAATAGCCGAAGCCGAAAAAAGCAACCAGGAGCACCTTATAGCCTACATAAAAGATCTCGAACTGGATGAAGACAGCCTAACCAACATGCTGGAAGAGAAAGCATTGCTGATGTTTGCATCGGCCGCAGCAAGCGACGAAATCAAAAAAAGTATCGCGTCAATAGTTGGGAGTAGCCCGGTAGGTAGTGTTGAAGAGGCCTCGAAAGCTCTGGGAGGTCTATATAGCGAGATCGATAGATCAAGGAGTGAAACAATAGCAAGAATCTATGGAGAAGACTCAAGAATACTTGATATAGCCAAGAAATACGGCCTCTCAGGACTCGCCCTATGCTGAGGCAAGCTAGCCCAGCTAACTAGATAGTCTCCTAAATAACCCTACCTAGATGTTACTATATGGAACAACAGATGATAACAACATAAATTAAACTCCGAACCCGCCAAAGATCATCGAGATAGAAATGTTAGAGCACTCGTTCCCCCGTATACGGATGAGAAGACTAAGATCTAGGGAGGGGATACGCGATCTCGCAAGCGAAACATTGATAAGACAAGACAAGCTTATACAGCCAATATTTATATCGATGAAAAAGCATGCAACAAACAGAGAGCTTGAGGATATGGTTACCCTAACCCCTGAAGAGGTTACTGGCTACATACATAGGCTCATGGATCTGGGGGTAAAATCTTTCCTCCTGTTCGGGGTCCCAAACACAAAAACAAACAACGCCTCAAACGCGTACGATCCCAGAGGTCCCGTACAGCAAGCCATAAGGACCATAAGGAGAGAGATCGG
>WANO01000006.1 GCA_015521765.1 Desulfurococcales archaeon
CAGCTCAATACATCGCAGGAGCTGTTAACGAACTATGTGTCTGTTGGTGATGTGTTTCTGGCTAAGATCGAGAAGTCCGATCTTTTGAGGGATCCCGTATTAACTCTGAAAGGAAAGGATCTGGGGAAGGTCCTCGAGGGAACCCTTATAGAGGTTGGGCCGACAAAGGTGCCTAGAATAATAGGTAAGAAGAGGAGTATGATCGATATGATAATTAATGAAACAATGTGCGATATAATCGTTGCCAACAACGGAAGGATCCTGATCAGATCTTGTCCGAGCAAAGAGCATGAGGCCATAGCGATAAACGCGATCAGAAATATCGAGACCCAACCATATATTCAGGGGCTAACCGAAAAGATAAGGGAGCAGATAATTATAGATAAAATTAGAAAGGGTGTTATGAAGATTGAGCAAGGGTAGCGATATAAAACTTATAGACGAGAACGGGAGGAGGATTGATGGAAGATCCGTAGATGAGGTCAGGCCAATAAAAATAGAGGTTGGTGTATTAAAGAACGCTAACGGCTCAGCAATAGTAGAGATAGGGAAGACGAAGGTTCTTGCAGCTGTGTACGGCCCCAGAGATCCAGGGATAAGAACCATACTCCTGCCCAATAGGGCAACGATAAGATGCAGATACCATATGGCCCCCTTCTCCACCCACGAGAGAAAGAGCCCTGCACCGAGCAGAAGAGAGATCGAGCTATCTAAGGTTATTAGAGAAGCCATTGAGCCCTCTGTAATAGCTGAAGCGTTTCCGAGAACAACAATCGATATATTTATCGAAATACTAAACGCAGATGGGGGAACAAGAACAGCTGGAGTTACTGCTGCATCACTAGCCTTAGCTGATGCAGGTATCCCGCTTAGGGATCTTGTTGCAGGGATAGCTGTAGGCAAGGTCCAGGATACGCTGGTGCTTGATATAAATGAATCCGAGGACATGTATGGTCAAGCGGATATGCCTATGGCGGCTATGCCTTCTATAGGAGCTATAACGCTTCTCCAGCTAAATGGTGTTTTAACTGAGGAGGAGTTCATGAAGGCTCTGGATCTTGGGTGGAAAGGCGTAAAGACAGTATATGAAGCCCAGAAGGAGGCTTTAAGAAAGAGGTATGTTGAGCTCAAGAACATTGAGGTGATCTAGATGTCTACAACTCCACCTAACCTGCCTGTTGTATCGAAAATAAAGAAGGACACTATACTAGGAATGATCTCGAAGTCAACACGTGTAGATGGGAGGAAGCTTTCGGATATAAGAAGTATAGAGATAAAGACAGACATAATACCAAATGCCAACGGATCGGCCCATGTGAAGCTGGGGAGATCACAGGTTATTGTCGGGGTGAAGGCAGAGATTGGCTCACCGTATCCAGACACGCCGAATGAGGGTGTTTTAATAGTAAACGCCGAATTCGTGCCTCTGGCTTCACCAACGTTTGAGCCGGGGCCTCCGGATGAGAGAGCTATCGAGCTGGCGCGTGTGATTGATAGATCGCTGAGGGAGCTCAAGGCTATAGAGCTTGATAAATTAGCAATTATCCCCGGAAAAAGAGTATGGACTGTTTTTGTCGATATATATGTTATAGATCATGATGGAAATCTTGTTGATGCATCATCCCTGGGGACCATAGCGGCGCTGAAAACAGCTAAAATACCGAAGGCCAAAGTTGAGGGCGATGATAGAATAGAGCTGTCGGATAGCGAGTATATGAACATACCGCTAAGAAGCATTACGCTAACCGCAACTATAGCCAAGATCGATGAATACCTAGTTGCAGATCCGGTGCTTGAGGAGGAAGCTGTTGCCGACACGCTAATAATCTTCTCGCTAGATAGCGAGGGTAGGATTACTGGTATACAGAAATCTGGGAACGGCTACCTAAGTAGCGACGATGTCAGGAAGGCCCTTGAGATGGCTAAAACAATGACTAAAATTTATATGTCTAAATTGCCTTAAGAATAGTGGTGAAGCCAGACTATAGATAGCTGGGTAGGGTGTGCCGGGTTGCCATCGAAGAAAAAGGATATGGGTATAGCTAAAAGATTCGGCCCGAGATACGGGTATTCACTTAGAAAGAGATGGAAGGAAGTTATGGAGAAGAGATACGCTGAGTACAGATGCCCATACTGCGGTAAGGTTTCGGTAATGAGGAGGATATCTGTAGGGATTTGGCAGTGCCCTAAGTGCGAAACCATATGGGCTGGAGGTGCATATACTCCCTTTTAGTTTTCTGGCTTTAAAGTTTCGGATTTGTTGATCTATATATCAGCTCCTTCATCTGTATCAGCTATCTTTATGGATTTTAGCGATGCATAGATAAGGTATATATAGGAATTAAGGGCAGCCCTCAGGCTCGCTAGATCTATAGCCTTGATAACTATCACCACTCGGCTACCGACAAGATCTATAGATACCCTGGTTCTTCTTGGATTGGGCGGCTCAATCGCCTCCGGCTTTAAAGCGCTGTATACTGCTTGTGCATCTCTTCTATTCTTTAGATCTATGCTGATCTCGCTGATAAAACGCGATTTTTGAGATCTTGATGAAGGGTCCACACTCTTCACCGTTTTCTTTCATGAATTTAATATATATCTGTTTTCCTCGATCCATCACCGTAACTCTGCCAGATGATCTAGAACGCCCAACATCTATATTGCCTGAGGTTATCCTCGCCAGTAGGTCTGCAAGCCTGAAGCATGGATCCTTAAAGCACCTGCTAGGGTCTATAGCAACCTTACCGAACATGCATTGATCAACTCTACCCTCCCTACTCAACCTAACCCCACTAATCCAGAGCCTAGCAACCTTAACCAGAGCCATACTTGATTCATCGAGAACATATACATCTATCGAGCCAGGATTACCCCTATAGGCGTTTACTATAAGTGCGTAGTCCACATTATAGGTAAACATATACTGGGCCAGCTCATCTAGAGTCATTTTACCCCTATTAATCCTCGCGAACTCCTTGAATGTGCTAGCTAGATCCTTTATAAATGACCTAATCCTCTGGGAAGGCCTATGGCTGGAGGTAACGATAGCCCTAGCCATCTATCAATCAACCACCTAAATAGATCATGGAGTCTAGATGCTGGGAGGGCAACCTATATCTAGTGTTTTTATTAAGTTCCTAAAAACCCTTATGTATTCAGATAGAACGCCTGCAAGATCCCCTAGATCACTAATCGAGAAAACCACATATTTACCCGAGACCCTATTCTTCTCGAGAAAGCGGGACCATGCGTCTGAAATCGAGATGTTGTCAGAGTAGATATATCTAACTTCAGGGAAGAAAGACAGCCTGGAAACCTCATCAAGAACACCATATATAACACCATCATCCCTCACGCTAGGGCATTTGAAAACGATATGCTCTAAACCCATATAGCCCCTCACCACGGCTAAAACATGTATATCCCCATCAAAAATATGGATCAGTATCCTCGCCTCTCTCTTAATTATAGCTCTGCACCCAAGGTATATATGGAGATATTCTTTATAGTATTTTTAATGTTAAAAATATATTTTACCACAGCCTAATTGTAATTGAGCGTGAACATTTTGAGCGAGGCAGTAGTCCTTATAAACACGGAGATAGGTGCAGAAGAAGAAGTTCTGGATCAGCTACTGCAGATAAAGGGCGTAAGAGAGGCATATATAGTGTATGGGGTGTATGACATAATAGCTTTCGTCTCAGCAAACACACCTGATGAGCTGAGGGAAATAATAGTTAAGTATGTGAGAAGAATACCAAGAATAAAGTCAACAACAACAATGACAATAGTCGAGGGAGTAAAGAAATAGCTGTTTTTTAATTAATTACGCAAAAAACATATATTTCCTCGAGCTCAACGGAAAACGATTCAATCCTGGAAGCATAGCTGGATGCATCGATCTATAGTCCTGGTTGAGTATATTTAATTGTTTCTCGCTAAGCCGGAAAAAGTCTCAGGCTCTAGATTTGGTAATCATTTAACTGGGTTTAACGGATCTATACAGATACCTCAGTTTATACGGTATCTTTAACACAAATCTTTATAGCTTCTCATGTGGTATATAAGTGGTTTAGCATCAGATAGTATCTTGGTTTCTATTACCTCCCCAACGACAAGAGTATGATCCGCTATTTCACTGGTCCTCCAAATCCGCGTTGATAAATAGGCCAGTGAACCCTCTATAACTGGAAGGCCCATCCTATTTCTAAACCATCTAACACCACTAAATCTATCGGGTCCTGGAGCATATGCGAACCTATTCGCTAGCTCCGACTGGTTATTAGCTAATATATTAACGCAATACCCACCTGTATCTATAACGGCCTTAAGGATTCTTGATGAGTTCCCCAGAAAGATCGCGATGAGAGGCGGATCTAGAGAAACCGAAGTAAACGAATTCACTGTAGCCCCATACGGCTTTTTATCCAGATATGCTGTAACTATGGTTACTCCAGTTGGATATTTCCTCATAACCTCCTTGAATCTTTCAGGTTCAACACTTTCTAAGGACTTAATAACCTACACCCCGCGAGGTGTTTATCTTAAAATCAAATATTATCAATCGCTAAAATAACTTGAGTATCCAGGATCAATATTAATCCCGGAGCCCCTAGATAGATTTAGAACCACACAAATATTTCCTTATCTAAATGTCTACAAAATATATATTGGGTTATCTATGGGAGTCAAGAAAATAAGGCATCACCTAATGATGAGAAAGGAGCATGCGGAGAAGCTTATTAACGGAACTAAGAAGGCAACAATAAGAGTCGGAAGATATGTTGCTCTAAATAAGAACGTGTTGATACATAGTGGAGGGAGGCCCGTGGCTGTTGCCGAAATCGAGGATATAGAGGTAAAAAGGGTCTCGGAGCTAACCGATGAGGATGCTCGGCAAGACGGCTTTAAGAATAGGAAAGAGTTGCTGGAGGAGCTCGGAAGGATATATGGTAGGATTGATGGCGATACCTTGGTGAGTGTGATCAGGATCAAGAATGTTAGAGTCCTTAAGGATGCTGTATACGATCCCTATAGCGGCTACAAGCCCGAGCAGATAGCCAGGATAGCCCTGAGATATATTCCAGAGCTTTTCAGCAGTGACGAAACATTTATTCTTGAAAACATAGCTAAATATGGAAGTATCAGGACTGTTGCGCTTAAGCTGTTTAATGATCCTCTTAAAAGAGGGCGTATTAGGAGGGTGCTTAGGAAAGCATATAGCAAGCTTATAGATCAGGGTTTGCTAAAAAGGAACAGTAGGGAAAATGAATCTTTATATTTCGTATAATATTAGATCTATATGAGGTTAAAGATGGATCCCGTATATGTGAAGAACCTAACAAAAATCTATGGAGACACAGCGGCATTGAAGGGAATATCATTCAACGTTAATCGCGGTGAGATCTATTGTTTGGTAGGTCCCAACGGAGCGGGAAAAACAACCACGTTCAGGATCCTATCGACACTTATACTTCCTACATCCGGCGAAGCCTATATAGAGGGGTACAGCGTTGTTGACGAGCCTGAAAAGGTGAGGGAGGTTATCTCTTACCTCCCAGAGGATGTTGGAACATATAAGAACCTAACTGGATATGAGTATCTGAAGTTTGTGGCTAGTGTATACTTTAGAGACCACAGATCTATTCTAGATGCCATTAAAAGGGGGATAGAGATCTCTGATCTAACTGATGAAGAGCTGAACAGACCTATGAAAACCTATTCAAAGGGTATGAAGCGCAGAATACAGATAGCTAGAGCCCTAATGGTTGAGCCGAGGATAGCTATACTCGATGAGCCTGGAAGCGGCCTAGATCCTGTTCAGAAACACTATATAAGAAAGATCATTAAGCTATATGCTAAAAGAGAGGGAACTACGGTATTGATGTCAACACACGAGATGGCGGAGGCGGAAGAGATCTGCGATAGAGTAGCTATCCTATATAGCGGGGAGATAGTGGCTAGAGGGACCCCAAAAGAGATTATTGATAGGCTAGGTGAATCAAGCCTCGAGAAGGCCTTCATCAAGATAGTATCGAGTAGCGGTGATGGGATATAATATCGTCCATCATCGAGAAGGAGCTCAAGGACATGATTAAGGATCCTAGAATATGGATACCTGTGCTCATAAGCTTCATAATATTCCCTGTGATAGGTGTGATCCAGAACTCATTTCTGACAGGCCAGTTTCAACAGGCAGTCGAAAAACCAATAAATGTCGGGATTATATTATCTGGCAACAGATACGAGGAAAACTTACTGTATAGGGTGCTCAACTCGATCTCTGAGAGATACGGGATCAATCTAAATATCTATAGAGGAGATGGGCTGGATAGCTTTGACGCGCTAGTGATTATCGGCTTCGCCAGCGAGAACGCCATTCCTAGATACAGCTCGCTCATCATATATACGGCATCCCCACAGCTGTTGGGTGGGCAGGTTGTGTTATCTAGGATACAGTCATTCATAAACGAGGCTGCCGCTATAGCGTTATCTGATCTCCAAGGGATCGATAGAGCTACTTTGGAATCGATCAGGAATCCCGTTTCTCACTTGAGCGTGCCATATATAAAGGAGAAGAATGCGTTGGCGTTGGTTGATCCGCGTGAATTCATATCGATATCATTCACGTCACTAACTATAATCATTATTATAGCTATGATCTCTATCCTGATAGCCCAATACAGCGCTATATCCATGGCCATAGAGAATGAAGAGAAAACCATAGAGGTGATGCTGACAATGCCGATAAAAAGATCATATATAATACTGGGTAAGCTAACGGCATCAGGCTTTATAGGTGGCTTATCGATATTGGGATTTGTAGTTGGATTCACGGTATATAGCAAGATCTTTCTTGAGAGCTTCACATCGGCTGGAGCAAGAGGTGGAGATGGGAGTGGGGGTGGATATGTCATTGGTGAGACGATCCCTAGGATGCTTAGAGATATAGTTAGTCAAATAGATCCCGATATAAAGATATATGGCTCAATCTCGGAGGCTCTACAGCCAAACCCTATATATCTGCCCCTCCTAACGATATATATACTTGTAGCTATAATCACGATGGCGAGTATAGGTATATTAATAGGGGGATTGAGCAGCGATGTTAGAATGGCGATGACTCTATCCTCCAATCTCACGCTACCAATAATATTTGTATCTGTAGCTCTAGCTTACATAAATATAGAACCCGGCTCCATACTCTCAAAAATCCTTATAAGCATACCTGTAATCAGCGCTGTTGCCGTCAGCAAGGTAGCCCTTATAGCTCAGCCAACTATGGATATGGTTGTGTATCTAGCGTTAAACCTGTTTATATCAATGATCCTAGTATATGTATCTGGGAGGGTACTGGATATAGAGATAATGGAGAGAATGAATAGGAAGCTAAGCAGTATGAGGCTTCTGAGGTTTAGGAGGTAGCTCCCTATATTCGTCGATAGATCTTTCTGAAGAAGCAGGATCTAGATCCAGTATGGCAAGCAGGGCCTGAGGGAATAACCCTATATATAACGGCGTCACCATCACAATCAGCAAGAATCTCCACAACCTTCATAACACTTCCCGATGTCTCTCCCTTAAGCCATATTTTCCTTCTAGATCTGCTCCAGAAATGGGCTAGACCCGTCTCGATCGTTCTAGCCAGCGCCTCCCTATTTGCGTAGGCAACCATAAGTATCTCTCTACTCAAGTAATCCTGAACCACAACAGGAATCAGCCCATTGCTCTTTGAGAAATCAAGCTCATCTAGATCTATCACAGGTGGATCCTCTCCAATCATAGCCTAACCGCCACACCCCTAGAATATAGATACCTCTTCACATCATATACTGTGTATCTCCTATAGTGGAATATAGACGCGGCCAAAACAGCATCGGCACCTGCAGCTATAGCTCTATACATGTCTTCAGGGGACCCCGCACCCCCACTAGCTATTATGGGGACCTCAACGCTTCCAGCTATGATACCTATCAGCTTGAGATCGTAACCAGCCCGGGTTCCATCTGCATCTATAGATGTCAGCAGTATCTCGCCAGCACCAAGATCTACAGCCCTCCTAGCCCACTCAACAGCGTTCAGTCCTGTTGGTTCTCTGCCACCATATATCATGACCTCATAGAAGTCTCCAGAGTTCTTGGCGTCTATAGCTACAACCGTTGATTGCGAGCCGTATTTCCTCGATATATCTGTAATGAGACCTGGATTCTTTACCGCGTGGGTGTTGATGCTGACTTTATCTGCTCCCGATCTAAATATGTGGTCCGCGTCCGCTAGGCTTCTTATACCGCCCCCAACGGTTATTGGTATGGATATCTCTCTAGCTACAGACCTAACCACATCCCTAAGGATCTCTCTACCTTTCCATGACGCGCTAATATCCAGAAAAACTATCTCGTCTGCACCCTCAGCCTCGTATCTAACCGCCAGCTCTACAGGATCGCCGACTACGGCAAGATCCCTAAACTTCCTCCCCTTAACCACCTTACCCTCATCAACATCTAGGCATGGAATAACCCTAACCACCATGGCTCGATACACCCAGGATGTCCTTTATAGATATCAGCCCCTCGTAAAATGCTCTCCCGACAACAACACCTCTGAATCCAAGATCCCTTACTGTCTTGAGATCACTAACGCTCCTAACCCCTCCAGAAACTATTATCATGCCTCTGTAGCGCTTATCTATAGACTCCAGGGCCTCTATATTTAAGCCGGATAGCGTTCCATCCAGCTCGATATTTGTCATTAGAAAGAGGCTGAATCCACGATCTATATAGAGCTCTATGGCCTCCGTCGGTGACAGCTCGATCGTTTCTCTCCAGCCGTTAATAGCTACTCGATTAGATCTGTAGTCAATCGATACTACGGCTTTATCGCCTAGAATCTCAATAACCTTATCTACAGGTATCAAGCCCCTATGGATAGCTGTGCCAACCACAACACGATCTATACCATAGCCGCTCAGAACAGCTATATCATTCAGCGTCCTCACACCACCACCAAAACTGATAAACACGCCAAGATCTTTGAGCCGCTTAACCAGCCTTAATGCTGTATCCGATCTCCTGCCGTGTATTGCTGCATCTAGATCCACTATATGGATCATTCTAACCCCACCACCAACTATTCTATCAGCTACCTCCACAGGATCATCACTATACACTATAGCCCTGGAGGGATCACCCTTAACCAGCCTAACCACCCTACCCCTAAGTATATCTATAGATACATATACCTCAAACATGGGGTGCTACACCTAGATCGAATATCTCGGCTATAGCCCTAGCGAATATACGCCCCGAAACACCCGATCTCTCAGGATGAAACTGGGTAGCAACTATATTGTCCCTATAAATAACGGCAGGAATATCTATATCACCATACCTAGTGACGCCCGCAACTATAGATCTGTTGCTAGGAACAACATAATATGAGTGGGCATAATAGAAGTATCTACCATCAATCATCCCTAAAGCACTGCTGGATGCGCCACCAACAATCTCGACTGGATCCCAGCCAATATGCGGAACTCTAACCCCACTGCTCCTAATCCTCACAACCCTACCATCAAACACCCCTAGACCTCTACCGCCACCCTCTTCGCTCTCGGTAAACAATGCCTGCATACCAAGGCATATCGCTAGTAGGGGTCCCCCGCTCTCTATATACCTGTATATAGGATCCCTAACCCTATCTATGATTGAGGATAAAACGGCAAAGTTACCCACTCCCGGAAGAACCAAGAGATCTGTATCTATAAGCTCTCTAGGCTCCATAGTTATCTTTGGGGATACACCATAAACCCTCTCAAAATACCTAACTAGATTATACAGGTTGCCTGCACCATTATCCAGTATAGCCACCCTCACTACATCTCACCCTTAACGCTTGGGGTGTATGAACCCCTCGGGGTCCCGCCCCTAATCCTCCAGGCCTGAGAAATCGCTATAGCGAACGACTTGAATGATGCCTCAGCGATGTGATGGGGATCCCGCCCCCTTAACCTAGCTATGTGCAGTGTGAACGGTGTATAGTATGCTAAGGACCTGTAGAAATGATCTATAAGTCCCCCCTCCAAATCCTCAATCATGACCCCATCGAGACCCAGATCCACAGAGACATAAGGCCTCCTAACCAGATCTATAGAAACCATAACTAAAGCATCATCCATGGGGATCACCGCATAGCCAAACCTCTCTATATCCCTCCTATCCCCAAGCGCCTGAGACAACGCGTTTCCAAGAGCGATCCCCGTATCCTCAACCATATGGTGAACGAGGTCCCCTCTAGCTCTAATCCTCAGCCCACACCCCGAGAAGAGGGCGAAGGTCGAGAGCATATGATTAAAGAACCTGATTGGGGTATCGATGCTTATATCACCTCCTTCAAGAACTATCTCTATCTCTATATCAACCTCTCTAGTTCTCCTAACCGATCTGCCTCTCCGCGAAATCCCTAGTCACCCTATCTAGATAACCTTCTAGCTATCGCCCCATAGTGGTTTGGTAGATCCTCAACCTCCGCAAGAACCCTTATATGCCTAGCTATAGTCTCCAGCTCTTCGCTTGAGCCTGTGAAAGCAACCCTCCTTCTCACAACAAGGAAGTCCAGCGGTGAGAGACCACCCCTCCATCTAGCCGTTCCACTCGTTGGCAGGATGTGGTTCACTCCAGCATAGTAGTCTGTTATTACTGGCGAAGTGCATTTGGTAAGCATCACCCCATAGTTCCTTAATTCGTTAACCAGATCTCTTTCGTCGCTGACACAGAGCTCGAGGTGTTCTGGAGCAACCATATTTATGAAGTCTACAAGGAGGTCCCTATCCTCTATAGAAAGGATCCATGCACCATCGTTGAGCGCCTCAAGAATAATCTCCCTTCTCGCCTCAATCTTTCTGGCCAGCTCAAATAGGGATTCAGCTATCCTATGGGCTGCCTGGTCGTCTAGCGAGGCTATAATCATAGTTGTATCAGGGCTATGCTCCAGCTGGGCTATCGCGTCGAAAGCAACAGTATATGGGTCTGTATCCCGATCAACTATAATAGCTATCTCAGTAGGCCCCGCAATCATATCGATCTTAACCACATTAGACACAAGATACTTAGCTGCACTCACATACGCACCCCCAGGACCAGCTATCATGTCAACCCTATCAACGCTTTCAGTACCGTAGGCTAGCGCCGCTATAGCCTGTGCACCCCCCAACCTATATACCTTAGTAAACCCCACAACCTTAAGCGCTGCAGCAATGGCCGGGGTCAATCCTTTTGGTGGGACTGATGCGACTACCTCAGGCACTCCAGTTATTTTGGCTACCGTTCCACACATAACCGCTGTAGATGGATACGATGCGAGACCTCCTGGTATGTAGCACGCCACCCTATCTATGGGTTTAATCGATGTATCAATGGATATATCCGGATCTATAGCTGTTTTCCCCTCGACTTTTTTGAGGCTCTCTATAAGGGGGACCTCGACGCTCTCTATATTGCTTCTGAGTTTCTCTAGAGCGTCTATAAGCTCTTTTGGCGCTTCATCGGCTAGCGACTCTATCTCGTCTCTGGTTATCTGGAACCCGACTTCAGCTAGATCTACCCCATCGAACTTCTTGGTTAGCTCCATCAGCCCCCTATCTCTATCTATTCTCACCTTATCCACGATCCATTTAACCTGCTCCAAGTACCTTATGGGGCTCCTGATCTCCCTTATTTCCTCTATTATTCCTCTAGCTTTATCTCTCGACGCCACCTTAATTATCCTCACTCAAAACACCCCATATCATATCTTTTCTAGAGGGATCACTAGCTTCGGCTCATAAACCACCAGGCCCTGGGCCAGCTTCCTAATCGTAGGCAGAATCTTCAGCAATTCATCCTTGTCTATCACTGTGTTTATAGCATACCACTCAGGATCCGACAGCTGGCTCACAGTAGGCTTCTTGAGGGCCGGCAGTATGTCTAGGAGCTTCTCCAGGTTGTCTTTTCTCACATTAAGGAATATATGGTACTTCTTTCTGCCGTCAACAACGCCTCTAAATAACGCAACCATATCCATTATCTTCTCTCTCTTGTTTGGGTCCCTAAGACTTGATGGGTTGGAAATCAGTATAGCTTGGGACTCCAGTATAATATCTATAGCTCTAAGATTATTGTTTTCAAGGGTTATACCCGTCTCGGTTATATCGATTATAGCATCAACCTCCTCTGGGGGCTTTGCTTCCGTTGCTCCGAAAGACAGTATTATCTGGATCATATCGTTGTCACCTTCCCTAAACCAAGGAGATATTATAACTGGTTTTCTGTCTCCATAAATCTTTCTGTAGGATTCCCTCTCCATTATGAATTCTCTAGATATATTTAGATACTCCGTAGCTATCCTGAGCGTCCTATTCTCTCTAAAGTATCCGTCTATAAGACTGTCTGTAGAGCTATATGGGAGGTCCCTTGGAACGGCTACAACAAGCTTCACTCTTCCAAATTCAAGATCCAGCAGCTTGGCTATTTTATCCCTCAGCTTATTCTCTATAACCCAATCCATCCCGGTGATCGCTACATCGTATAGCCCCTCAGCAACATATACAGGTATCTCCTGTGGCCTAAGTATCTTGACGCATATCTCCGGGTCGTTGATTCTCGGCCTATAGCTCCTCTCCCTACCGGCTAGCCTATAGCCTGCTCTATCGAGAAAATCGTTTACTGCCTTCTCGAGAGAGCCTTTAGGTATTGCGAACCTAATTCTACATGCAATAAGTACCACCCATTTGCTTTGGTTTCGATATATTATAAGCCTTGCTGTATGGGTTGCATCTAGATAAGTTCTTATAGTATATTCCTACACTCTCTATGCCTGTGGATGGGTCTGTATTAGTGAATACACATCCCTTATCGCCGGAGTTATTTTTAGATTTAGGAGGCTTAAAAACCTAACTGTAGATCGGGAACGCCCTCCAAAAAACGCAATAGCTTATATACCATATAGCCCTCACTAGAGAATTGGATATACTATGAGGGAGAAAGCGGACTGGCTTCTTCTCGTCGATCTAGACGGAACGCTATGGGACCATCTAAATATTTCGGAGCTTGAGCCGCCCTTTAGGAGGATAAATGATCTTCAGATAGCCGATAGAAACGGCGTTAAAGTAACACTAAAGAAAGATATGGTTGAGCTGGTGAAGTGGGCTAGGGAAAACAATGGGGTTATCTCCACCTTAAGCTGGAATTATTGGGATAAGGCTATTGAGGCTCTAAGGGCTTTTGGGTTGCTAGATCTGTTTGATTACCACGCCATTGAGTATCATCCAGACAAGCATTTGATGCTGGAGAGGCTCCTTAATCGCATTAAAAGCGATACGGGCATGAGCTTCAAGCTGTGTAGGATTGTGTATATTGATGATAGAACGATCCATATAGAAAAGATCTATGAAAGGATCGGAAAAATCATTTTTCTTCAGGCATGGATCGATTTCAGAAACTTCGAGGAAGCCAAA
>WANO01000007.1 GCA_015521765.1 Desulfurococcales archaeon
ATAATTGATCCAGCCCCAGTTGTTGCTAGGTGGAGAGAGGACCTCTACCTGACTATAGCATCAATAGTGGTGTTTCAGCCCCATGTAACCTCCGGGAAGATCCCGCCACCGGCAAACCCGCTGGTTATAGCTCAGCCAAGCATAAGGCTCGAGGACATAGATAATGTAGGGCTAACATTTGGGAGGCACATGACCAACTTCACCATGGGTGGGCACCACGCATTCAACTATAGGGATAAAAAGATCTACTGGAAAGACGAGACAGTGGAATACGCTAAGAGATTCTTCGTGGAGGAGATAGGGGTCCCCGAGGAGGAGCTGTACTTCAAGGAGAGCTGGTGGGAGGGGGGTGGAAACGCTGGGCCATGCCTAGAGGTTGCTGTAGGCGGTCTAGAGGTTGCTACCCTTGTATTCATGCAGTACGAGGTTCTGGACGGCTCCTACAGGGAGATCCCTCTTAAGATCGTAGATACCGGCTATGGGATCGAGAGGATAGCGTGGCTAACATCCAAGACACCCACAGCTTTCCACGCTGTATACGGCAGCGATCTTATAGATAGATTCCACAGAAAGCTCGGTGTCGAGAAGCCCGATAGAGATATGCTCTCAACCCTGGCTAGATACGCTGGTAGAATAGATCCTGATGAGGCATCAACAATAGACAGGTTCTTCAGGATAGCTGAGGAGACATTCGGAAGGGAGTCTATAGATGTTCTAAAGAGATCTATGACCCTGTACTCGATAGTGGACCACACAAAAACCCTAGCCCTAATGCTCGGTGACGGAGTTGTGCCATCAAACACTGGGGAGGGGTATCTGGCTAGGCTGGTTATTAGGAGGACCCTCAAGAACATGAGGTCCCTTGGCTCTGATGTAGCGCTATCGGATCTCGTTAAGCTACAGATCGAGAGGTGGGGACCCCTCTACAGGAGTATGGAGAGGAACAGAAGCTATATAGCCGAGATCATAGATATAGAGGAGGAGAAGTTCAGAAACCTAATATCCAAGGCCCCAGCTATAGTTGCTAGGTATCTTAAGCGTAGCATCAATCTGGACTCGCTCATAGAGATATACGACTCCCACGGCATACCCCCAGAGATAATCGAGTCCGAGCTCTCCAGGAGGGGGGTTAAGGTGGAGATACCGAGAAACTTCTACTCGCTGGTGGCTTCGAGGCATGCGTCCACACCAATAAAAGGTAGTAGGGAGGAGGGTCTTGATGGAAGCCTTAGGGAGTGGGCCAGTAAGTTCCCGCCAACAAGGAGGCTGTACCACGAGGATCCCTATATGAGAGAGTTCACGGCAAAAGTTCTTGGCTTCAGGGACAGGTGGCTTGTTCTAGACGCAACATGCTTCTACCCCACAGCTGGCGGCCAGATCCATGATGTCGGCGAGATCACTGTAGGCTCGAAGAGCTACAGGGTTGTAGATGTAGCTAAGGTTGGCGATGTAGTGCTTCACAAGCTGGATAGGCCCCTAGAGATCGATGGAGACGCGGAATCCATCTCGGCTAGGGGATCTATAGATTGGGAGAGACGCTTCAGGATCATGAGGCACCACACAGCCACACATATAGTTCTCGCCGCCATAAGGAGCGTTTTCGGAGACCACATATGGCAGGCGGGTGCAGAGAAAACAGAGTTTAAGGGCAGGCTAGACGTCACCCACTACAGGCTGCCGAGTGAGAGCGAGCTAGCCAGGATCGAGGAGCTAGCCAACGCGGTTGTGGATCAGAGGAGGAGTGTGGTCATACATAGCCTCGATAGATACGATGCTGAATCTAGGTTTGGCCTGAAGATCTATCAGGGCGGGGTCCCCGACACGAGGGTCTTGAGGATAGTTGAGATCCCTGGATGGGATGCTGAGGCCTGCTACGGGACCCACGTTAGAAACACTGGCGAGGTTGGTGGCGTGAAGATCGTTAATGTATCCAAGATAGCTGATGGGGTTGTGAGGTTCGAGTATGTTGCTGGCTCAAGGATCGCTGAGGAGTACGGTAGGGAGTATAAATCTCTTAAGCCCGTAATGGAGGTACTGAAGTCAGGGTCTATAAGCGAGCTGAGAGCCCGGGTGGAGGGTTTGATTAGGCAGGTTAGGGATATGGAGTCTGTGCTCTCTAAATACAGGTCTCAGTGGATCAGTAGCTTCCTGGATAGGATTGATAAGATCGCGATCAGAGTAGGCGGGGTGAGGATTATCCCGGTAATAGATCCTCCCGAAATCTCTATAGGCAGAGAGATCCTTAAGAAAGTCACCGGCATGGAGAGATCCATCGGAATCATGCTGGTGTCCAGAGGAGAAAAAACCATGGTTGAGATCTCCGTATCAAGGGACCTCCTAGACAGGGTATCGGCCAGGGACCTCATGGCTTCCCTAGCATCGAGCCTCGGAGGGAAGGGAGGTGGGAGGCCCGACCACGCTTCCGGGGTTGTCGGCTCAAGCAGCAGAGAGGTGCTGAGGTCCCTCACAGGGTTTCTGGAGGATGCCTAGATGCATAGTTGATGAGGCCTTTATCGAGGCCTCTATAGACTATAGGTATCTCCTTGATCGCGGCTACAGCCAGAGGTCCTCCCTAGACCTTGTTGTCTCTAGATACAGCCTCTCGAGGAGGCAGAGGTCCCTTCTATATAGGTGTGTCCACAGCTACAGCTATGCATCTAGAACGAGGGGGAAGATTGTTTCGGGATCGATGATTGAGGGGGACCTCCTGATAATAGACCTGCTCAACACCCTAACAACAATACTGGCAACATACATGGGCGAGTGCGTTTATCTATGTGACGATGGTGTGGTTAGGGATGTTGAGGGGTCCCGTGGCTGGGTTAGGTTCGATGAGCATTTGGCTGGGTTGATCGATGATATAGGCTCTATAATCACCGATTACTCCCCGGCAAGGGTTGTGGGCTTGATTGATAGGTCCGTTTCATGGAGCGGTAAGATACTGAGCCTATTCCTTTCATCTCTAAGAGCTAGAGGGATCGATGTTGAGGGGAAGACCTGCGGGAAGACTGATGTGGAGATCATGGGTTTACTGGATAAGTATAGGGGTTCCTCCGTGGTTTCGTCAAGTGATATAGTTATTATTGAGAGAGCCGACAGGATAATAGATCTTCCGCAGATAGCTATAGAGAGGGAGAGACCCTGGAACATAGATAAAACTATATATCACGCTCTAAAAGAGCTTGAGGATAGAGGGTTTATGTGGCCCGCCTCAAGACCCGCATCCTCATAGTCGCTACAGCTCATCCTCGGATGGGTCGGGGGAGCGGGCCTCCGAGATAAATTATTAATTCCATTAAAATAAATTGTTTTATAATAATCCAAAACTATATTCTTTCTATCCATTTCTATATGAGGTGCTATATATCCATGATTATTATAGTGAGAGGATACCTCGAGCCCAGAGGAAACGATATAGTTCTGAGAGTTAACGAGGACGATATATGGGACCGCGTGGAGGTCCCCCCAAACTCCAAGGTTTCTGGACTGGCCATCTCAACACCCCACGGATGCATCATTGTTGTTGGCATAGACATACTTGTTGGCGGTGACAAGGTTCTCCTAACATCGTTCCACGATCCCCTGGACCCCGAGACACTCAAGATCGTTGAGAGAATCTCCGAGCTGAGAAAGATAAAGGTCTCTATAGGCGATCAGGTCGTGTCGGAATACACGTTAAATGAGGACGATATAAAGAAGGTGGAGTATGTAGCTGGAAAAACCAAGGAGTGTAGCCAGATGCAGGATAAGCCTGTGGAGATGGATAAAGCGATCGAGTGGTTTATAGAGAACTTCTCCTAAAATTCTAGTAGTATTTTAAAAATATCACTAGTAGGATTTTCCATAATGATACAGGTAGAGGGTAGAGTGATATTGGACTGGATATAGATAGAGAATACGAGAGATTCAGAAAGACGTTTCAGGGGGCTAGTGATGGATATAGAGAGCATATAACTAAAGGTGATAGTAGGCAGGCTTATAATAAGGTTTTTTGGGCATGGAAAAGCTTGATTGGTATGAGTGTGGCTAGATATATACTGAGTGACCCATCGGTATTGCCCGAGCTCCAGAGACTGGGGTATGTTGACAGCGACTACACGATTAGGGTTACGACAAGCAACGCGGCCAAGGTGGTTAGGAGGCTGAAGGATATAGGGTTGAGATACGGGATCGATAAGCGGTATGTCGATGCCATTGAAGAACTAGATAGTATGAGGGGAGACGTATTCAGGCTTCATAGCGCGTTCTACGACACGCCAGAGCTTGCTGGTTTTGCTGATGATAGCGAGGCTCTAAGGCTTGCTGAGGATCTTATGGGTAGGCTTATGAAGATATATAGCTCTATATTTAGATCTAGATAAGGTCTATCATACACCTACATCTATCTATCGGGTTCAGAGTTTAGATTAGGTTTTTTTGTTTATTTATTAATTGTGTTTATAGGTGCCGCGCTGTGTTGAGTGTTCTGGTGTATGTTTTATATAGATGTTGGTTGCTCTATATTTATTTTGGGGGTTGTTTATAGGGGTTGGCCCCATAGATCTCTATGAGGAGCGCGTTAATAGATCTATTGGGCTGAGGCTCAGGGGGTATCAAAGGCATATAGCTAGAGAGATCATGGATGCTCTAGATAGTTGTGGCAGGTGCTTTATAGCTGTATCGATGCCTACTGGAAGTGGCAAAACCCTTGTTGAGGGTTTCCTTGGCTTCTTCTGGGGTTTCTTCCGTGGATCAAGCAGGGTGCTGGTTGTTGAACCCACAAGGTTTCTGTGTGACCAGATGTATCTGAAGGTTTGGAGGCCCATTTTTGGGGATGCTGTTGTTAAGGACTATGAGGGTAGGTGTGGTGTTTTCTCGGATGCTGGGGCCAGGATTATTCTGTCTACACCCAAGACTTCCTTGAAGTGTGTTTCCAGCGATCTTGATATAGATCTGGTTGTTGTGGATGAGGTTCACCATCTATTCGGTAACCAAGCCTATAGAGACATGATCCTCAAACTCAAGCCCAGGCATGTTGTCGGCTTCACGGCCCTCATCCCGAGCTCCAGGATGGCTTCTCTAGACCCGGAGCTCTCGGGGCTTTTCGATGAGGTTAGGTATCTGCATTTTGATTTTAGGAGGCTTAGAGAGATAGATGAGGGCTTCAACCCGCCTAGAGCGGTTATGGATATATTTGATTCGGAGCTGAACGATCTCGAGGACAAGGTATATAACCTGCTGTTTACCGGGTCGGTTAAGGGTAATTTAGCCTCTATAAAGTTTCTCGAGCGCACACTGATCAGCTATGGTAAAGAGGCTTTCTGCGAGAGCTTCTGGAGGATGGTTGATAGGTCCCTAATATATAATAGGTACGAGTTCAATAAGCTATGCAGGAAGCCCGAGCCCTCTCACAAGGCTAGGACTCTGATCAGTGTCCTGAGGGCCTACGGGTTCTCAAGCGGCTTGAGCGATATATCTCCAGTAATGATCTTCACCTCCAGAGTTGCTACTGCTCATGAGTTTAGGAGGGTTATATGCAACGAGTTCTCCATCGATCCAGAGAGCATCGCCATGCTTGTGGGCAGGGTCGATAGGGATAGGAGGCTCGAGATCGTTAGGGGCACCGCCAAGGGGGATTACCCGGTTATTATATCTACCCTTGTCGGTGAGGAGGGTATAGATCTGCCTGAGGCCAAGCTGCTGGTTATGACCGATGTTAAGAAGAATCCCTTGAGGTTCTACCAGAGGATCGGTAGGCTTATTAGGGGTTCTCGATCCGGCTTAAAGTATCTGGTCGCCGAACTCACACCCAAGACTTTCGAGTACGACGATCTGGATACAGCGATAGACAACCTCTATTCAGAGGGTGTTGATGTGAGCTTTATTCTCCTCAATATCGATGAGAAGAAGTCTACCTCAAGGATTGTTGATTTAGTAAGCAGGGTCTCTGCTACGAGGTCTATAATACCGATCCCATACACGCTCCTAGCTTTTGATGGGGGCTCGGCAGACCCTATAGAGATAGCTATAAATGTTATAAAGTCTAGCGATAGCGGCTTAAGATCTTTGGAGTCGATTAAGAGGGAGATGATCGATAACGGCTACAGGTATGTTGATGATGCAGGATTGATCAAGGATTTCCTAACCGATCTAGGCGTCAAATACACCTACAGGGTTGATGAGAAGGCTAAGAAAACACTATTTAGGGTTCTCGACAGCGGTGTGATTGGTAGCTCTCTGGGTAGGCAGCTCTACAGGGCTATTCTGGAGGGTAGCCTCATCTATATATATAATATAGATAAGCTGTCGTCTATACTCTCTGACCACCTATATAGGCTTATAGATAAGGCGCTAACTGTGGGTAAGCTAAATACAGTAAGCAAAGAGTCGATCAGGATAGACCTCAAGTCTCTGGCCGCGCTTCTCCTGGATCTGTTTCCACCCAGCCATCTAGATACCGTTAGAAGCAAGCTCAATCTAGAGCTAGCTAGATGTAGAGAAACCCTAGACAAGGTGGCTAACCCCCTAAATATAAAGGTGAGCTTCCACGTCAATATATTTAAGATAAGCTATAGTGCGAGGCAGAAGTTTATTCCTGCACACCTATATATAGATATAGAACTCCCAAAGAGCGGGGTTAGCTTCGGATCACAGATCAACTACTATAGTGTGAGTAGCTCAATGCTGGATCTATACATGGAGCTGGCCAAGCTCAACCTGTCTGCTGTTGCCTGCAGGTCTGTTGAAATGATCCTTCAGGACATTATAGAGAGCCTGGACAAGGAGGATTCTAGGTATTACCCTTATATAGTGTCGATACTGTAGGTACACAATATATATGCTTGTTCCAGATCTGATAATGGATATTGGGGTTGAAGACAGCTAAAATACCTCCGGAACTGTGTGTGAGGTGTAGGGGTGGATCTCTGCTTTGTGGGTTGCCTTACTGCCCCATAGTTTCTAGATCATTTAAATCCCAGGTAGTCTCAAGCCTCGAGAGCAGGGTTCTCGAGGGGTCCTCGCCACCCAGTATTTTTGTTGGTAGGGCTGGCTACCCTGTGATCAATGTATATGTGGCTTCACCCCCGGTTAAGGGGGATACCTCGCTCTATGAGTCTCCCTCTAGATGGCTTTCTCTAGCCCTAGACGAGTTTCTGGTTCTCAGATACTCACTTGTTAGGGGTGGGATCAGATCTAGGGTTCACGATGCATCCAACCCCAGCGGGGAGCTCTACAACATGCAGATCACCGCCTTATCCTCTGCGCCAATCGATATAGAGGTTGTTTTCTCCAGGCCTCCATCTAGAAGGATTGTTTTCGACGATCACTCGCCTCCGTTCGGGCCTTCAGCGCCTCTTGAGAGGTTTAGGTTTGGTGGTAATCCTCGTATTGATCGTGTTGTTGATCGCGTCTACCTAGACCGCGATCTCAAGGCCTCGGAGGCCGTATGGAGGCTATATAGTAGAGGTGTAGATGTATCTAAGATATCTATGATCCTCAGCGTCGGAGGTGTGGGGATCGGTAGGAGGCGCAGGATAGTCCCCACCAGGTGGGCTATTACTGCTACAGATAAGGCTCTATCCGACAGGCTTGTTTCACTGGTTAAGAACTACCCAGTTATAGATAGATACTACGTCTATGTTAGGAGGGTTGAGGGCAACCTCTTTACAGCTATCCTCTCTCCAGATCGATGGATGTTTGAGTGGGGTGAGGCGTGGTTCCCCTATAGCACGTGGAATCTCTGGGGCAGCGATCCCGTTGTAGAGGTTGATTACGAGCTTTATGGTGGGAGGGATAGCTACCCGGATATTGGTGGGTGCTACTACGCCTCTAGGCTGGCTGTGGCTGAGCACCTCTATAGGCTTGGTAGGCAGGCTTCAGCTATTCTGTGGAGGGAGATCTATCCCGGATTCATACACCCTGTTGGGGTTTGGTTTGTTAGGGAGAATATTAGGGCTATGCTCTCCTCTGAACCTAAGGGTGTTTTCGATTCTCTCGATGACGCCCTCAGGTTTGTTTCCGGCTTTCTTAGGGTCCCTATAGATCTATGGATATCCAGATCTGGGCTGGTCAGGATTAAGAGGTCTAGAAAGATCTTTGAGTATAGAGGTTCCAGCCGCTAGCTTATGTATTCATAGACCATATCCTCGAGCCTCTGGAACTCCTCGGATCTTCTGTTTCTGGGCCTCTCAAGCTCTATAGGGATGTTGGCCACTACTCTAGCCGGTCTCGGGCTGAGAACTATGATCCTGTCCCCCATATATATGGCTTCATCCACAGCGTTGGTCACCATCACTATAGATCTTATTGTTGTAACCCCAGAGATCCATAGGTCCAGAAGCTCAGCCCTGAGATTCTCAGCGGTCAGGGGGTCGAGAGCGGTGAATGGCTCATCCATCAGGAGTATATCTGGGGAGATGGCTAGTGCCCTAGCTAGATTAACCCTCTGCATCATACCTATGCTGAGCTCCCCAGGGTAGAAGTCCTCGAAGCTGGATAGCCCCACCAGGGATAGGTATCTTCTGCCTATCTCCCTAGCCTCATCAGGATCAACGCCTCTAGCCTCAAGAGGCAGTATAACATTCTCGAGAACAGATATCCATGGGATTAGTGTCGGTGTCTGGAACACGAAACCGAACACGGGCGGTGACTTGCTGTATCTGTCTAGATATATTATCTTTCCCGAGGACGGCCGATCTATGCCAGCAATTATCTTGAGTAGCGTTGTCTTCCCGCAGCCTGAGGGCCCCAGGATCACTAGGAGCTCCTCATCTATATCGAATGACAGCTCCTTGAGGACCTCCACCCTTTTCGAGTCGGTTTCGTAGTACTTGGTTACCTTCTCGATCCTTATTAGAGTAGCCAAGCAACCACCTTTTCATGTTGATATAGACCTGTATCGCTTCTCTACCACGCTGAACATGTACGCCCAGAATGTTCTGTTTAGAGCAACTATAAATATGGATAGTATAAGTACATAGATTGTTAGAGAAGCTACATCTCCGGAGTATGTTGATCTCGATATGAGGTAGCCTATACCGTACAGCCCATATATCTTCCCGCCAATCTCCATGTATTCAGCTACTATTATCGAGTTCCACGCACCTCCCCACGCCGCTACAGTTCCGGCAAGTGCTGATGGCAGTATTGCTGGGGCCAGGATCTTTCTCGTGAATAGGGAGCCCCTCACCCTGTATATTTTCGAGAGCTCTATAAGGCTTTGATCTATGTTTCTAGCCCCAAAAAGAAGGATGTTGAAGAAAACATACCATGTTGCTCCCTGAAAGATCACTATGAAAGCCACAGCAATCTGTGGGAGAACCCCGCCAGCAATGAGCGCGGCGAGAATACCCCACCATATGGCTGCGGGGAAGGATGCTAGGATCTCGGATAGTATTATCGGTATCCACACGCCTCTGGGCCTATATATAGATATGTAGGCCAGGTATAGCCCGACAAGGTTGCCCAGGAGGAGAACAATAGCTATTCTCCAAAGGCTATGGCCCAAACCTGTGAGGGCCTCAATAGCTCTCTGGGGTAGGAGGCTCATCACCTCAGGATCCACCGAGACTCCACCCTGGGCTGTAGCTGTATATACGAGGTACACCGTGGCTAGAGATGCCGCAGCTATAGATAGGGACCTGGGTCTCAGGGGTATATGCCTGGCTTTACGTATAGCCCAGCTCTCTATCTTCAGCATCGCATCGGTTAATGTTCTATATATCTTTGATGCGAGATCCATTATCCTGATAGCTAGAGCATCCCATGAGGGAAGCCTATAGCTTTGGGGACCCCCCTTAATATTGGCTATTGGGTTCCATACAGCTATATAGCTCAGGAGTATCGCTGAGACAAGCACTGCTAGAGCGAGTGTCATCTCGATCATTTTCCCCCTGGACGATAGCTCGACAATCAGGCTGCCTAGACCAAGGAGCCTCTCTCCTCTGCTTCCGAGAATTATTATCTCTGCCGATGTGAGGAAGAACCATCCGCTTGCCCACGATATTATGCTGTTGTTGGCTATCGATGGTATTGATGCTGGTATATATATCTTCGTGATCTTGAGTATTGGTGTTGGCTTATAGATCTTCATGAGCTCCCTGATCCCTGGATCGAGAATCTTTACCGAGGTATATACACCAAATATGAGGTTCCACACCTGGCTGGTGGCAACAAGGAATATGCTCGCCAGCTCGTAGCCGAGGTTCCCTGGCAGGGATTCGGCTATGAGTAGAACGGCTATCGGGAAGAACCCGAGTATTGGTATGCTCTGGAGAACATCTATGAGGGGGTACAGGATCTTTTCAGCCGTTCTGTTGGTCGCCATCAGTATTCCCAGGGCTAGAGAGGCTATGAGCGAGAGTATGTAGGCTGCACCCATTCTAGCTAGACTCAGTGCAGCCGCTGCAGCAAGTGTGTACGCAAGCTCGTGTATGGCCATGTTTTCCTTTACCTGGGTGGGCTTTTGAATTATACTTATAAATTTAGGCTTTCCTAATATTTATTATGGGTGTATCATTCCTATTGTCCGAACGTGTTCTACCTATATGCATAAGTGTAGACCACGTCCTAGGGCTGGTTGAGGTCTTGAACAGTCTTGGGGGTAGGGCTGATGCATCACACATAAACGACGTTACCGACGTAGACGCCGATGTGCTTTCCCACGCAATAGATCTTGCCGAGTGGTTCGGTCTCCTGAAATCGGTTAAGGGGGACCTCATACTGACAGACCTCGGTAGGGAGGTGGCTAGATCCCTACACAGGAACACGGTTCTGAAGCTTAGGGATAGGCTGTCCGAGATCGAGCCCTTCAAAACTATATTGGGCCTCCTGAACTCTAGGGGGAAGATCGAGGCCGACGAGGTCGCTAAGATCCTTGAGGATATATATGGTTCCGACACCGTTGAAGAGGCCTTCAACTGCGTTACCGGCTGGGGGCTCTTTTTCGGGATCTTTAGGTATGATCCCAGATCTAAAGTGATCATAAAGATATAATCCAGTATAAATGAAATAAAAACCGTAATAATAGATATAAAATACGTATTGAGGCCCTCAAAAACGGCTATTTTGCTCTAAAATGTTTTGAATCATTATGGCTGTATTAGGACGTATTAACTTTTATATGGGTAAGTACGGATAGAAACATTTTTATTGTGTCAATACATGTTTGTATGGATTAAAAACTATAGTAAAGCTTATATATACCGTATCCTTAATAATTTCGTTTTAGCATAATGGGGTGTATATAGGTCTTGTCTCTCGCTAGAGAGATAAGATCTTGTGTATCCATTCTAATTCTAACCCTAATAGTTTTGGGCACCGGCTCATGGATTGCGGATCTGCCATCTATATGGATTGTTGCCAATGCGCAGGCATTTAGCGGCGACGTGACTATAAATTCAGACGGATCTATCTCGCCGGCAAACGCACCAGTCACCACGACGGACAATGTTACGTATACACTAACTGGGGATATAAATGGGTCACTGACTGTTTTTAGAGACAATATAGTTATTGAGGGGTCGGGATACAAGATAGCGAATGGGACAAACACTGTAGTATTGAATGGTGTCTCAAACATAACTATCAGGAACGTGGTATTGGCTGGGGCAGGCTCCAACGCCGTATTGATAGATCAGGGGGCTAACATGATAACTCTAGAAAATATAACGATATACAATAGTAGTCTTGGTGCTCGTGTTGATCGTGGATCATTTAACGTGGTATTTGATAATGTAGAGATTCGTAATGTATCTACAGGTATATCTATTGATAATGGTTCGTTCAACGTAACTATAGTAAACGTAGAGATCCGCAACGTAAATTATAACGGCATATTTGTTGATGATGGATCATTTAATATAACCATAGCCAATACAAATATATCTAATATCTTCAGTGATTATGGGAACGCTATAGAAATACAGTTTAGATCTTACAACGTAACGATAACCAACACAACAATCAATAATGGCTTCGGTAGATCCGCAATTATGATAGACATATACGAAAGCATAACCAATGTGCGTATATCCAACGTAGAGATCAATAATGTGAGTAGCGGCTTTGGAATACGCGTATATTCAGGATCTAACATTAAGCTAGATAATATCAGAAGCAATGGAAGTATATATATAGACACTTCTCAAAACATTGAAATCTACAATATCGAGGTCTTCGGTGGCAGATATAATGGAATAGAGCTTGATGAATCCTCAGACATAGATATAGTAAATGCCACATCATACAATAACGATGGTCCTGGCTTAGATATTTATCTATCAAGCAATGTTCGTATCAGCAACATCAAGGTCTATGGCAATAAAGACTATGGAATATACATGACTGATTACTATAATATCAATATATCCTCTATAGAGGCGTATAACAATTCTAATGCTGGCATAGGGATTAATGATGGTAGCAGAGTTAATATTACAAATATATATGTGAGCAACAATAAAGAGTTCGGGATTATACTGGATCGATCTAGAAACATCAATATATCCGATGCCAGGCTAGAGAATAATGGTGTATATATAGAGTCTAGAAGGGTATACGATCTAAGCTTCAGAAACTTTACAGTTAACGGTAAACCAATAGCTTACATCGAGGATGATTCAGGGAAGACAATTTCTGGAGACTATGCCCAGGTTATACTGGTTAGGGCTTCATCGATAGAGGTGAGAGACGTATATATATCAGGCTCCGTTGAGATCGGGGTCCAGGTATTTTCATCAGACAACATCACCTTTAGAAACGTTACTATCGACTCAACCAAGTATAGGGGTATGGATATCAGATACAGAAACTCCAACATCTCTATTATGGATTCCGTCATCAGAAACGTTAGGGGAGAGGGGGGAATACATATTACCCTTACCGGAGGGATATATATTTACGATACCGACAACATAACTATATCTAGATCAATAATATCAAACAACAGCTATGGTATATATCAAGACTGGGACACAAGTCTCGCGATCATGGACTCAGAGATCAAAAACAACACATATGGGGTATATATCTCATTCCTAAGAGTGTATGCATCAATCGACAGGTCAACAATATCAACCAACATGTATGGTGTGTTCTCTTACGGATCTGAAGAATTCAATCTAACGAACACACAGATCATTAATAATTCGTGGGGAGTGATCACGTCTGCGAAATCAATTATCGTCAGGAACAACATATTCACCAACAACAGCCTAATAATTAATTCGGAGAATGCCCCAGCAAAACACGTTGTTGAAAACAACACAGTTAACGGGAAGCCCATCCTCTACATTGAGGACTCAACTGGCCAGGTGATCTCTGGAAACTATGGAGAGATCATAGTGGTCAACAGCTCCAATATCGTGGTTCAGGGGATCCAGATCTCAACAAGTATCGAGGTATATGTACAGTTCCATGGTGTTTGGAATTCCACTATTAGAGATCTGGATATCGATGGTGCAGGACTATATCTGGATGTAAGCTCTAATATATCGATAGCCAACAACACTATCAAGAACGCTAAGCTGTCAGGGATATACATGAATATATATCTATCTAATATAACGGTTGAAGGAAACAGGATAGAGTCGAGCAGAGAATACGGGATCACAATAGAGCATTTTACATCCGAGAACATTACGATCAGAAACAACTATATAGCGGATAACCGTTTATTTGGGATTCGGGCATGGTCAGATAGAACGGTAATCGAGAACAATGTTTTTGTCAACGATGGAGTATTTGTTATTTCAACGGGCAATAGTGTTAGTAATAACACGGTTAACGGTAAACCCCTACTTTATCTGGAGCAGGTGTCTAACAGATATATAAGCGGTAGCTATGGGCAGATTATACTGGTTAACGTCACGAATATAACTGTGGATTCCCAGATTATATCCTCTTCAGATGTAGGTATCGAGGTCTTTAAATCCAGCAATGTAACAATATCTAACTCGACGATTCAAGAAGGCTCTGTGTATGGAATATATGTGAGAGACGCTAGTAATCTTCTGATCGAAGGTAACCTCATTTCGGAGAGTTCCTCAGGTCTCTATATATTTAGGTCCTCCAATATTAACGTGACGAGGAATACATTCTGGAGAAACGATATAGGCATCTATATAGGTGGTGCACCTTCATCTTCAAGCATATATGTGTTCCACAACAACTTCCTCGATAGCGTAAAGAAGCAGGCCATAACCGATGGCGCTCAATACAACTGGGATGCTGGATACCCATCTGGAGGCAACTTCTGGAGCGATCTTCAGTGTGTCGATAGCTTCAGTGGCCCCAACCAGGATCAGCCAGGCAGCGACGGTATATGTGATTCCCCCTATGTGATCGATGATGATAATAGAGATAGGTATCCCCTAGCCAACAGGGTTCAGAACGCTCCTGTACCCATAGTCAATCCCGTGTATGGCTTTACCGTTGATCCCGTGGCCAGCTACCTAACTAACGTATCGGGATCACAGGTGACCCATACATTCACGCTAGTCAACACGGGCAACGTCTCCGACTCATACACGCTATCCATAACATCAGGCACAGGAACACTATCCCTATCATCGGTCAACCTAGCACCCAACCAGAGTGCTGTGTTCACCCTAACCGTGACTGCTGGTTCTCCAGGTACAGTGGCTACAACAGAGATAAAGATAGTGTCTCAGGGCTCTGGAACTGAAACAGTTATTAAGGCGGTTACTGCTGCTGTCTCCGCTTCCCAGGCTAATTCCACTGTTGTTTCCTCTGGAACCTCTCCGCCTCAGCAGGTTCTGCCCAACACCACCGTTCAGGTTGTTAACGCAACCAAACCAGTTAAGGTTGAGCTCTTCAACTTGAGCAACGTTAATCCTACTGGCACTCCGCCTCCTCCTGGTGTTGTTAGGGTTGGTGCTGTTGTTGATGTTGTCGTTAACTCTAGTGACTTCAGCTATATATGGATAAACATATCCTACGCTGGAGCAGATCTCTCTGGGATCGACGAGTCAACGCTAAAGCTATACAAGTGGAACGCAACCTCATCCAGATGGGAGCCCTTCAGGGATACAGGGGTTGATGTATCCAGAAAGATCGTTTGGGCAAGGGCCTATCCAGACGAGCTCAGGGGAGTACCAGTAATCCTCGGGGGATCCTCACCGCCAGCTCCACCAGCGCTTGTTGGAGGAACCCTAGAGATTCCAGACCCAACAGGTTTCGAGGAGGATAGCTTAACAACGACGATAGCCGCTGCAGCGGCGCTAGCGGCGCTAGCGCTAGCTGGGTATGTTGCATACACGCAATACAGGAGAAGGCATTAATAAACACCACAAACAATTTTTTGATCTATAAATATCCTATTTTAGATCCGCCTGTAGCTTATATTTATCTATAGAAATAAATTTATATGGGCAGGCAGTAATGGCGAGCTTAAGCAATCTCATTGAGTCCTGGAGAAAGATACTTGAGCTCGTTAGGAGACCCGATAACGATGAGTACAAGCTCTTCCTCAAGGTTATACTGCTGGGGTTCTTTCTGGTTGGGGCTATAGCCTTCACGATCAACTCGATAACGGTTCTGGTTCTGAATATAGCTAGATAGAGGTGCTCCACAACCCATGTCTGAGGCTGGAAAGAAGATCAGGACACAGCTGTTCGCTATAAGAACCACAGGAGGGCAGGAGATAAATGTAGCCCTAATGGTTCATGTGTTTGTTGAGAGTAGCAAGAGGAGGCCTCAGCAGGAGGGTTCGGGGTCCTCAAACAACGTTCCCGAGGAGCTCTCTGAAAAGGGTGTTTTCGAGGGGGATAGGGGGGATCTGGATGTTAAAGCTATAGTTGTTCCACCAGGCTTCAAGGGGTATATAATCCTTGAGGTCCCCAACCTCCATACAGCGTATAGAGCCGTTAAGGATATAAAGCACGTTAAAGGCAGGGCTGCGGGAGCAGTTAGCCTGAAGGATCTTGAGAAGCTCATAAAGCCGAAGCCTATAATCGAGGAGCTTAAAGAGAAGATGCTTGTAGAGATAGTTTCAGGACCATTCAAGGGTTTGAGGGGCACTATAGAGCATATAGACAGAAACAAGCAGGAGGTTACGGTATCTATAGCTGAGTCCCAGTTCCCCATGACTGTAAACATGCCTGCTGACTTCGTCAAGCCTATTAGGAGTTCGGTCACCGGGTAACCTATAATAGGGCCTATACTATAATTCTGTCTTGGGTGGTTCAACAATGTCCCTGCTGATGAGATACTATATAGGTATCATCATAACCACCATCATAATGGTGGCGATATATGGATTAACCTTCGCAATCATAGACATGCTCAACGTGGCCACGGTAACCGGGTTGATGATTCTTTTACTCATATTCTGGGGGTTCCAGACATACTATCTATTCAAGATGGTTGATGTAGAGGAAAAGGGTGTTTAGTACTCGAAGTCCATGGAGTTAACTATCTCCTCTGGAAGCTCTAAACCGTTCTTTTTTATCCAGATCTTGCTTTCCTCAACTTGAGCCTTCAGGAGGGCCTTGAACTCCTCCATAGATAGGTATGTCGTTGGGTAAAGCTCTCTAAGCCTCTCCTGTCTTATCCCGGGGACCTCCACAGGGATCGAGACCTTATCGCCCCACACAGGGTGGGGACCCCACTTAACGGCTCCTCTAGACGCCTGCAGGAGGAATAGCTCTGTCTCCTCTATCGTGGGTCTTGTGCCTCCAACAATCTTTATCTCTCCATCCCTGACCTCGGTTACCGGTCTAGGAACCTGGAGTCTGGTGCCGTCTATCTCTACCTCTACCCACTCGTACTTCGCCACTATCCTTCCTGTGGTGTTGAGCTGGTACACCTCTATAGGGTCGCCCTTCTCTATCCTCTTAAGCATGTATCTATACAGCCTCATCAGGTGATCGCTGTCTTTAACGCCGATGGTGAATTCCGAGTAGCGTGGAACATATCTAACCTTACCTATAAGCTCCCTCGACTGGGCTTGATGCCCTATCGTTCTTCCGTCGGCAAGCACCTTTATGGCTACTGCTGGATCATTGATCTTTATCCATGCATAGTCCGTGAAGTACCCTGGAGAGAGAAACACCGCTGTGGTTATAGGGACGCTGGAATCTATGCTTCCATCGAAGAAACCTGTATCCTCAAGATAGATAACAGACCTAGAGTTCCTGTTGGGTAGCCCGAAGTACTGGAAGATCTCGCCCTTAAAGCTTGGGTAGCCCGACTCGTCGAACTCGGTGTTCTCATGCAGAGCCCTTGGGCTTGTTGCTGCCCTCCACATGGCCTCCTGGTCGGGCGATAGATCCTCGGTCTTGGTCCATGAGCCCCTCTCAGAGCCATAGACCCTATCCTCGCAGATAGCCACGATATCATCGTTCCTGATGTACTGCTCCCCAACATATTCTAGCGGATCTATACCGAACTCCCTAACATAGATCTTTGCGTTTCTCTCAGTCCAAACATACATTCCATGGGTTGATTTACCCGATCCAGTCAAGCCCCATATAACCATAGCAACCCTCCTCCACGACCCATCCACAGTTTTAACACTGAACTCCCTGAGGGATGCGTGCTCACCCGTGCAGCCCTTCTTGTATACATGGAATATCCAGTGGGTCAAAGCCGCCTTCTTGAGCTCTCCCTGGTAGGAGGATGCGGTCAGTATAGTTAGGTTGTGGTGTGGAAATCTGATGTTCATCAGTAGCCTATTGGTTCCGGGTATAAATGGGTTGCCCAGGTAGTGGGGTATGTCTATGATCTCTACATCGGGCTCCTCCTCCGGAGGAGCTGGAAACACAAGCTCTCTCCACCTATACGCTATATCGGGGAACTGGGGGTCTACATAGGCTGTTACATGCATCTGAACCTTGCTTCCCGGGCTACCTAGGTAGCCATCAACCTTTATCAGGGGTCCCTGCGCCAGTATGTGTTCCAGCACCCTCTGCATGAGGATCTTGTGCTCCCTAGCCAGCTCGCTATCGCTGTTTACAACCACTGTGTTTTTAGCGGATCTACTCCAGATATTCGATGCCCACCCCCACGATCCATTTCTGTAGTTTATGCCGTAGGCTTTCGCCCTATCAAGCAGATCTGGAGGATTATCATGAAGAGCCTTTATGCCGGCCTTCTCCTTGTACTCGAGTATCCTTCTAAAAGAATCTTTGAAGCCCTCTATATTCATCTCGTCTACTGAAGGGATCAATTTGGCCATAGACGTCCCCGGGTTATAGTTAATATGTTGGGGTATTAATTAAAATATCACTAAACATATAACCTCTCTTTGGGGTTCTGGGCTTGGGCTGGCTGGATCGTTTAGAAGCTTTTATACTCGAGAAGATGTCCAGAACAAAGATCCCGGGACTAAGCATCTCGATAGTCAAGGACGGGGAAACTATATACAGCAGAGGCTTCGGGTTCAGGAACATAGATAGAGCCCTCCCAGCAACTGAAGCCACGGTTTATGGTATAGGATCTATAACCAAGTCCTTCACCGCTTTATCCATACTGAAGCTCAGGGAGAGGGGCCTGCTAGATCTGGATGACCCGATCGATAAGTATGTACCCATAGAACTGAAGGCGAAGGGTGAATCAATAAAGATATGGAATCTACTTACCCACTCATCCGGGATTCCTGCGCTGGCCTATGCGGAAGCCTATATAAGGGGGTTAGTCGGCGATGACCAGGCTACATGGCTACCTATATCTGGCTATGATGATATGTTTTCTTTCCTTAGGGACGCTTCAGGCTGGGCTGTGGATCGTCCTGGAAGATCCTACTACTACCTCAATGAGGGATATGTGCTCCTGGGCTACATCATAGAGAGGGTCAGCGGTGAGAGCTACGAGGATTTCGTCAGAAAAAACATTCTGGAGCCCCTAGGTATGAGGAGAAGCTACTTTAGGAAGGAGGATGTCGAGCGGGACCCCGACGTCGCCACCCCCTACGTCGTTGATAGAAGCGGAAAAATAGTTGAGTCACGCTATCCCTTCGGTATAACGAGCGATGGCGGGCTGCTGAGCAATGCTCTCGATATGGCTAGATACGTGTCTATGCTGATCAATAGGGGGGTTTTCAACGGTGTAGAGGTTGTTTCCAGGGAGAGTATAGCTGAGGCTGAGAGGGAGTGGATACAGTATCCCTACAGCATGGTTGATCCCGACTCGAGAGACTTCTACGGCTTGGGGCTGAGGATAACGCCCGATTTCTTCGGCAGAAAGCTTGTTTCACATGGTGGATCAGTGCTTGTGTACACAGCATACATGGGCTACATACCAGAGGAGAAGGTGGGTGTCAATGTGCTTTTAAACACCACAGGCTACCCCCCATGGATGATAGGTCTATACGCGCTATCCCTAATGCTTGATAGGGACCCCGAGAAGGAGCTTAAACCCCTCATATATGATAGAACCCTAGATAGGGTGTGCGGCACATACTCAACCTACAAGAACACAATGACGGCTAAGGTGGAGAGGAAGGGCTCGATTCTGATCCTCAAGACGGGAGGTAGACTGGCTGGCTACGAGGTCCCCATAATACCAGTGAGGGTGGAGAGGGACTATGTGGAGGCGTACACGCTCAATTTCGGCTCGAGAGTTGGGGCTAGATTCAGGCTTCTAGAGGATGGGGGTGTCGAGCTGATATATGAGAGGTATAGGTTTCTTAAGAGGGATAGGGCTTCTAGCCCTTGATCATTAGTCCCCCGGCAAAATACATGCTTCCATCCACATATATACTGCCCAGCCTTATCACCTACCTCCTGTGGGTGAATCTAGCCACCAGCACGGGGATCCTGTATATTCTCCTTCTGTGGCTCGGGTATATTGCGGGGACCTCCATGGGGTATTTACCAATGATCTCCATGGTGAACCCGTATTCCCTTGAGACGGAGTCTAGGAGCCTGATCGATTTTATATTGAAGTAGAATATCGAGTATACTGTGGCCGAAGACCTTAGAGCGGCCCTGAGGAACTCTATATCTATACCCCTCCTATAGATTCCGAAGGGAGGATTCATGAACACAGAGTCCAGGGTTCCGTAGAAGCCTTTTCTGAGGTCCCAGCACAGCGGATCTATATTCTCCCTCACACCAAGATCCCTAGAGTACCGCACCGCATCAAGGAGGTCCCTGCATGAGATATCTATACACAACACCTCTCCACAACCCATGAGGGCTAAACCTATAGCTATCCTGCCTGTTCCACACCCGAAATCCCCGGCTCTATCCTCGATGTCCCCCCTCAGATATGCTGTATATATGATTTCACTAGCAAGCCAAGATGGTGTTTGATACTGCTCCAAATACCTTTTTGGGGTTCTAAACCCTCCAACACTCTCTAGCTTCTTTTCTAGAGCCTTCTTATCTAGACTCCGCCAAATAGTACCACCTGGCGCTCTCTATAATTTATATTGTTCTGAATATAATTAGTGAATAGCGGGTGTTCTATATGCCTATCCACAGAAACAGCTTGAATGTTGATTTTAGCGTTGTTGAAGCTGATCTCTCCGGTCTGGAGCTGGATCTCCTCGCAATCCCATACCAGAAGGAGTTTAAGGATAGGGCCGAGGACAAAGCCAGCAAGCTCGCGGGTGAAGGCTTCTCCAGAGCGATCGAGCTAAAGGACTTCAGAGGCGATAAGGGGGAGAGCCTGCTGGTTTATACAGCCAGTGATAGGATCCCGAGGGTGCTGGTTGTTGGCTTAGGGGACCTCTCCCCAAGCGATAGCGAGACCGTCAGGATCTTCGGAGGATATGTTGCCCAGAAGGTGCAGGGCCTCAATGTATCTAGGGTTGGGGCATACCTAGACCTATTTGATTTAGCCAGCAGTGTTTCAACCAGATCGTTCTTCGAAGGCTTCTCCCTGGGTGTGTATAGGTATAGCCTTAAATCGGGGTCGGATAGCGGCAGGTCCTCGGAGAAGAAATACAGCATCTATGTTGCAGGGGACCCCGAGGCTAAAGCCGAGCTTGATAGGGCTAAAAAAGTTGTTGAATCTGTATATCTCGCCAGGGACCTCGGGAATGCTCCGCCCTCAACGCTTAATCCTGAAACGTTCGAGCTGTTTGCACGCGAGCTCGTTAAGGGCTCCAGGAACCTTGAGCTTAAGGTCTTCAGGAGGGATGATCTCGAGAGGATGGGGATGAACGGGATCCTGTCTGTTGGTAGGGGTAGCAGTGTTGAGCCTAGGCTTCTTGTTGTTAGCTATAGGGGTGGCTCTACGGATCCTGTTGCTTTCGTCGGGAAGGGCATAACCTTTGATTCCGGGGGCTACAATATCAAGACTGCCCAGGGTATGAGGGAGATGAAGTTCGACATGTCTGGTGCCGCTGCTGTTCTCGCGTCTCTTAAGGCTATCTCAGATCTCGGTCTAGAGATCAATGTATACGGACTCATCCCACTGGCTGAAAACCTTATATCGGGGTCCTCCTACAAGCCCGGCGACGTGATCAAGATGTATAACGGCACAACCATCGAGGTGGACAATACGGATGCGGAAGGAAGGATAATTCTTGGAGACGCTATCGCCTACGCCTCAAAAGACCTTAACGCCAAGGTGATAGTGGATCTGGCAACGCTCACGGGAGCGATCATAGTTGCTCTAGGCTCGCAGGCTGCAGGGCTCTTCAGCAATTCCGATAGGCTTGCATCGATGATTGAGGAAGCCTCCAAGAGAACTGGAGAGAGGGTTTGGAGAATGCCCCTCTGGGACGACTATCTCGAAGATATAAAGTCCGAGGTGGCCGACATAAAGAATACCGGGGTCCAGGGGGCCGCTGGTGCCCAAGCAGGTGCCGCGTTCCTATCCAGGTTTGCTGAGGGCTCCGAGTGGGCGCACCTCGATATAGCTGGTGTTGCCTGGGTTCAGAGGGAGGGTCCGAGGAGGCCGTATTATCCTAAGGGCGCTACAGGCTATGGCGTTAGGCTTCTTGTTGAGCTGGCCAAGATGCTTTCCTATGGATGAGGCTTGTCTACCCCGGGTTTTCTCGGCTCGCTATGGTGTGTATTATATAATACCTTTTATTTCCTCTATATTGTCTTGGTGGTTCCATTCTGAATCAACTCAAGATCATAGCCGATACCAGGGAGAAACGCTCTAGGGTCCCCTCTCTTCTCGCCAGGCTTGGTGCCAGGGTTGAGTTTAGGTCCCTATCCTTCGGCGACTATCTGGTTGCTGAATCCGTTGTTGTTGAGAGGAAGCGTATAGATGATCTTGTTAGAAGCGTTTTTGACGGCAGATACTTTGATCAGGTTTCCAGAATGCTTGAGGTTTCTGACCAGGTTATAGTTATTTTGGAGGGGTCCCCAAAGATTATTAGGTCCCTCACAGACCGCTGGAGAGCAATCTATGGGGCCATAGCCTCGGTGATAGTCAGCGGGGTAACCGTGGCCCCCAGCGGAGGTGTTGAGGAGACGGCTCAGCTGATATACTCTATAGCATCAAAATCCCAGAGCTCCTGGAGCTTTAAGAGGCATATAATCGCTAGGAAGCCGAGGCTATCATCTATAAGGGAATGGCAGGAGTACATCGTTCAGTGCCTCCCCAATGTCGGGCCTAAGATAGCTAGAAAGCTCCTAGCTAGATACGGAAGCGTTAGGGCCGTGTTTAATGCATCATCTACAGAGCTCAGCAGGGTTGAGGGCTTGTCCGAGGCGGAGGCTCAAGAGATCATCACTATACTAAACGCTAGATACACCACAGGCGAGTCCTCGAGGTCCCCGGATGAGGGGGTTAGGGTTCAAAGATCATCTAGGTATAGCGAGAAAACAATTGAGGACTATATTCGTAGGGAGAGCGGATAAGCAATATAGTTTTTTATTGTATATGCCTCAGATACGGCCGCACAGATCATCTATCTCAACTAAACCCACCACTCATCATCCAGAAATAAAAAACTATAAAGGAACTATTTTGGTTCACGGCGGGCTTTCTCATCACGAACCAGTGGTCAGCCAAGGATAACCCGATCATCTACAGCATGCTCTATTTAATCCATGGAGAGCGTTACTGGAACTAGAGTCTCGATCTCGAGCCCCTTATCCAGGTTCTTTATAGCTTTAGCTATATAAATAACAACAGAGGCTTCACCATCGCTCTTTGAAGCAGTGATCTTTAGGACATCCACCTCTAGGAGGTCCCCCTTGTTGAAGTACCCATTGAACGGCAGCTCATTGAGACCATATACGTTGTCGGATTCCCTATCCACCCATCTATGGGGCATCAGCAACCCTACATATTCGCCTGTGGATAGCTTAATATATAGAACCTTACCTGTGAATTCAACCGCTGTCCCAGTAAGTGTTTCGCTTTCGCTTGAGATGGTTAGGTTTGACGCTTTAGCCAGTTTGGCAAGCATGCTTAAGGTCTCTATACCGCTTTCTGGAATATTTCTGTTTAGTTGCCTCAGTATTCCTGATCTCTCATCCTGGATCTGTGATACTTTGTTTTCTGGGGACCTCTCACTGGATCTATGTATAGCGGAAGCCAAACCCTCTTCGCCACCGGAGTTTTCAGCCCTTATCGCTGCAGTGACTATTAGGCTTGCGCCTAGAAGTATGGTTAGCAATCCAGCAATCAATATGGTTCTTCTTATTTTTACTCACCAAAAATATATTATCCAGAGGCTTTATAAATCACCTATGCTATACACGATCTCTACAGCGTCGCCTACCTCGGATAGGAGTATATGTAGCTTCTCTCTAGGTACAGCATAGATCCATGGCCCTATCTTCCTCCCCCCTATCTCACCAATGATACCCCAGCTCTTCTTTCGATGCCTGGGGTTCATCGGACCCTCCAGCCTTGCCTTGAGGGGCTTCGATCTTTTCTGCCGCTTAACCATAACTATAACTGGAGCTTTAGCAATATACGTTGAGTAGGCCTCGGCCAACCCCCTCCAATACGAGATCCAATCTATATCGCCTATCTCGGGTTTCGCCTCCGACTCCCTCACCAGTCTGGATAGCGTGTTCTGCGGGATGTACTTTCTATCTATAATTGTTTTTATGTGGAACGCCTTCCAGGATAAATGATCGTTGAGTATTCTTGCCGCGAGATAGATGATTGCTGTATCCACTAGATCGCTGTGTCTCTTTCTGAACCAGTCAGGAAGATTCACATAGACATCGCAATCGGGGTCCTCGTCCCACTCATATACTGGCGCGTCACACACGCACCTATCTCTATTTTCTTCGACTAGCTCATCTATGTCTAGACAGATCTTTCTCATCATCCCACCCAAGTCCGAGGCCTGAGCCGGTGTATGCTCTTAGAAAAACATCGATTCTCTTCTTCAACGGGTTGACCAGGCCCCTATATTCGCTGTGGGATAGGTAGCGCATAATGTATTTAGCTGTAGACCTGAATGTCTCGAGATCTATTTGGCCCTTTTCAATCATTTTGGCTATGGTTAATGGGCTATAGCTATAGAAAGCTAGCGCTAGTATGAGTGCCGTGTGCGCCTCCACAACCTTTAGGCCGTCTATGAAGCGTGTGTTTCTGATCTTTAGCAGTCCTGAAGGGATATATCTACCGTTTAGGGGGTACTCGATATGTATGGGTGTCTCAAGATTTCTCGACTTGATGTAGAAGAAGCCTGAATCGCTTGAGTATGTCTCGATACCGCTGTGTTCCAGGTCTCTGATCAGATCTCTGTTGTATACGGGGATCCTCTCTGTATCCAGATAGATCTCCATATACCTTATCCTCGAAGATACATAGTTCTGTAGGTAGAGCGCCAGCAGCCCAATAATGTGTGGGTTGTATCCGTGGTAGTCGAGTACATCGTAGATCTTCTTGATCTCCTCAACAATATCTTTCTGGAAGGCTATAGCTATAGTAACACCTAATAAATTAAATAATTTAATAGATAGATAATATTTTCCGCCTACCCCGAGGCATCTAGAGAATATTTTTGAGCCTATCCAGCGCCTCCCTAACCTTTCCCCTATCTCTAAGCTCAATCAGCCTTCTTACCGCTTCAGACAGCTCTCTATCGCCGGTGAGCGTCTCTATGGCTCCAGCTATAACGCCTTCGTCCATATAGATCATTTTCCGGGTCATCCCACCATCAACAACAATATCCACACCAGTAATCCATGACGCCTCATCGCTGGCCAAGAAGGCAACCAGGTTAGCGATGTCCTCGGGTCTCCCTACCCTCCCTGCCGGATGCTGCTTATGATCGAGAGGGGTTAGCTCTTCCTCATCTCCACGTATTCTCCATCTAGATGTATCTATCCACCCTGGAGAGATGCTGATAACCCTTATGCCGTATCTACCCAGGCTCACTGCTAGGGAGTGGGTTAAAGCTATTAGCCCGCCTTTAGATGCTGAGTAGGGCTCCGTATTCTCTTCGGATTGGTATGCTCTTGTTGAGGCGATATTGATTATTACTCCACCGCCTCCCCTAGCCATTTTTTCAGCAGCATATTTAGCGCATAGATATGCCCCGGTTAGGTTTGTGTTGATCACTCTGTTCCACTCCTCGAGGGTTTGCTGGAATATGGGTTTGGGCTTTATTCCTATCCCAGCGTTATTAACCAATATATCTATTCTCCCGTAGATTCTGTAGGTCTCCTCAACCATAGATCTAACACTCTCCTCGCTTGATACATCCGTCTCTATAAAGACGGCTTCCACCCCTCTATCTCTCAGCCATCTCTCCCTGTAGGATCCCGACTCCCTGTCTACTTCAGCTATAGCGATCCTGCAACCCTCTAAGCCGAGTCTCCAGGCTATCGCTGCACCTATTCCCTGCCCCGCGCCAGTAACTATAGCTACCCTACCTCTGAGCCTGTCTAGACCCAAGCTACTCCGCCTCCAACCTGTTGGGTGGGCTGTGTATCTGTATTAGGTGTTCAAGCTCCTCTGGTATGCCGTTTGAGCTGGCTATCTCTCTATAGATCAACGCGCTTGGCCTTAGCCGGCGTTTCTTGGATCCGTAATCCACCTCGACAAGCCCGAATCTCTGTTTGAAGCCTTGGGCCCATTCATAGTTGTCTGTTAGGCTCCAGTGGAGGTAGCCCTGTATATCTATGTTCTCTTTCATGGCTCTATACAGCATGTATAGGTGGCTCACTATGAATGATGGCCTATACCTATCGTGCCTATCTGATACGCCGTTTTCTGTCAGGATCATTTTGATCCCGTAGCGCCTCCACAGATCTTTAATAACCATATATAGCCCCTCAGGATAGATCTCCCAGCCGAAGTCGGAGCAGGGTCTCCCAGCAAGCGAGTATTTATTCTCCCCGCACACATGGCCGTAGCCAGGGACCTGGCGGGGGACGTCTCTCGAGAACTCCAGAATTGCCCGTGTGTAGTAGTTGACCCCTAGCCAATCAAGCCTGTCTTTAAGATCGTCTCTCTCACCAACTATACTGGATCTTCCGAACTTTATAGAGTCTATAAAGGCGTGATAGATCGTCTCTCTATACTCATTAAGCCTATCCCTATACCTATCGTTAAGGATTTCAGGCCACGAGTACACATATATGATCCCTACAGGCTTTCTAGAGAATCTCTTAATCGCATCATACCCCCTCGCATGTGCCTGGACAAGATTTTTAGCGGCTTTCAGCGAGTGCTCCACGCTAAGGTATCCTGGGGGAAAGCCCGACTTTATGTAGATGTAGCCCAGCAGGTACACAGCGTTCGGCTCGTTCATCGTGCTCCACATATCTGGGAGGTCCCCGAGCCTCCAGGCTATATATGCTGTGTATTTAGTGAATTCTACTACTGCTTTATCATCGATCCATCCGGCAGGAGCTCTATCGGGACCTCGCCTCCTAACGGCTATAGGGTTGTGTAGCCAGAGGGGCATCGGCCAATGGTAAAGATTCAGTATTAGCTTTCCTCCCCTATCGATCCAGTCATTAAATATAGCTATGTAATGCTCCATAGCGCTTCGATTGGCTAGCCTATCCAGCTTCTCTAGATCCCCCTGGTCTATATCTACAGAAACGATATTTCCTTCCTCATCCCTATCCACTGTTGCCCTAACTCCTAGGGTTGGTTCAGGGAATATCCTGCTCCACTCAATACCTAGCCTAACCGTGTTGATCCCCAGCCTCTCAGCTATATCATGGTCGGTTTTATAGAGATGCCAGTAGCCCGGGCCGTCTTCAGGGAAATCACCACTAACTAGCCCAGAGGCTATGTTTTCGGGATCGTGAACCCAAACCCACCAATCGCTATTAGGGTTTTCTCCTCCCGGCAGTCCTCCCTCGAACTGGAATCCTGAGGCGGAGTACCCGATCATGAAGTTTTTAGGGAAGCTATACATCGATTCCTAACCCCCCATATTGGGATTTGGTTATCTGCGTATCTTGATCTCTCTAAAAACCCCTTTAACCACTATCTCGCATCTATTCCTGCTGCATGAGGTTCTCGCTTCTGCACCATCCACGCTTGCTCCAGACGCATCGATCCCCAGCAGAATTACTTTATCCACTTTCAGGGGGCTACCTCTCTGAGTTATTTTGTTTCCTTCAAACACTATTTCGGCCTGCTCTCCCTGTTCTCCATGGTAGATTCTCCATGACCCCTCTCTAAAGATCATCAATCCCTCCTCCACGGGTATCGCTGAGCTCTCCCTAATGAATATCGGTGGGTCGCTAGCCGATCTAATGGTGGATCCCCCACTATAGATCTCTCCGCTCCAGTAGTCGAACCATGATCCGTGGGGCAGATATATAAACCTGCTTTCGGCACCACGATCAAGTATAGGTGCGTATAGAATATAGGGCCCAACCATATATTGATCATCTATAGAGAAGGTGTTTTCATCCTCCGGAAACTCCAGCGGCAGAGCCCTAATCAATGGTCTACCCGTTAGGTGAGCTTCCCAAGCTAGATGCCATAGGTATGGCAGAAATCTATATCTAAGCTTGACGGCCTCAATAGCCATCCTCCTGAATCTAGCGGGTAGTCTGAAGAGCTCTGTATCGTTGCCTAACCTGCCCTTGTGAACCCTATAGAACGGGGCGAAGGCCATTGCTTGATACCATCTAGCTGTGGCTTCAGGATCGCTCCATCCAGCGAACCCGCCCACGTCTACACCGATCCATGGGTGTCCAGAAGCCGACACACCTAGGATCATCGAGATCGATAGTCTCAGAGCCTCCCAGTCAGACGGCACATCTCCAGTCCAGATGAATGCGTATTTCTGTGATCCTGCGTAGGCCGATCTCGAGAGTATAAACGGTCTTTCATGTATTCTCTTAAGCCCTTCGTATGTAGCCATCGCCTCAAATAGAGGGTATGCGTTTCTAACCCTATAATGCTTCTCGAATCTCCCGTCATCCAGCCTGTGGATCATTTCTAGATCCGGAGTGTTGTCCGATAGATTCTCCATATCTTTATAGAATGACGGGATAGACACGTTGTCTCTCGATATGAGGTTTTCGAGGTGCTTCATCATTGATCTCTTCCTGAATTCAGGATCCTTAAGATTAACTGTTGACGGCTCATTCATATCGATCCATATGCCATCAATGCCGTATTCTCTAGCGAACCTCTCGATCCAGTCAGCCCACCATCTCCTGGCATCGCCATTAAAGAAGTCCGGGAACCCGGAGAGCCCTGGCCAGCCATAGCCTACATAGATCTCGTTGTCGGGTGTTCTACACAGATGCTTAATGCCTGATTCAAATACGGGGTATCCAGGCTCCAGCTTGATGTATGGATCTACAATAACCACAACCTTAACTCCTAGCCTGTGGAGCTCATCGATCATTTCTTTCGGGTTGGGAAACCTAGACCTATCCCACGTGAACTGTTTGAACCCCTCCATATAGTCTATATCGAGGTAGACAGCATCAACTGGAACGTGCTTCAGGGTTTCCTTAACGATCTCTATAACCATGTCCTGGGGATAGTAGCTGTATCTAGATATATGTAGCCCCAGCCCCCATCTTGGTGGTAGAAGGGGCTTCCCGGTTAGATCTGTATAGGACTCAATAACCTCGAGCGGGGTAGGCCCAAATATGATGTAGAGCTCCATCGAGGGCTCATGAACCTGGAATAGCGCTTTATCGTACTCGCCTACCCCAAGATCAAATATCGTGTATGTCGCTGAATTAACGAAAATGCCTATAGCCTTGCCACCCTCTACGAATATAGCGAACGGGATCGACTTGTAGAGCGGGTCTGTGCCGAGCTTATAGTTGTAGTTGTCGTAGTTCCAGAAGATCACCCTGGTTCTCCTTCTATCCACAGGAAGAGCCTTCTCACCCAAACCCAGCACATGCTCAAATACGCCAAGCCTCTTCACGGCTGTAGCCCTATCCTCGCTATCAAGCTTGAAGAATAGCTCCACATATTGGCCGTTAAGCTCCGATCTTACTGATGACTCCTTGAACTCGACTGAGGGCTTGGGGTTTCCCTCTGGCAGATCGAATTTAACAACAGGCTTGGGGTTATTGAACTCAACCTTAACTATTTTTCTTCCTACGTCCACCTTGATCATTTCCGGATACCTCGATCCAGGGAGCTTCTATAGAAATTTTAATATATATTGAATAGTGAAAATAATAAATACATTATATAATATATTATATAAGGCTCCATCTCTAAATCTTCGATGTCCAGGTATAAATACCGCGTAAATAGGCTGTGGCTCGCATCTACTATAATATTCTGTGTATTTCATTATATGTGGTTACCTGAATTTTTGAGAGGCTAAAAAATATAAGTATATACTATACATG
>WANO01000008.1 GCA_015521765.1 Desulfurococcales archaeon
CGACGGGCTCCCCAGGCCTCAGACCGCTAGTCGACTCGTAGACCTGAATAAACGCCTTATCCCCGCTAATCCTCGTTATCTCACCTATAAGCCTGTACTCTCCGACGTAAACCATCTCATACATCTGAGCGCCCTGCATTCCCTCAGCAACAACCAGAGGTCCTGAGACCCTCACTACCTTTCCCTTTACAGACACCACACGCACCCCTCTATACCCAAGCCCTACCTGTCACACCCTATTTTATACGACTACTACTTGTAGTCCCCCTAAACTTGGGCCCCCTCTACGGTTAATAATATTGCAACGCTTAGGATGCTGGAGAGCAAGTGTTGAATTTAGAATGCTCGCTTCGAATTATTACTTATGTTTGGCTTTCTCCTACCTTATGCTCCTAAACCTTACTAACTTATGATTAATGTTAAGAGATTTATATTGGTACCCGTTATGAGGTAAGTTCTAGCCGCATTAAAATATTGATAGCAGATATTAATTAAGCCATGCAAAAGGAGACGAAAAAATTTAACCTTACTAGATAGATTATAATTGAAAAATCGATCTCGCCTAAGAGGACTGTTATCATAGTCTAGCCTTAACCCCGATATACTTCTTCGCCTTTATGTAACTTTAGTGCAATCCGTGCTATCTGCCCTAATCTACGCTGTGTAGGAGATTGTGATGCAATATATCTAGCCATAGCCACTAAAACAACCTTTCTATCCTCAGCTCTACTGATTTCCCGTAGAAGCTGTACCCCTGCCTCCAGCATCTGGACCGTGTGGAAATCCGCATCCTCCCTCATTACAGCAATACATAATGTCTTGATAAGATAATGCTCATCATACCCATTAGCCAAATAATCCGCCACTATATTGCCTACCTCGTCAATCATGTACCTCTTATTTAACGTCTCTAGCAGGCTCTCCAGGAGCCTATCTCTCGATTCTCCAGGGGAGCCCTTTGGAATCCTGTATGGCGGCTCGTTTAGAAATCTATCTAAATATACTCTTAATGCGGCGTGGTAAACCCCTCTAAATGTAAGAGCAGTGGGAACCCTCTTCACTACTTGATGGATAGCATTAGCATATGTAAACGAGTGCAACACGCTTATCCAGTCTACTACCTCATTAAACGAGCTAAACCTAGCAATTCTAGATGCAGCCGCTAGAGACACGCCAAGGCTAATATGTTTGGGATTCACTCCATTCTCCAAAAGCCTGGTTATACTCCTCGCAATAGATCTTGGCTCGTTTTTCAACACCAGCTGGGACACATTATGCGGATCCGTCGGCTCCCCCTCAACTGTGAAGACTTCAGCCAGCTTCCCGCTCTCCTCCTCCACAATACTCACTAAATCTATAGGGTGCCTCCATTCATGTTCTTCTTCATATCTAGAAGCGCTAGACAGAAGTGGGACAAGGCTTCTCATCATATTTGTATCGAGAGATCCTAGAGAGCGGGCCAGCTCGAAAGCCTTGTTAGCAAAATCTACGCTATGGCCGTCTGACAAGTAGTGGTCTGTAGCGGCTTCAAAAAACGCTTCTTCGATTTTACTGATAGGGTAGCCCCATTCAACCATTGACACCAGAAGCCTATCTAGAGCGTCCTCGTCCCTAACTTCCGCCAACCACCTTAGCCAGGACTTAACCCTTTCATAGCTTGGAGGGCCACCTTTGAGGGGGCTGATAGCCGGGTGTGGAGGTCTTTCTCGAGCCTCTCCAGACATAATGTTGAGAGCCCTTAGAATTCCCATCAGAAGGTTTTCCTTATCCATTAATCCTTCCAAGTTTTTGATAGCAGAGAGGAAAACGCCTCCCCCTCCCCACGATAGCCGCCTGGATACATACCACTTTAGTGCTTCCACGTATATCAAATCTAGCTTTATGCCCCCGTAGATTGCTGATGTGAGTGCTTTTGCTGTAAGAAGGGTTATGCCATGCTCAAGCCCCCTCCTTAGCCTTTCGATTATCCTACCTTCGTCCTCCTTCCCTTCGTTAATAATGACCCAAACATCGCCACCTTCAACCTCTACCTCATGTCTTATAGCATCGTCAGCCCAAAGATCTAGTGTGCACCCGCTCTCTAGATCGAATCGCGCATGATGCCAGTCACAGGTGAGTATTCCATTAGATACACTACCTTTAACTAGCGGAAATCCCATGTGGGGGCATCTATTATCTAGCGCATAAACTTTGCCATTGTGATAGATCAAGACTATTGTTCTCCCACGATGAGTAACCAACATTCTACCTTTGGTCTCAAGGTCTCTGAGGCTGCATGCTCTGAACTTCATGACGCTTCACCACACTCTACATGAATGACTTATATTTTAATTATAGATAAGATTTTTTGTTTATTAATTTAATAAATTATAACGAAAATTTCTCAATTTTCTAAAAATATATTATATAAATACTAATTTCAAAATCACTATCATAACAGATAGTAAATCTATGATTATAAGAGCTTCATTACCTAAGGTTGGTATCAATAGAATTAAGCATATAGGCAACATAACAGGTACCTATCCCATCCAAATATCTATGTTTTCGAAGCATTCTATACTACAACATTAGTCACGCAACGTATCATTCTTTCTGAACCTAATTACGAACCTGCAGACTGGAGATCCATTAACTATTCTGTGAGTTGCCTCTACCTCGGCACCCAAAAGTGTAGAGAATAGCCTTACTTCTGCCATGCACGCCTCGCTATACTCCTGAGCTACGAGAACTATAGGACAATTCTCCTCTACTATTTCATAGCTACCATCTCCCAGTTTCCTGAAGCTAGCCATATAGCCCTCGGAGGTCCTTAGACTAGCCAGCTCCTTAATCTTCTCAAGCTCTTTTTTCTTTAGAAACCTTCCGCTATACTCCCTAGCCAACTCTAGGTATCTAGCTGTAAGAACCCTAGTTATATGCTCCCTACCCATGTTCCTCTCAATATATCTAAGTGACTCTATTGCAATTGACGCGAGGCCTTTAGCATTTTTTAGTGAGTTATCTCTAGAAGCTCTGAACTTTAGGCTAGGTCTGCCCCTCCCCTTCTTAACATACTGCCTCTCAACTAGTCCCTCGTTCTCCAGCTCTCTCAAATGCCTAAGTACAGCAGTCTTTGATATACCTAGGATTTTCGATATTTCATCTAAACCCATGGAGCCCCTTGATCTCAGCAACGCTAGAATCCTATACCTACGCGGAGCTTGCCCAAGTTTCAAACTCTTATCCACCCTCTACTAGAGTTGTTTAAACAATAATTTTATAAACAATGTTGTTTGTAAAATTAAAATTCTTAACTGTTAGTCTGAAGGATAAACTATCCACATAAAATCACTAACTAGCTTACAACCTTTGAAAAGCCGGGATAGGGCTATCGTGTACCCTTTATTCTCCGAATAATACTTTTCTCGCCACCCTCCTAAGCCTTGGCTCTTCAACCGAGACGATATTGTTTACAGTGTAGTCTAGCCTTGCTCCACCTCTTATCTCTAGTATGACGCCTCCGTAGATCCCCTCATTAGCCTCTATAGATATTCCAGAGACTCCAAGGCGGGCTAGGATAGATGCGACGGCATCCCTATCTTCAGGGGCGCAGACGATCTTGTCTATACCCCCTTTGGACTCTTCAACAG
>WANO01000009.1 GCA_015521765.1 Desulfurococcales archaeon
GCTGGATTGATTAAATATAGTGTGTATGTTGAGAAACCTGATCGACCAGCGATCCTTATAACAGGATCAGGACTAAAAATGATAGACACACTAAAGCAAATAGCAACATAAAGCAATAAACAAAATTAATAAATCCATAGAACTAATCATTACAATATGGAAGTAAAGCAACCTCCAATACATACATCCAGGGGCCGTAGTCTAGCTTGGCTAGGATGCGAGGCTTGGGCCCTCGTGGTCCGGGGTTCAAATCCCCGCGGCCCCACTAAATAATCCTCAATTCTTAAAGAATTCTGAAATTGATGATAACTATTGCACTATACAGTCATTTTTAAATATCTGTTCATAGTTAAACAATCTTTACCTTCACATAATATCCTAGCATTTTTGCAGCATCACTAATATATTTGAAATCTTGATCTTGTGTAGTCAGTTCCTCACCCCCTATTTATGACTATCGCAGCTATCAATAGATCAGAGAAAGTCTGTGGTTTACCTATTTTAAGGAGCTCTAATTGAAGCTTATGCGCTAGGATGAAGTCTTGTCTTATGGGAAATATTATTCCTCCATAGAAGTGTTTGTAATAGACGATCCTAGGATATTCGACCAACGTAACAACTGTTATATCTCTTTAATGGATTCTTTCGACTTAACTGTATTGATAACCACACTTATATCTAGTATTGTCATTTCAATCTCTCCTTCTCCTTAAGCTCTAAATGCTCTATATCGTATGTTTCGATTTCCCCAACCAGATCTTCAGGTTTAACACCAAACTCCCTTCTAAGCTCATCACACTAACTAACTCTACCTCTTAGTCTAGCGGCGGACTCCTTAACTATCTCCCTAAACTCTTTTCGAATGTCATGAGGATAGCTCCATAATAATAGTCTTAGACAAAACTTAACATTACTACAGATAATGTTAAGTTTTATCAACGTTCTTACCAAACTTAAAAGCTTGATTATGATATTATAATGCTTATACCATCTTTGACGGTTGAGATGTTCATGCTTGTGAATAAGCTTCTTTCTAGATCTTTATCTTCAATCTATTTCCTTAAACGGGCTTTAATTTCTTGAGCTTGAATTTTGATATAAGGCTTGATCTATAGTGAGGAGATATTATAATATGTGGGGTTAATTAGTAGGTTTCTGGTGTAGTTACCGTTTGTTACTAAGTTTGGTTACGTGATTGGTTTATAAGTCCTCTATATTGATTTAGCGGAGTCTATATTGAAGCTGCCCATATTTGTTGAGGTCTCCGGCTTAAAAATACTCGTTGTAGGCGGTGGTGAGGAGGCGTATAAGAAGGCTAGGAGGTTTCTCAATGCTGGGGCCTATGTATCTATTCTATCTCTAGACTTCTCCGAGGAGGTAGCCAAGCTACATGAATCGAATAGAGATAGGGTTAGATTGATTAAGGCTGACGCGCGAGACCATGGATTGCTTGAGAATCTTATAGCATCGTCAGATATAGTTATTTCAGCACTTAACGAGGCTAAAGAGATCGATGATTCAATAATAGAGCTATCCAGGAAGCATGGAAAACTATATATACTTGCTGGAGACGCCGAAAGGACGATGGGTGCAATGGGTATAGAGGGCTCATCAGGCGAGATCAGGTTCGCCGTATTTACAGACGGTAAAAGCTCTCTGGTCGCTATGGAGGCGCGTGATAGAATAAAGGGTTTTCTGGATCAGCAGGAAGACCTGCATGAAATGCTCTCCCAGCTTGGCTATATGAAGCAAGCTCTCAAGAAGAGCAGGGTGGATCCTGATACCAGGATATCCATACACCGGGAGGTCTTTAAAGATCCCAGATACAGGGCTCTCATCAAGGAGAAAAGATACAAGGAGGCATTTCTCAGACTGAAGGAGATGGTGTATGAGAAAACTGGAGTCCGTATATAGGCGTATAGATGAAGGAGAAGCAATCGATGATTCACCATACGGTATAGTAGGGTTGATAGTTAACTATAGAACACACAGCTATAGAGAGGTTGAGAAACTAAAGCTCAGAAGCAGTAGAGTAGAGGATAAGCTGGAAAAGCTAAGAAGCACCAATAGAATCAAAGGCTACATCATACTGTCGACATGCAATAGATACGAGATCTATATAGATAACCCCAGACACAGCTATGAGGTTGTTGAGGAGATCCGGGAGATATATGATGAAATAGGCATATCCCCCAGGATACAGGGATCTAGAAGCCTGATAAGGCATGTGCTCAGGGTTCTCTTAGGTATGGAGTCGCCAGCGTTATTCGAGTATGAGATAGTAGATCAAGCAATCGAAACACTGAAAAAGAGCTCTGGCAGCTCAAGCTCCATACTTAGAGAGCTATTTAGGGAGGCCATAGAAGCATCTATCGAGATAAGGGAGAAGCTGGACATAGGTGGTGCTACGGGATTCCACACACTGGCTATAGATCTTGCGCGTAGAGTGTTGGATATAAAGGATCCGTCTAGATGGAGGGTTGCTGTTGTGGGTACAGGCCCTATGGCTAGGAAAATAATAGATGAGGTTAAGAGGATTGGCTGCAGCAGGATAGATATATACAGTAGGGATATAGCTAGATCCAGGAATCTAGCGACTAGAGCGGGCGCTCAATACGGAGATATAAAGGATCTATATAGATCTATCGAGGAATACGACGTTGTATTTGTATCGACAAGATGCATAGATAAACCAGTGTTGAAGATCCCGAGGAAAGCAAGATTGTCTACAGCGGTAATAGATATATCTATACCAAAATGCGTTGAGGTAGATGGTGGCGCTACAAACTACTACTGGATAGATTCGATCCAAAAATACGTCGAGGAAGGCATTGAGGAAAGAATAGTACGTGGGGTAGATGAAGCTCTAGATAGGCTGATATCTAGGAAGATAGATGAGATAGATCTAAAGCTCAGGATAAAAAGCTATATAGAGGAGGTTAAGAACCTATATGCTGAAACGATCAGTGAGATAATGCTCAAGCAGATCGCGAAGGCTCACAGGAAATTCAATTTAACCGATAGGGAGGGCGAGATTCTAGATCTAGTAGTAAGATCCATATACAACAAGTCTATAGGGGCACTGCCAAGAATACTTGAAGGCAAGCTAACCCAGTATTTTTCTCAGTATTTTTCAAGGTATATAACTAAGGATCTAGATCCAGGTGGATCGAGATATGAAGAGTGAAAACCTGGATTACCAGATACTCATGGAGCTCCAATATAGATTTCCAATAAACGAAACACCATACATGGATATAGCTCTCAAATACGATCTGGATCTAGAGAGGCTCAAGAACATAGTTATGAAATACAGATCTAGAATGGCTATCAAGAGGATAGGGTTCAACATAAACTACAAGGCTACAGGCAAGGTTGCCGCTCTAGTAGCGTTTAAAACACCGTCAGGATCGATAAACAAGCTGAGGGACATATTGATCAAGGACACAAACGTAACACACAACTATATGAGGACACACCCAATCTACAATGTATGGTTCGTGATAAAGAGGAAAACAACTGAGCAGCTGCTGGAGGATGTGGCCAAGATAGCTAGAGCTACAGGTGTCGAGGACTATATAGTTCTTCTAGGTAAACGAACATACAAGCTATCGGTTAAGTTCGATATAATTAACGGGACCTCGTGGGCCGAGCCAGCAATACTTCCTGAGAACGTACCAACATTCAGCGATCTAGGCTTACCCAGAGAGCCGTTCTCGGAGCTATCTAAGTGGATACCTATAGTGGAGAGGCCATTCAAAGATGTGGCGGAGAAATATGGGTATAGAGAGGGCGAGCTTGTAGATATGTTGAGGGAGCTCTATAGGAAGAGGGTTATAAGGAACTACGGGGCCACGCTAGACGGGAAATCGTTCGGTATAGACAATGACGGGATGGTAGTTATAGAGGCCGGCGAGGATGCATGTAGAACAATAGCTCTGGAGGTCCCCGAAGCAACCCATGTTGTCTATAGGGTCGCCATTCATGGTGAGTGGAGCTACCCGGTATATTTCATGGCCCATGCCGACAGCAGGGAGAAGATAGAGGCTATAGCTAGGAAAGCCTCCAACAGGCTTGGGGGTGCTAGATACATGATCCTGTATAGCACAGCTAACCTTAAGCCAGGGATCCATAGCTTCGAGTAGAGCATGAAAACCCAAGCAACTAAGCCGGGTGTAGGAGATGAGGTACAGGAGACTAGGTAGAACTGGAATAAAGGTTTCAGAGATTGGTTTCGGTGTATATAGCGTGACCGGTCTCTATGGGGAGTTGGGTAGGGATAGAGCTATAGATCTGCTTAGGAAGTCCTTTGATCTGGGCATAAACCTCTATGACACAGCTGATATGTATGGCTTCGGGTTAGGTGAAACGATATTGAGGGAGGCCTTCGGCAATGATCTTGAAGACATAGTGGTTGCTACTAAGGTAGGCTACGACTTCTATAGCAACAAGTCGGGTAAACCGGTCAGGAATTTCGATCCTAGATATATAGAGTATGCTGTTAGGAGATCTGTAGAGAGGCTGGGGAAGAAGCCGATCGATATACTGCAGATACACAATCCAACACTAGAGGCTCTATCCAATCCAGAGATCTTTAATACATTAAGAAGACTGGTTGATGAGGGGCTTATAGAGCATGTAGGTGTGGCTCTGGGCCCGGAGACAGATGTGTATAGGGAGGCCGTGAAGGCGTCGGAGTATAGCGAGGTTGAGACAATGCAGTTCGTATATAACATACTTGAGCAGGAGCCGGGATACAGTATAGCGTCTATATGCATGGAGAAGGATATAGGTATTCTAGCCCGGGTTCCCCACGCTGGGGGTATATTGAGTGGTAGATTATCCCTGAGTGATGTAGATAGGCTTAAGGATCATAGATCTTTAAGGGATAGAAAATGGTATGAGTGGGCCTTCAAGGTCTACAGCAAGGTTCTCGACGCTATCAAGGGTGTTGAGGGGACCCCGGGACAGATCGCTGTAAGATTTATCCTCGACTCCATAAATGCATCATCGGTAATAGTTATAGCCACAAGTGTCGATGAGCTAGCCGAGTACGCCGATTCATCTAGGCTGAAAAAGCTCGATAACGAGGTAATAGATAGGCTCAGAAGGATCTACCAAGATAGCGTAAGTGAGCTATAGGCATGGCTGGAGATAGAGCTATATTATCTATAGCTTTTCTATCAACCAGGCTAACGGCCGATAGATGGATCGGCACCCTTAAAGAATTGCTATATCCCTCCGCCGCAGACATGGTTGAGTACAGGGTATATGAGATCATAAAGCCTAAAGCTATACAGAGGGAGATAGCTAGACTGGAGAGCCGGGACCTCAAACGCTACGGCTTTATGGGGTTCACGAGCAAGTCAGCGATCAATATAGTTTTTAGCCGTGAAGGCCTGAGATCAAGGATCCTTGATCTATATAGCTACGGCACACTATTCTTTTCGACCGGTTCAGGTAGCTGGAGCCTCCTAAGGAAATACGGCATAGAATCGCTACATCCAAACACAGAGAATACAGAGGCGTTAATCGAGATTATATGTAGATCTTCAAGACCCCGAGCAAATATAGCTGTAGTGAGCTCCACGCATATAGATCTAGGTGGTCCCTGGTGCGTGCATGTGAATATAGATCAGTATAAGGTATACAAGCTGGAGCCCGATAAAGATAGGGTAGAGGACCTCAGGCATTTTCTCAGGCAGGATAGTGAGCGCGTAAAGATAATAGTTATCCCATCACTAACCGCGGCAAACATATTCCTCGACACAATATATAGTGCCATCGACAAATACGGCTTACAGAATACTATACTCTACCTGTTGAGTGAGAGGATATATAGAGGATCCAGGCACAAGCTAAAGTATATAGATAATGTAGGCATAGTAGTTTCGAAGTCCCCAAACACAAATAGCTTTCTAGTGGAGCTAGCATCCTTCATCAAGAAGATCATAGATAGAAGAGCCAAACCACATAAGTCTACGGGATAATCTAACCACATCACCTATAACAATAACCGCGGGTGGAGACACACCCAATCTATCGATGCTGGACTGCAAGCACTCCAACGTAGTTAATATGGTTCTCTGATCACTGTAGCTGCCCCGCTCAATTATAGCTACAGGCTTCCTAGGATCTACACCCCCCTCAATAAGCTCCCTAGCTATATAGCCGGCGCTCCCAACACCCATAAGAACCACTATGGTATCGACCTTGCCCCCGATCTCTTTAAGCCTAACCCTCCTAACCTCTTTATCCAGAGCCTCCATACCAGGAACAACCAGGAGTGATGAAGAGTACCTCCTATGGGTTACGGGTACACCAGCGTATATGGGCACAGAATAGATGGATGACACGCCAGGGACAACCTCGAAGCACACCCCTCTAGATGATAGGTACTCCATCTCCTCTCCCCCTCTACCAAACACTATGGGGTCCCCGCCCTTCAACCTAACCACCTTAAGCCCCTTCAGCGCATACTCCTCCATAAGCCTGTTTATATAGTCCTGGCTCAGCCCTTTGTCTCCAGGTCTCTTGCCCACATAGATTATCTCTGAGCCTCTCCTCCTATACCTAAGAATCTCTGGATTAACAAGCCTGTCCACGATTATGACATCAGCCTCTCTAATTGCCTTTAAACCCTTAAGTGTGATGAGCTCGGGGTCCCCGGGGCCTGCTCCAACAATATATACTTTTCCTCTAGAGGAGCATTTCATGGCTACATATCAACTTCCAGATACTGATCATCCGGCGAGGGGGACCTCCACTCCTTTATATAGCTATATATATCCTCTTTCTCAAGCTTCCTCATAACCTCCCTACACGCTTTGTCGGGATCCCCCAAACCAATACTATCTATAACTAGGAGCCTCTCCTCAAAGTCCCTCGATACTATAGATACATACACAGTAGCGGTCCCCCTCGCCTTATCGATTGATGCAAAGACACCTAACGGGGTCTTGCATCCTCCTCCAAGCTCTCTAAGTATTGATCTCTCTACATATGTTTCGATCGATGCCTCAGGATTGTTTATCGCTCTAGCCAACCTTCCAGCAAAGCTATCTTTTCTAGCTACAACGGCTATAGCCCCCTGCCCAGCCTGTGGGGTTACCTTATCTGGCGGCACCCTATAGTAGTTGTTGTGGCCTATTCTTCGTAGACCTGCCTCGGATAGTATCAGAAGATCTATATCCCTACCGATTTTAGCTAACCTGGTGTCTATGTTGCCCCTAACGTTAGCTATCTCAAGCTCCTTATTCAGGTATTTTAGATGTGCTATCCTCCTTAGACTGCTTGTACCTATGGTCTTTCCGGCGTCTAGAGAGTCGATACTGCTTATTTCTGGTACTATGGCGTCGTATGCGGGGTCCCTTATGGGTATTGATGCTATCTCTAGATCTTCTGGATACTCTGTTGGGTAGTCCTTGAGGGAGTGTATAGCTAGATCTATTTTTCCCTCTATTAGAGCTCTATTAAGCTCCTCCACGAAAACGCCGGTTCCGGGGATTTTATATATTGGTCTCTTAAGATCTATATCCCCTCTCGTTGTGAACTCAATCACCTCCACCCTTAGATCCCTATAAACCCTGGTGAGCATATCCACAACTATTTGCGTCTGTATCCTCGACAGCCTACTTCTCCGAGTACCGATCCTTATGCTTACCGTACTCATGCCAGGGACCTCAAGGACTCCCTTAGGGCGTATAGGGTTTCCGAAAGATTCTCGCCTGTATGGGCGTATGAAGGGAACCACGACTCGTACTGTGAGGGGGGTATCAGTATTCCTCTCTTAAGTAGCTCTCTATGTAGCCTCATGTATTTTCCAGTATCGCTCGCCAACGCCGATGTGTAGTCAGTTACCTTATGTTTGGTCATGAAGATCTGTATCAGCCCCTCGAATCTATTAACTGTGAGCTCTATCCCGTACCTTTCAGCGATTCTCTCAGCCTCGGCCTCTATCTCGCTAGCGATCCTAGACAGCTTCCCATAGATCTTGTTTCCATACCTCCTAACATGCTCAATTGTGGCCACTATAGCTGCTGACGCTATAGCGTTTCCACCGAACGTGCTCGCCTGGTAGAAGGGTCCTTCAGGGGCTACAAGCTGCATTATATCTTTTCTACCGCCGTAAACCCCTACCGGGACCCCTGAACCCATGGCTTTCCCAAGGGTTACCAGGTCTGCTTCTATACCGAAGTACTCCTGGGCTCCTCCAGGGGCTATTCTTAGGCCTGTAACGATTTCATCGAAGATCAGTATAGAGCCGTATCTACTTGCCAGCTCTCTGCATGCTTTCAGAAACTCTATGTTGGGCGGTATAACCCCCATATTGGCGGCTATGGGCTCAAGTATTATCGCCGCTACCTCGTCCCCGTGTTTCCTCATGATCTTTTCGATACCCTCTATATCGTTGTAGTCGCCAACCAGAGTCGATCTTGATGCATCCTCAAGTACCCCGGGGGATTTAGGTTTGCCGATAGCTCCCGATCCCGGCTCAACCAGCACGTAGTCGTGGGCTCCGTGGTAGCATCCTCTGAATTTAACTATGTATCTTCTACCTGTGTACGCCCTTGCCAGCCTTATTGCGTGTAGGGTTGCTTCAGCACCGCTATTTACCATTCTAAGCTTATCTACCCCTGGCACTGTTTCGCTGATCGCTCTAGCCGCCTCGATCTCTAGCCGAGATGTCAGGCCATAGGTTATCCCGTTCTCTATAGACTCTGAGATAGCGTTGATGAGCCACTGCGGGGAGTGCCCAAATAGGTTTGCTCCGTAGCCCATTATATAGTCTATATATATCCTCCCGTCGAGATCCGTAATTAGGGGGCCGGTGGCGCTCTCAACGATTATTGGGTAGGGGTCGAAGTACCTTACTGGGCTGTTCACGCCTTTCGGCAGGTATCTCTTGGCTTCCTCAAATAGCTTGAGGCTACTGAGCTTCATGGGTATCCCTTAAGGATCATGGCTATCTTCTCTGCTAGATAGGTAATTACTATATCGGCTCCAGCCCTCATTATCGAGGTTATCATTTCCATCATTGCCGATCTTTCATCTATATATCCCAGCTTAGCCGCCGCCTTAAGCATTGCATATTCCCCGCTAACGTTGTATGCGGCTAGGGGGTGGGTGGGGAAGGTTCTCTTAGCTAGATATATCACGTCTAGATACCATAGAGCAGGCTTAACCATAACTATGTCTGCACCCTCCCTTATGTCGAGCTCGATCTCTCTCAACGCTTCATGCAGGTTCCTGGGATCCATCTGGTAGCTTCTTCTATCGCCAAATAGAGGTGTTGAGTCGGCGACGTCTCTAAAGGGTGAGTATAGGGATGAGGCGTATTTAGCTGAGTACGACATTATAGCTACGTCAGTGAATCCGGCATCATCCAGCGATTCCCTTATAGCCTTGACCTGACCATCCATCATTGCTGAGGGGGCAACTATATCTGCCCCGGCTTCTGCGTGCGACACAGCTATCTTTCCTAGAACCCCTATTGTTGCGTCGTTATCGATCACTTTACCCTTAGCCGTCTCCCTCACAATCCCGCAGTGCCCGTGCTCTGTGTATGAACATACACATATGTCTGTGGCTATTACGGGGTCCCACCCGATCTCTCTCCTTATGGTCCTTATGGCTTGCTGTACGGGACCTCTGGGATCGTACGCGTTTGAGGCGTTGTTTGTTTTTGTGTTTGGGACCCCGAACAGGAGGAAAGATTTTACCCCCAGATCCATGAGCCTATGTATGTAGCCAGTAA
>WANO01000010.1 GCA_015521765.1 Desulfurococcales archaeon
TCCAGCAGAACTGTCTACAGGATAAATACCATCGATATAGTGTCGAGGGCTATCAAAATAAGAAACTATATCAACAGCATCTCCAGGTTCAAGAAGGCTACATGCATTCAGGTGGATGAAGCATTAAAGATCTTTGAGGTGGTCTTCAACGATATCCCTTACTCAACGTATTCCGTAACCAAGAGCAAGAGTTTTGAAGGGACCTACATGTTTGTTCAGGAGATCTGGATCAAGTTTCAGAGGGACAACGATAAAAGACTGTCCAATGTAAGCATTGTTCTGGGCTTCCCAAGAAGTTGCATGGAGTACATGGAGATAGACTTTGGCGAGGAGAGTCCAAGAATAAAGGTTATCTAGATCTTTATGCCCTCACAACACAGCTCTACATGTATCAGGTACGTATTTTCCACGCAGTTATACATATGTGCTGGAACTATCTTCGTCTATGTAGTTTCTATATATTGTTCTCCATATGATGCTCTAAATCTTTATATATCTGTATATTATGATAAGATTAAATTCAGGAGCGTCAGATTAGAGGGCTCTAGGTGGTTTACTTGATCAAGATAGATAAGCTGCATTTTGGTACAGCTGGCATACCCATATCATCGCCAAAGAAAAACTCGATCGATGGACTTAAAACAGTTAAGAGTCTCGGGCTAGATGGCATGGAGCTTGAATTCGTTAGAGGCGTTAAGATGGGCTTCTCCATGGCTGACCAGGTGAGGAGCGTTGCTGCGGAGCTGGGTATACTTCTGAGTGTTCATGCACCCTACTACATCAACTTCAATTCCTCAGATAGAGAGAAGGTTAAGGCGAGTGCGGAGAGGCTTATTCAATCAGCAAGGGTGGGCTACCGTGCTGGAGCATTCTCTGTTGTTTTCCATGCGGGTTACTACGGTAGCTCTACACCCTATAAGGCGTATAATAGAATTAGGGATGCCTTGAAGGGGGTTGTTAGAACAATTGCTGATGAGGGGATCGATATATGGATCAGACCTGAAACAATGGGCGGCTTAGCCGAGTTCGGCGATCTTCAGGAAGTTATTAAGCTTTCAGAGGAGCTTGAGGGTGTTCTGCCCGCTATTGATTTTGCTCATCTACACGCAAGATCTATAGGCAAGATAAACACATATCAAGACTTCGCTAAGGTTCTAGAGCTTCTGGAGGCCCGTCTGGGTAGGGTTGCTCTAGATCAGATGCATATACATGTTTCGGGTATAGAGTACGGTAGTAGGGGGGAGATTAAGCATCTGAATCTTAGGGAGTCAGATCTAAACTATGAGGCTGTATTGAAGGCGCTAAAGGACTTCAGGGTTAAGGGGATACTTATATCAGAGTCCCCAAATATTGAGGAGGACGCTATACTTATGCGCGACACATACATGAAGCTGTGAGAACGGTCAGTAGTGTCTGGGGGCTTATATCGATGTAGCTATTCTGGTTCTACAAGTATAGATGGTGAGCACTTATATAGTTATCTCCTGACTAAAAGTATTATATATGGTGCAGTGGTTTGTCTAATGAACCAATGCTGGAGATCGAGAAAAGATCTAGAGGGATAGTTATCCATAATAGAGATAAGGTCGATGTGGCCCTGAAGAGGATAGTTATATACTACCGCTACACGGTGGCAACTAAAAGAGGAATGGGTATAATACATTCGGGCACCTCATACGCAAGTAAAACAGGCAAGGAGTATTACGATATCAACAAAGAGCTGAAGCCTGGCGAGAGTCTTTTTATAGATTTCACACCAACAGACTCTATAGTTAGGGTAGAGATTGTCGGTGAGGTGGAGGGCAGCCGTTTCGTGGTAAATAAAACAATCTAGATTTTTTATTCAGGTCCTCTACTAGCCGCTTTTCTGCTTGATGTGCTCCGAGATCCTGTTGCTTATAATTGATCCCACAACATCAGCCTCGATCTCTCCAGTAAATTTGATGTAGCCCATCCTAACCAGGTTCTGGTAGTCTTGTATCACATCGCTAACTATCTGCACCTCGCCATCTCTCACCTCTATAATCAGTACAGCTGGGGATGAAGAGATCTCGAAGTACTCGAATGTTTTCTTTGCTGATGGATCATTACATCTATCGGTGAACCAGTCACACACAACCTCAACAAATCTAATGTCCTTAAAGCTATGCGAGTTCTGGGAGAGGTACTGAACCCACTTTGGATAGAACCTCTGGCAGTGGGGACAGTCGTTGTTGTGGAAATAGTATACGTAATAGCCGTCCTCCTGTGGCACGTATGGCTTGTTGGGATCAGTATCTATTTTCGTGAACTGGCTCCCTGTCCACACATATATTCCGTGCTCAAGTCTTGTGGGTGAGGGGGTAAGTAAAATAAACATCGCTAATATGCTTCCTACGGCTAGGGCAGCTAGGATAACCATGTGTATCTGTTTGATTGCTATCGGTCTGCACCTCAGGAAATATTATTTATTCGAACCTATTATTCTTCGTTCATGCACCCCTTCTTTCAGTCAGCTTTATGGCTACTAGTATAAAGATGCTCAACAGTATAAGCGTGAATGTTGCGGGTAGAGCCCTAGCTAGCCCGCCTGTCTCGAATAGGTCCCAGATCAGTACTGGTGCCGGCTTAACGTTTATGAATGGTGGATTCACCACATAGTAGGCTATTATCGAGATAGATCCGAACTCGCTTACCGCTCTAGCAAATGTAGTTGCATAGGAGTTCAGTGCGTCCCTAAACACTCTGGGTACAGCGATAAACATAAATACCTTCAGTCTACTCACACCGAACGTAAGTGCCGCGATCTCGGGTTCAGCATCGAGATTGTTGAATGCTCCCACAAGGGACCTCAAGGCTATTGGTTGAGATACCACCAGCTGGGCCAGTATCAATGCATAGATCGTGTATGCGAATCCATCGAGTCCAAAGATGTTGATGTATGGTGCCAGAGGTCCCTGGGATCCTAGAAATATGAGGAGAGCTATGCCAACTAGTGGGTGGGGGACTGTTGCTGGTAGATCGAGGAGCGCATCCACAAACCTCAGGATTCTAGATCGGTATCTGTATCTAGATAGATAGTATGCTGCAGGAAAGCTAAGCATGATCGCTATGGCTGAAGCTATCCCCGATGAGTATATGGTTAGAAGCACGGAAAGCATGACATCGGTGCTGAATGCCTGGTTCAGGTCTCCGTATTCGCCTATAGAGCCCATATATGCTGTATATATTATAGGCAGTACCGTGACAGATATTATCAGCACTATCGAGAATACAAATATTATGGATGCGTGATCTATCCTGATCAAGCACTCAACCCGAGATAAAGATAGCTGTGGCAGATAATTAGCTTCTCCAATAGTATAGTCGGCTTGGTAGAGATAGATATGGCTACTCGAACTCCTCCTGCTCCTCCAGCTCCTCTTCCTCCTCATACCTTATCTTTCTATCCCATCCACTCCTACCCTTCTGATGCTCCCTTAAGTGATGTCCGAGATCCTCTACAGTGAAGAAGTATGTTGCTTTCTTAGGTACAACACCCACCAAGGGCTTATCTGCACTGGGACACAGCTCATTTATAGGCGTACACAGCGGGCACGAAATCAGCCCTGTTGATCTGTCATGGCACACGTCTAAGGTTCTGCCCTCCAGATGTATGGTTTTCCTTACCCATTCAGGAACCCATCGAAGCGCCATTTCCTCTCCACATACAGATTACTGGTAGCGTGGGCTATATATAAAAAGCCTCCAGGATCCATTGGGTTGAGGCATTAAATGATTTATCTATTCTGAACACAATCTATTTTAGGGGGGCGATTGGTAGCGTTAAGAAAGACTGTAGAGGTCCCCGATATATCGATCCATGAGAGGATAGAGGTAGACTCAAGAGATAGCGCAGTTATAGTAGTTGATATGCAGAATGACTTCGCCCATAGAGACGGTAAGCTCTTTGTTCCCTCGGCCCCAGATACTATTCCAGCCATTAAGAGGCTAATTGATAAAGCAAGAGAGAGTGGAGTACCGATTATATATACCCAGGACTGGCATCAGAGAGAGGACCCCGAATTCAGGATCTGGGGAGAGCACGCGGTAGAGAATACGTGGGGTTCAGAGATCGTTGAGGAGCTCAAGCCCAGGGAGGGAGATATAGTTATTAGAAAACTCAGATATGATGGATTCTACGGCACCTCCCTAGAGCATATATTGTCTCATGTCCTGAGAAGAAACACACTGATCATAACTGGAACCGTAGCCAATATATGTGTTCTCCACACAGCTGGAAGCGCTGCATTGAGATGGTTCAACATAGTTGTTCCAATGGATGGGATATCCGCTTTAAACGAGTTCGACTATCTAGCCGCTTTAAGGCAGATTGATTTTCTCTATAAGGGCACTATCGTTAAGAGTGTTGATGGGATCTATTTTAGGTGAGCGGGCCAGAAACAGGTATCCTAGAGCTCTTTGAGTAGCTCCTCAATGGCGTCTTTGAGGCTTTTAAGCTTGTTTCTGAGTTCAGGAACGTGTTTTTTGGCTACCTGTTTCAGCTCTGGATCTATATCGCTGTACTTTATCTTGTGAAGTATATCTATGTGGGCCCTAAAGACCCTGGTTAGGTGCTCTATGTTTTTATCTACAAGATCAATGATGAATTTTAGGCCCCTATCGCTCAGTGAGTATATTATGAGCGGTATTTTTCCTCTCTGCTCCATCTTTCTCTCAACCAGACCCATGGACTCTAGTTTTTTAAGTATTGGATATATTGATCCTGCACTCGCCCTTATGTTGCCTGGAGCCATAGATCTTATTCTCTTCATTATCTCGTATCCATGTGCATCTCCCATGAGGAGTGAGAGCAGAACTAGATAGGTTATCCTGATCTTTGGCTCGAGCTCGACAACTAGGCTGGACAGCTCTGTCGAGTTGATCTCTCTAGCTATATTCATTTACCTACACCCTGCCCCCATCGGTGTTTCTCGAATAAATTTAATTCCCCATACATATAAAAATATATTGATAACCGATATATCGGTGGAAGATATATTGATAGGGATAATAGCTAGAAGGCCGCTAGCTACTATAGGCTTCTGGATTATCGTGATGATCCTGCTTCTCCCGATCTTCTTTAAGATCGAGGAAGCAGTAATCTATAATGAGGAATCTATGCTGCCTAAAGACATGGAGAGTATAAGGGCTCTCGAGATACAAAGAGAGATAGCTGGTGGCGATTCGGAGAAGGAGATAATCTTTATTGATGGCGTCGACATAGGCGATCTAGAGACCAATCTCAGACTCATAGATCTTTTCAGGGATATAGAAGGCTCCGTAATAGGTAGATATGCCGAGGAGATAGACGGCTACCCCTATATTGTATCGGATATTTTTAGCTCAATCAATTCAAGCTTGGAGAGCATGATCCATAACATATCAAACATATCCACAGCACTATATAGCGCCAGCATAGAGGTCATCGATGGGTTATCCGGCACCGTTGAATCATTCGAATCCCTAAACGAGCTTATTAGAGGTATCAACGAGCTGATACTATCTGCCGATGCAGAATACAGCAGGCTGGTTAATGAAACAACAAGTATTTCATGGATAGCTATTCAGATTAGGGAGCTTGATCTCCAGTACAGGTATTTAACCACGCAGCTGGAGAGACTGATAAGATCTATTCCAGATATATCGGAAAGTATAGTCAGGCTGGATAGAGCATATATAGAGGCCACCGATAGATTCGCTGTTCTAGCCTTAAGGGCTAATGATACAGCTGAAGTAGTTAGGCTTGCTGATCGGGTATATATAGATCTGTACCGAGAGATAAAGAATGTTATGGGTATGAGGTCCCAGATGCTGGATATGTTATCCGATAGAGAACGTGTAGGCAGTCTCATGCTTCTCGTATCAAAGACCTGGTGGGATATAGCCAGGACATACTTCTACTATTCCGCAGATCCATCAAGATACTATGAGCTAACAAACTTAACCTTTATAGACGAGAGATACTCACCTCTACCTCCCGATAAAGCCTCCTACATATACGCTAGTGTAGCTGGACTTGTGAACGGATCAAACATAAGCCTCGACGACGCCGTGACCGAAACCGCCTTTACCCTTCTTGCTGGAGAGCTCGGGATAGGGGACCCCAATATAATATATATACTGAAGTACGCATGGATAGAATCCCTAAATAAATATAAGGTATCCAACAGCATTCAGTGTTTAGTCTGCATCCTAACACTTCCAAGCCAGGAAAATCCAGTTGCCCATATAGATTCTCAGCTTGCGCTTCTTAAAGCCCTGGTATTGGTGGGGTCTAGTGCGTCGGAGTCTATATCTAGCGATCCCTCCAGGTATTTTGAGATCGTTGTTTATGAGTATCTATCCAAGTCTATTGGAGATGAATTAGCTAGTTATCTAGCGCCGAGGATAGCAAGCAACAACATCTCAAAATTCGATTTAGCGCTTGCTGCATCTAGAATCGTGGAGGATGTCATTAGGATTCCTGGGGTTTCTGGCCCCCTACTTAATATCCTTATGCAGTATGATCCTTTTATCAACGGGTCGTTGCTGAAGGATAGAGATAAGCTATCTAGAGCTGTAACCGATCTACTCTATAGCCTGGATGAAAGATTGAGAAGCATCGATAAATCCATACTATATGAGATATCGTACACCAGCATCGGTGGAGAGGCTTCGAGAAATCGACTCGCCGAGCTAGCCATAAGGTATATTGAAGCCGAGATTATGGATGGGCGGGATTTAAATGCTTATCCGGTAGGGAATATTGATTTCCTTAGGGTTCTGGATCCTGAGGCTAGGGGTTTACTGATCTATAATAGATCCCTTCTTAACCAGGCTTTAAAGAGTATTGTTGTTGAGAGCTTCAGGGAGTTCAATATATCGATCAGCGACGATATTGCCAGCAGGATAATCGCCCTTGGCTACAGACAGAACGTGAATAGAGCCGATGTATCGGTTGTTTCCCTAGATATTTTAAGAGATCAATTATCCACAATATATCAAGATGATTCTAAATACCTGATCGATAAGATAATCGAGGTATTATCCATATATGACCCATACGCCAACGCTTCACTGGTGTATGATCGGGAGGTATACTTCAATTCACTATACGGTTTGCTTGAGGCTATAGCTGGAGACTATATGGAGCGGAGCTATATAGCTAAACTAGCCGATCTCCTAGCAAGCGATCCAACACCCCCAAGAAGAGTACTAGCTGGATTTATAGCTGAAATGATCTCTGATAAAGTAGCAGGATACCTAGGCGAGGAAGAATTCCCCGAGTACAACAGATCTAGGATAGCCGCCTTATCGAGGGCTGTAGAGGAGGTTTTGCTGAAATACGATCCTGCGGCATTGGGAACTATTGAGAAGAGCAGATCACTAGCGGTTAGCGCCTTACTCGATGTTGTTGAGGCGTTCGATCCTGATGTCTATAGCTTCATCGCATCCAATCTATCTAGAGCGGATCTATATGCGCTTCTAGATGATCCGTTATACTATATAGATCTATCTAAAAAGCTGTTTAGGGAAAACATATTTGCGGCACTAGAAAAAGAGTTCGAGGAAATCGAGCTTAAAGAGGTCTATATAGATCTCGTAAACAGAATAGTTGATAGATGGCCCGATATAGATGACGAAACCATATGGCTGTGGATAGGTGTGGAGTTGAAGAACTATATGGAGGAGGTAGATCTCGGCGAATTAGCCGATCTGGATCTGCTTAATAGGTATCTAGATGATGTTGTTGATAGATCTATAGAGGTTTCTAGAGGCTTAAGCTCCCTAGATCAGGTTATAGGCGATCTCGCCAGATCTATTTTCATAGACACGCTAGAGAACCTGCTTGATGAATTTGGCATCTTGGTTAGTAAAGATCGTGATGGATTCGTGGTTCTGTTTACCCCTATCGGGGATGATATATACAGCAAGTATGAGGCGGGTAGATCTATATACAGCACCGTGTACTTCAAACTATCTAAAGAGTTCCCCAATGCGGAGGTGTACTGGACGGGACAGGTAGCTATAAGTAGAGAGATAGAGGAGGCCGGTAGCGGTGAGGCCGAGAGGATAAGGCTTCTCAGCCAGGTGCTCGTCTTTATAGTTCTACTTGTAGTCTTGGAGAGTTTAGCGGCGGTGGCTATACCGTTTATAGGAATCTTTATCGCTGCAGTTGTTAGTGGTGCATTGATCTACTTTATAGCTACGGGTGGATACATGGATCTATTTAACATAACCAGGCTCCTAATGATTACCACAGCATTCGGTGTTGGAGCTGACTATACGGGTTATCTGGTCACCAGGTTCAGGGAGGAGATATCGAGGCATGGCGACCCGGTTAAAGCGGCTGAAACAAGCTTGAGGCGGAGTGGTCCCGCGATAGTTGTTAGCGCATTAACCACTATGGCTGGTTTCGGATCATTAACTCTAGGCTGGGAATTCCCATTGTTTAGAAGTCTAGGTATAGCTCTCCCGGTAACCGTTGGTGTTGTGGCACTTGTATCCCTAACTATTGTTCCAGCCATACTCTCCCTATTGGGTAGAGGTGGCTGGTTCTGGTGGCCCAGAAAGGTTGCCCTGTCTAAGTATGGGAGCGTTTCTGAGAGCAGATTGGTGAGGTATCTAGCTGGTAGGGCATGGATTGTTGGCGTAATATTTGTTTTACTGGCTGTTGGCAGTATTGTTGGTATCGGTTCGATCGAGGCCTCTCATGATATTAGGCTTTTTCTATCTAGAGATAGTCCGGCTCTCTCTGTTGTTGATCTCGTTATGGGGGAGGTTGATCCAGGTGTGATCTATCCGATCACTATAGCTATTGATTTAGGTGGTAGCAGGGTTTCGGATGAGGTTCTGGCGTATATAGAGGAACTCGCTGGCAGGATAGAGAGGCTGGACAATATAAGGAGTGTTTTTGGGCCCACGAGACCCTCTGGGGTGCCTCTAGATAACGTATCTCTATCCAGCGTATACAGTTCTGGCGGTGACCGCTTCATTTCGGAAGCTAAAGACCTAGTTTATCTTGAGGCCGTCTTATCCATAGATCCATTCAGTGCTGAAGCCCTCGAAGTTGTGGACAGGGTTAGAGCTGTAGCCAGAGACTGGGCCGAGGATATAGGTGCTAGAGTATATGTTGGTGGAGCATCCGCATTTTCGAGAGATCTTGATATACTGGTTAACGATATATTCTGGTTTAGGGTTCTTCCAACAGCCACGATCCTGATGATAGCTATATTCACACTGATCTTTGGAGGCTTTCCGGCATCGCTGATATCGGTGGCTATAGTTATGGTGTCTGGCCTCATAGGTATACTCTTAACGGGCTTCGTCTCCAGGGCTGTATTCGACTCTCCGATGCTGTGGTTCCTTCCCCAGGTTGTTTTCACCGCGATCATGGGTGTCGGGATGGACTACAACAGCTTCTATATGGCTAGAGCTAGAGAGGAGTGTGTCTATAGAGGGAGGTGCGGGATAGAGGGATCAGCCATGGCTTCAGGAGCTGTAGGCAGACTAGTTATAGGGCTGGCATTTATTGTTGTAGCTGCATATAGCTCACTTATACTGGCGGCCACACCAGGGAATATCCAGATAGGTGTAGCCATCTCGATAAGCGTTATAGTGGCTTCATTCATGGCTTCATACATTGTTGCACCTATCCTTATAGCTAAGCTGGGTGTGTTGGCCTGGAAACCATGGGGTATGAGGAGTCCTAGAGAAGGAGATAGTGTTGGGGAGGAGAAAAATATGTAGGGGGCTATCTATGCTTCATAAAAATATTTTTAGGCTAGCTTAACCTCTGTCCAGAGCTCATCTATCTTTCTTCTAACATCTTCACTCAAGGCAACCATGGGGTAGAGCTTCCACTCCTTGGGCCACTCATAGAACTTTCTGTCCTCGGGAGCTATTTTCTCTAGAGCCGCGCTACTTACGTGCTTGTATTTCTCTATCTCTATAAACTTTGCCCCTGCCTCTCCTGAGAGCGAGAAGTTGATGAACTCGTGAGCTAGATCGGGGTTCTGAGATGTTTTTGCTATGAACTGGCTATCGATCCATGTCATCGCCCCCTCTTTAGGAACAGTGAAGGTCCCAGGCCAATTATATTCTTTAGCTGCTCTAATAGCTCTTCCAGCAGTGAGGAGGCCAACCCACACATCTTCGGAGATGAACAGCTGCATCGCCTCCTCATAGCTGCTCCAGTACTTTTTGACCAGGGGCTTCTGCTGGATCAATAGCTCCTTTATCTCGTCCCACTTCTTGGGGTTGTAAGGGTCGTCTCCAATATACAGCGCTGTCATCTGCACAGCATATATACCGTAGTCGGGCATAAGTATCTTTCCTTTATACTTCTCATCCCAGAGGACCCCCCAGGAATCGGGCTCGGGAGAAACTCTATTCTTGTTGTAGAGCAAGCAGTACATCCCGACAGATATGGGTACCGAGTACAATCTGCCATCCTTCTTGAAGGGTTCCAGAAGTCTAGAATCAACGTATCTCAGGTTGGGTATCTTGCCCTCATCGATAGGCTGGGCCAAACCTTCAGCGATAGCCTTCTGAACCCAGTCGGTTTCACCAACAGCTATGTCTACAGGCTGGTTACCCACTATAGCGGTATACCACACCTCGTTGCTGTCGTATGTCGTCCAGACAACATCAACACCCGCTTTCTGCGCTTCGAATGTTTGCTCGGCCCACTGGCCCCAATCCTCGTACCAGTTATATATGTAGAGTGTTCTTCTACCTCCTCCACCAGCACTGAACCAGTAATATAGTCCTCCACCAACGACCACAGCTGCTACTCCTGCAGCTATAGCGGCCTTTATGAAGCTTCTTCTCCCAACATCTGTCTGACCCATACACCCACCTCAAATCTATAATTTTATTGTAAGTTATAAATATATCTATATTAAAACATTTCCAACGAGTCATTGTGGATGATATGAATTAAAATTAATCATCAGGCTATCTACTCGAACATCTAGAGATATCTACCTATATCTAGATCTAAGCATCTGGGAGACAACAGCAGCAGTTATACCGATGTAGATCACTACAGAGGCAATGGCGTTTAGAACGTTGGTTATACCGAATCTAAGCTGGCTCCATATCCATAGGGGGAGCGTCTGAAACCCAGGAGGAGCGAGAAAATAGGTTACGATGAACTCGTCGAAGGAGATTATAAATGATATCAGGAAGGCGCTAAGGATACTTGGATATACAAGCGGGAGAGTGACGTACCTCAGGGTCTTTATATTGTCTGCACCAAGATCCATGGCCGCCCACTCAAGGGTTTTATCTATCCTGCTCATGCCAGCATTGAGTATCAGCGTTGATAGAGGCAAAGCCAAGAGTGTATGCCCAACAACTATGCTCCAGAACCCTGTTTTTAGGGTTAGCACCCTTGATATGAATAGAAGCATTGATATACCAATAATGAGAGGCGGTATGAGCATTGGTAGATACACCAGCGACTCTATAATGGGCTTAAATCTAACCCTATACCTGGTTAAGGCGAATGCCAGCATGAATCCTAGCCCAACAGACAGCGCTGATGATACTACAGCAATCACTATCGAGTTCACTAGTGCTGTGACGACTGTCTGGTCTCTAAACATATCCTCATACCATTTAAGCGTGAATCCAAGGGGCGGGAAGCCGAATAGCCCCTTGGTGATGCTGAATGAGTAGAGTATGATCACTACCGATGGTAGATAGAGAAATATAAATATCAGGGCTACAGCCAGCCTAAAGATATAGTCCTTCAAACTCATATAACAAACACCCTTGTAGTGAGGTATCTCCTGAATACAATCAGTATCGATAAAACAATCATTATCATGAGGACTGCAAGTGCGGAGCCGAAGGGCCAATCGATCGTTTGCTTGAACTGCCTCTCGATGATGTTTCCAAGCATTATATCGCCCGGACCTCCCAAGAGTGCCGGTGTGACGAAGGATCCGAATACCAGGACGAACACGATGATAGATCCAGCTATCACGCCAGGCTTAGTTAGTGGAAGCAGAATATTGGTGAATATCTTTAGGGGTCCCGCACCAAGGTCGCTGGCTGCATCGATATAGGACTTCTCGACATTCCTCATAGATGAGTATATAGCTAGAAACATTAGTGGCGAGTACACATGTACGAAGCCTATTATAACGGCTATTGGTGTATATAGAATCTCTATAAACAACCACTCCAGCCCCAGAAACGACAATACACCATCGATAAATCCCTCACCCCTTAAGAGTACTATCCACCCATACATTCTGGCTAGAAAACCAGCCCAGTAGGGAACTATCACAAGCAGGACATAGAGGTCCCTCTTCTCTTTCGGAACCTTGAACCAGATGTAGTATGCTAGAGGATACATTATGATGAAGCTAAGGATCGTTGCGGCAACACTGTAGCCCAGGGTTCTCACCAGGGTTGAGAAATAGATCGGCTTAAAGAACCTCATATAGTTCTCTAGAGTGAATTCCGGAACCACTACAAGCCCTTCAAGCCTATAGAAGCTATACGGGATCAAAGTAAAGAACGAGGGGATAATCATGAACACGACTAGGAAAGCCACGGGTATGGATATAAACACATATTTCCATAGGCTCCTATCGCCAGAACCTGCTCCGCTATCTTTTTCACTACTGGCTAAGGATCCTCACCCTGTCAGGTCTATAGAGAACCTTCACCCTTGCTCTACGCTCGATCCAGAAAGCCTCCCCCTTAGGTAGCCTGACCCTCAATTCACCGGAGCCTGTATCGATATAGCAGTCCACGAAGCTACCCATAAATATATAGTCCCTTACTACCCCGTCTATATGTCTGTATCCCTCAGGGACCTCGCTTCTTGATAGCATAAGCTCCTCTGGCCTTATAGCTATAATTATGTTTGAGCCCACATCTATATCTTTGCCGGAGCTGTCTGCCCTAATCGAGAATCCACGATCCGTTTCAATAGTTATGGAATTCCTATCTATATCTCTAACAACCCCCTTAAGAATGTTGGCCTCACCAATGAAATCTGCAACGAAACCCGATGAGGGATTCTCATATATCTCCTCCGGGGTCCCCACCTGCAGTATTTTACCTCTATTCATAACCACTATAATATCGGCCATGCTCATAGCCTCCTCCTGGTCGTGGGTAACATGGATGAACGTAGATCCAAGCTTCCTCTGGAGATCTTTAAGCTCCCTCTGCATCCTTCTCCTAAGCTTAAGATCCAGCTGACCCAACGGCTCGTCGAGAAGAAGAACAGGAGGCTCATTGACGAGAGCCCTAGCCAGAGCCACCCTCTGCTGCTCCCCGCCGCTGAGCTGCGTAGGGTACTTATTTATGTGGGAACCCATATTAACCAGGTCTAGAGCCCACTTAACCTTCCTAGCTATCTCATCCCTAGAATACCCCTTCATCCTGAGACCAAAGGCTACGTTATCGAAAACCGTCATATGTGGGAATAGAGCGTAGTTCTGGAACACCGTATTAACGTTCCTCTTATATGGCGGCTTGTTGGTTACGTCCTCGCCCTCGAGATATACTTTACCACTATCCGGCTTCTCGAATCCGGCTATTATCTTCAGCAGCGTGCTTTTGCCAGCGCCACTAGGCCCCAAGATAACTATGAATTTCCCCTTCTCTATAGAGAGGGAGACTCTATCCAACGCTATGTGGTCCCTGAACCTCTTACTCACGTTATCGACAACAACACTGTAGCTTGATGTATTCAATGAATCACCTATGATTTATAATGTTTCTTGAGGGGTTTAAGATTATTAGCTAGAAAAAGCTTGATTATTCCATGATCCACGATCTATAGCCTTATAATCTTCATGAGGTCCCCATACTTCTCCTCAAACTCCCTTATTGTCTTCTTCGTAACCTCATATATCCTGATCAACTCATCAACAGGGTTCGGGTGATCATCAACCCTCAAATTATGCTCCCACCTAGGATTATGCTTCGAGACAACAAGCAGAGCAGCCGACTGCTTACCACGCTTATCCCCACCAGCCTCCTCACCCGACTTAATAGCCCTCAGTAGCCTCAGCGGGAACTCGACATCCTCAAGCTCCCTATAGGCCGATGCCACAGCCTCAACAACCTCTTTACCAGCAAGCATATTTCCCGCAACCACAAACGAGTCACCAACTATATGGCCTGCCCACTCAACACAGTTCTTTCCCGTGAACGCGTAGCTGGATGTATTGTCTATTCCCGCAACCTGCCTATACTCCCTGTGCTCATCCTGCTTAAGTAGGGCCTCTAGGGCTATATCGATCCTGACACCCAGCTCAGCCAATCTAACGGCCTTTCTGCCTAGCTCAACGCTAACAAACGATTGAGTAGTTACAGCAGCCACTCCAGGGATTGCGTGGGGAGCTAGAGCCCCAACAGCTGGGGCTGCGGTGGTTATAGCTATTCCGAAGTCTCCGGTTTTAGGATCTCTAGCAACAATTGAGAAAGTGCCTATCAACCAGACACACCCCTCCCGAGTGTTTGTGGATTACTGGGGTATATATAGTTGCTATTATGAATATAAAAAGCAGGATACCCTTCTCCCCTTCTCAACCTCTATGGCTGGGGGCTTCCGGGATCTGCATATATCCATAACGAATGGGCATCTATCATGGAACTTGCATCCCTTTATCTCTTTGAGCAGGCTGGTTATCTCACCCTTTATCTCGTATCTCGAACGCATACTAGGCTTGAGTGAGGGGATAGACTTTATCAATCCCTGCGTGTAGGGGTGGAGGGGCTCTCTCACAACCCTAACTGTATCCCCGCTCTCAACTATCTCGCCCATATACATTACGTTTACTCTATGCGATATCGCGACGGCAGATGCGAGGTCGTGCGTTATGAACAGGTAGCTAACCCCCCATCTACTCTGGAATTCCCTCATCAGGTTCAGTATTGATGCCCTAACCGATAGGTCTAGAGCGGACGTCGGTTCATCGGCCACAATGAATTTTGGCCTGTATATAAGGGCTCTAGCTATAGCAACCCTCTGCTGTTGCCCTCCAGAGAGCTCTCTTGGGTTCTTATCCATGATCTCCTCACTAAGACCCACGCTACCGAGCATTTTGGCAACCATCTCATCCCTCTCATCTGGGGACCCTATCCCGAGCCTGTCTAGGGGCTCCCTAACGATCCTTCTAACACTCCACCATGGGTTAAACGATGACAGGGGGTTCTGGTGTATAATGGATGAGTTTCGCCTAAGAAACGCTATGTCCTCTGCGGAGGGGTTCAAGAGGTCCCTGCCCATGAATTCGAGTTTATCAGCCTTTGTAGGCTCTATAAGCTTAAGCATAATTCTACCAACTGTAGTCTTGCCGGAGCCGCTCTCACCAACTAGGGCTAGCGTTTCTCCCTCCTCTATGGATAGCGAGACCCCATCCACAGCCCTAAGATACTGTGAACGCCCAAGTATCGAGGAGCCAACCCTGAAGTATTTATAGATGTTTACACCCTCTACTATCGGCATGGCCGCCACTCACCTCTTTATACATGCAACATATCTATCCCTAACTACCCTCATGTCCGGTTCCTTTATCCGGCATTCCTCGTCAGCGAGAGGGCATCTGGGATGGAATCTGCATCCTGGAGGCGGGTTAGCAAGGTCAGGGATGAATCCAGGGATAGATTTGAGTGTGGCAACCCCTCCCTCAGAGATACTGGGAACCGACTCGAGCAGGAGCTGTGTATAGGGGTGCTGTGGATCCTCAAGAACCCTGTAGACATCTCCGAACTCAACTATCTTACCCGCATACATAACGGCAACCTTATCGGCTAGCTCGGCCACCACACCTATATCGTGGGTGATCAGCATTATCGATGTTTTGAATCTCTCTCTAAGATCCGAGAATATATTGATCAGCTGCCTCTGAATAGTCACATCAAGAGCGGATGTTGGCTCATCAGCAATAATCAATTTGGGGCTGGTCAAGGTTGCTGTAGATATAACAACCCTCTGCTTCATACCACCACTAAGCTCGTGTGGATATGAGTAGAATCTCCTTTCCGCATCCGGTATCCTGACTAGCTTGAATGCTCTTATAACCCTCTGGAAGATCTCTCTCTTGCTTTTAATCATCAGGTGGTGCCTAAGAACCTCCCCAGACTGGTACCCAACTTTTATTGTCGGGTTCAACGAGTTGTGGGGATCCTGAAAAACATAAGCTATCTCCCTGCCTCTAAGCTTGTTCAACACGGACTCAGGAGCCTTAACAAGATCTACACCATTAAAAACAATCTCGCCACCAACAAACCTGGCATTGCTGGGTAGAAGCCTACCTATAGCCAACCCCAATGTGCTTTTTCCAGAGCCGCTCTCACCCACAATACCAACTATCTCTCCCTCATCTATAGTCAAAGATACATTATCGACTGCTCTAAGTAGCTTCCTCTCATACTCATAGTAGATTCTCAAATTCCTTATCTCCAGCAGAGGCAACAATAACCTACCTGGACCTGGTTTTTGTTTTTGCTTATTGTAACTTTAGTTTAATCAAGGATATATAAAAAGTTTAATTATAAATGTGCTAAATTATTTTTTATTTTATCGTAAAAAATATAAACATCAAATACCAATACTATACTCACACAAGGTGGGGTATATGGCGAACAAAACCTTAATTATAGGAGTGATCCTCGCACTAGTAATTGTTGTCTCGGCTGTAGCCCTAATGTTCAACATGCAGCAACAACAGCCAACCCCGACACCAGCAACAACACCAAGGGAGGAGCCAGTCACCAAGACAACAATAACGACCCCGACACCAGCTAAACCTTCGCCAACAACACCTAGGCCCTCTCCAACGCCAACACCAACCGAGACGCAGGTTGCTGAGCAGAAACCTGTGGAGGTTAGTCCATGCGTCAGGGAGGGTGGAACCCTGGTTATAGCTAATATAGCTGACGTATTGAGGCTTGATCCAGCACTGATAACCGATGTCCCAACAGCCAATGTTGCAGAGCTAATATTCGAGTTCCTGGTTGATGTAGCGCCCAACGGAACATTCATCCCCGGCTTAGCGGAGAGATGGGAGGTTAGCCCCGACGCCAAGGAATGGACTTTCTACCTGAGGAAAGGAGTAAAGTTCCATGATGGCACACCGTTCAACGCTACAGCGGTTAAGTTCACTGCCGAGAGAACCATGGATCCTGAAACACAGTCGCCCGACGGCGAGCTGTTTAGAAACACCATTGAGAGGGTAGAGGTTATAGATGAATACACAGTAAAGTTCGTGCTGAAGAAGCCATCTGCAGGATTCATATCACAGATCGTGAGGAACCAGGGGTTAATGATCGTTAGCCCAACAGCAGCAATGAAGTATGGTAAAGACTTCTCCAAGAACCCAGTTGGTACAGGGCCATTCATGTTTGTCGAGTGGGTTCCTGGAGATAGGGTTGTTCTAAAGAGATTCGACGAGTATTGGAAGGGTAAGCCCTGCCTGGAGGAGATCATCATAAAGCCCATACCAGAAAGCAGTGTTCAGGTCGCCTCTCTGCTAGCTGGTGATGTAGATGTTATATATGCTGTCTCTAGAGAGGATCTAGATAGGCTTGAGAGATCGCCGGATGTTGTGGTTTATAAGGTACCTGGATTCACGGTGTTCGGAATAGTATTCAATGTAGAGCACGAGTTCTTTAAAGACGTTAGGGTTAGACAGGCGCTAAACTACGCTGTCGATAAAGACGCTATAGTTGAGACGCTGTTCAAGGGTATAGCTGTCAGAACCTACGGGCCCCTGCCGCCGTCTTCACCATACTATACCGAGAACGTGAATAAGTTCCCGTACGACCCCGAGAAAGCTGCTCAGTTGCTGGAGGAGGCTGGGTGGAAGCTGGGTGATGATGGCATAAGGTATAAGGATGGTAAGCCGTTCAAGTTCTCCATAATACTGCAGGAGGGTAAAGAGGCTGAGGAGCTTGTTCAGGCTGTAGCTGAGTACTGGAGAAGGATAGGTGTTATAGCTGAGTTACAGATCCTTGAGTACGGTACATGGGTCGATAAGCTCGTTTCACACGACTTCGAGGCTGGCTATATATGGTGGTCTGCGGGAAGCCCTGATCCGGATAACTTCCTGCCGTTCCTCTTCAGGTCTGATGGATGGGCTAATGTTGGGCTATACAGCAACCCCAAGGTTGATGAGCTGATAGATAAGGTTTCAGTAACGCCAGACTTCGAGGAGAGAAAGAGATACGCTGAGGAGGCCCAGAGATTGATTGTTGAGGACTCCTACTGGATATTCATATATAGCGGCCTCGACATCATAGCTATGAGGGACTATGTAAAGAACTATGTGCACTCTCCATTTGAGAGGGACTACACGTTTGTGTATCTAGAGAAGGAGTGAGGGGTATAGATGAGCCTGGCTAGATATATACTATATAGATTTTTTCTCATGATACCCACCCTACTTATTATAACGTTCATCGTGTTCTCCCTGATCCACTTTATACCGGGGGACCCCATAAGAGCCATAGCCGGAATCAATGCTTCACCCGAGGATATCGAGAGAATCAAGAGGGAGATGGGGTGGTACGACCCTATACATGTGCAGTATTTTAGATGGCTATCCAAGGTGGTTACCGGAGATCTTGGAAAGTCGATCAGAACAGGCTACGAGGTTAGCGAAATTATAGCTCGCACACTCCCGAACACCCTGGAGCTAGCTGTGCTCAGCATGGCTTTCGCTTTATCCATGGGGATACCTGTGGGGATATACGCCGCCTATAAGAGGGGGTCCCCTATAGATAGGGCTATAATCCTTCTAAGCCTAACCGGATCATCGTTTCCCCAATTCCTTATAGGCCTGGTCCTAATATATGTTGTGTCAGTAGAGCTAAATCTTCTCCCGTCGGCAGGGAAGCAGGGGCCAATATATACTCTAGAGGGCTTCAAATCAGCCTTGATGCCGGCCCTAACACTAAGCCTATATAGCGCTGGGATAATCGCTAGGATAACCAGATCATCAACAGCCAAGGTCTTCTCAGAGCTCTACACCCTCTATGCCCAAGCCAAGGGTTTGCCGAAGAGAACAGTTATCTTTAGGCATGTACTGAGGAACTCCCTAATTCCGGTAATATCGATAGCCGGCATACAGTTCGGCTTTCTAATGGGTGGCGCAGTGATAGTTGAAACAATATTTGCCTGGCCTGGAATCGGCAGACAGCTTGTCGATGCAATAATATCGAGGGACTACATCCTTGTGCAGGGTATAGTGCTTGTATATACCGTGCTCTTCATGGTTCTCAACCTTATAGTTGATATAAGCTACAAGATTCTAGATCCGAGGGTCGAGCTAAAATGAAGGCTCTAAGAGTAAGGAGAGCATCATCGAAAGCAGGTGTGAGGGGGCCTCTAGGCCTAGCTTTCCACGCCTTATTTCGGACTAAGACAGGTCTTTTTGGAGTTGGTGTTGTTGTGTTTTTCTCTCTGATGGGTGTTTTGGCTCCTTTTATAGCTCCATACGATCCGTATGAGCAGAGCGTGCTCAACAGGCTTAAGCCACCATCATGGGAGCATCCGCTTGGAACCGATGAGTTCGGGAGGGATATACTCACCAGAATAATGTATGGTGCTAAAACAACCCTTATGGCTGGCGTCGTAACCGTGCTGATGGCCCTCTCGATAGGGTTGCCTCTCGGCCTTATAGCTGGGTACTACGGGGGATATATAGATCATATAGTGTCTAGAGGCGCCGATATCCTTCTAGCATTCCCGGGATACCTACTTGCTTTAGCTATAGTAGCGTTCCTCGGCCCCGGACTGTTCAATGCTATGCTTGCTGTAGCTATCTTCCTGATACCTATATATATTAGAACAATCAGGGGGATCGTTCTATCCGTAAAGAACCTCGAATACATAGAAGCCTCAAAGGTCTTCGGCACGGGGTCCCTATCTATAATGAAGGACCATATATTCCCAAACGTGATACCCGAGCTTATAGTGCTTACAACATTCAGCACTGCGGACGCAATACTGGTTACGTCAGCCCTAAGCTTCCTTGGGTTGGGAGCCCAGCCCCCCGAGCCTGAATGGGGATTGATGGCTAGTTCGGGGAGATACTATCTAGCTGCTGCACCCTGGGTCTCTATATTTCCTGCGGCAATGATCTTTCTTGTTGTCCTGGCTTTCAATCTGATTGGGGAGGCGCTTGTTGATACTCTTATAAAGAGAAGATAGATCATGCTACTTACCTGGCGTATGGGTTAATATGAACTTTTGATCTTTTATATCTCCATACCCTATATCTATGGTGAGAGTATCTATGGATAAGAAAGAGGAGAGAATGCATCTTCTACAGAGGCTCTTCGACGACTTCACGTTGCTTGAGATCGGAAAAAGCATCGGGGATGAGTACGCGCTGAGATTCAACGATCTGGGATACGATGAGGCCTACAACTATTTTGATAGGTTATCGCTCCTTGAGAGGCTCGCCTCTAGACTTTCCGATGATCAGCTAGTCAGTATAGTGGATAAATATAGGGAGGAACTCCCCCCAGATGTAGCTTTCATAGGTAGGTACTACACGTATATGCCTGATAATAGGAGGCTGTATATTAAGTCTATATGGGATCACTTGAGGAAGAAGATCTGGGAGCTCTGCAGAGACTACGGTGATCTAGCCTACAGGGTTCTAGATAAGCTGATAAAGATGAAGCGTGACTGGAGCTACTACAGCGATGTAGAATACCCGAGACTCATAAGATCACTCGCGGAGGAGCATGGAATATCTAGAGACGATGCCGACAGCATAATTAGTGTTTTGAGGGAGCTATATATAGTTAGGCTTGAGGGCGACCTGATAAAGATCTTTAGAGAGGCCCGAGAATTCCTAGACGAGCTATATATTGAGCTAGATAGAAAATGCCTGAGTGCTAAACCAAGCGAAACAGAATAGAGCCTCTAAAAACAATAATATATACGGTGGGCCAGATGGGTATAGAGCTCCACGAATCTAAAGAGGAGTTATCGAGGGATATCGAGAGGGTTAAAGAGTACGAGATGCTGTATCCCCAATACTACTATAGAGAGCCGAAAGTTGTGGAGGTATCTACAGGATTAATTATAGCCGCTAGATTCGCCGACAAGATAAGAAGGATAATCTTCGCGGTGTTCGGGAAGATACTTTCGGAGGATATTATTCTTAGGGACGTGTCGGAATTCAATAGGAAGCTCTACAAGATGATGATTGAGAGGAATATAGACAAGCTAGATATAGTTAGAATCAGGTTCAGGGTAGGCTATGACCCCGAGAATAAGAGGCTCGTGTTTGATGAGCCACAGATAACTAGATATGTTGAGGAATCCAAGTTAAAGGAGTGCCAGGAGGCTCTAGATGCTTTGAAAAAGATCCTGGATATAGCTTCAAAGACACTAAAGCAGTAGCTGCAATAGCTCTATACGGTCCGGGCTTGGTGTAGTGATAGAGATCTTTATCCAAACCTATCTACTGATCGATTTTATCTCTTGGAGCAACATGGGCAGTCGAAGTCTATTTTAGATTGGTCATCTATCTCCTCTAGATCGAGCCCCCTAGCCCCAATATGTTTCTCCAGGTCGTTCAGCGAGCCCTCAAACCTATAGATCTTCAACCCAAGCTCCTTCAATGCCTTAAATCCCTCAACCCCTATCCTAGAGACTACAACTCCAGTAACCCCTATAGGTATAAGCTTCATAGCCATCTGAGATATCTTCGCCACACCACTAGCTCCATCGGCAAGCTTCATCGTTCTTATGGGTCTGCAGCATGATGATACATCGATAACTAGACACGCCTCAGAATCGACCGGGTTTGATATGTTGCCCCCTTTCAGCATTACGGCAATCCTCAATTATTAACCCCGTTATTTATTTATCGTTAAATAACTATATAGCCTATAATATATGGTGGAATACATTGTCGAGGCATATAGGACACGAGTTCTCGGGCAACCTCGATAGAGATAAGCTTGTTAAGAAGCTCCTCTCGCTATTTGCGGATGAGTGGGTTGCGGCATACTACTACATGTATACTGCCATGGCTATAAAGGGGCCAAACTCCGAGGAGATAGCTGAGCTGTTTATGAGGGAGGCTAAAGAAGAGATCAATAAGCACGCGAACATGATCGCGCAGAGGCTGCAGGAACTGGATGTTGAGCCGCCTAAAAACTTCAAGGAGCTCTACGATATATCTGGCTGTAAGTACCCTGAGCTCCCCGAAGATCCATACGATATCGACGGGTTCATTATAGCTGCTATAAAGGCCGAGATATGCGCTATAAAGGGATATAAAGACCTATACGACTTTGTCCATGGCCCCGACCCCGTTACCGAGGAGCTGGCCGAGGAGCTGATTAAGGATGAGACTAGACATAGAACAGAGCTGTATAACCTCTTAAGTAGAGATGGAGTTAAGAGGCTTGAAAAGGAGCTCGAAAAAATATAGATTTAGAAGTCTCCACATGTTTTTAGGTATCGCTTCTTTCTCCTTGCTTTGTGTGGGATGATCCGTATATGGGTCGTGAGGAAGAGCCTGAACCCAGATCTGTTTCAAGCAGCACTCTATGCAGAGGAAAGAGGTATTCGCTAAAGAGCGTAAAGGTCTATTTCGATGAGAAAACTATAGTTAGAGATCTTCTCGAGCATCCAGGATCAGTTGTGGTAATCCCACTACTAGACGGCGGCAAGGTGATTATGCTTAGGCAGTTTAGGATAGGGCCAATGAAGTGGGTCTGGGAACTGCCAGCAGGAACTATAGAGCATGGAGAGGACCCCAAAGAAACCGCTATGAGGGAGCTGATTGAGGAGACCGGATATAGGGCTGGAAAAATGGATATAGTTTTCAAGATGTATCCTACCCCCGGGGTTAGTAGCGAGATCATGTATATCTATATAGCTAGAAACCTGGAATATGTAGGGACCTCACACCAGGAGGATGAGTATATCAGGGTAGCCGTTCTGGAGCTCAACGATGTTTATGGAATGATTGAAAGGAACGAGATAGATGATGGCAAGACTATAGCCGCGTTGCTGTACTATAGGTTTTTTGTCGAGGGTAGATAGCTAGCTGAATCTAAGGGCTGGAACCGTTCATCTGGTTATCTATATATTTGGTTGAGTATTTCTGTGGCTATCTCTATCTGCTGGCCTATATCTAGGTTCCTGGCCAGTCCACCTACACCTGCTGGGTATAGATTGTGTGATCTGAGTTCATCAACTACTTTCCATATCTCGGTCTCGTTGGATTCTACTGGGTGGATGTAGGGTATAACATATATTCTTTCAGCCGCAACCTGGGATCTCTCCCTGATTACTTTAGCCCATCTCAGCTCAGCTATAACCCTAGAGACTGCATCCGGCGGAGGCGGGTTTCCCTTGCAGTAGCTCAGTATTGATGAGACCACAGTGAAACCCTTAAACGAGTATGTCTTATCTAGCCTGCTTAGATTAACCACTGTATGTATTCTGGAGGCTCTACCCCCGTGTATGCCTATATCCCACTCCATGGGGTCCCTTCTAACCCCGAGAACTATATTGAGCAGGTTCACCCATCTAACTCTATATATATCGCTCAGGCCACCCTTATCTATCTGCTTGGGGGGTATAGCCTCGACAACTAGCTCGATGGGGTAGGAGGCTATCAGATACCTATACCTCACTACTCTACCGTTCCTCAATACGGCTATTTTTCTGTATAGATCTATCCTCCTGGGCGTGTATGGGAGATACTCCACGCAGGGACCCCTAAATATACTTCTTAGATGGGGGCCCCAGCCGCCCTCCGGATAGCATAGGGGACCTCCAGAAATCATCCCCTCCGGGATCCACCAGGGCTTTAGATCCGCATCCATCCAGCAGTTGATCTTATCTATGTATCTGCCCTGCTTAAGTATATCTATCCTTCTCTCTATACAGCGGAGCTTTATACCCAGCTCTCCAAGGATCTCTATATACCTCTCATCTATAAACTGTGGGAACTTCTCGAACTTAAATCCTGCACCAGTTGATGTTCCATAGAATCCTCCTGGCTCCAGGGCGGAGTCCACCACCATTATCCTTCTCTCTCCTCCTCGGCATAGGTTATGTACTATCCATGCCGATGATAGATCGCTGCCTATAACTAGGTATTTCCTTTCCTCCAATAGATGCACCAGCTACTGTGCTGATACCACTAGCACACATTTATCCTCTCTACCCACTTTCGATAGGGTATCAACCATATCTGGGTCTGTTAGGGCTATTCTGTAGAGATCATCGGGATCGTCTATACAGAGAACCTCAACTCTATAGCTGGTCGATCTTCTTATAGCCTCAGATAGAATAGAGAGGCTCTCTTTGTCTCCTATATCCAGTATTGCCGTATACGTTAGCCTCACGTATGTGCCTAGGGGTCCCTTCACGTGTGAGAACCATATCAAGTAATTATCCCTATAACTTATATACGTAATAAAACCTAATACCCTATCTAATAGATTAATCATGATTGTCATAGAGGTTGAAGGATCAATAGACGAAAAAACAACCCAAGCACTAAGGAACGCGGTGCTAGCGGCTAGAATCCTTAGAAAGATATATGGCATAGAAGCTATCGCCTACTCATCGCCAAACCTATTTAGCCTGACATCCAGCATAGAGCTCCTACAGGGTTCGGAGCCCATAACCATAAGAATAAACAATAAAGCAATAAGCGTCGATAGACCTCCAGATCCCCACGTGATTGTGGAGTGGGCCTTAAAGATCGATGAAGTTAAATCCAGTCAGGAAGCGGGGAGGATCGGTGCGGGTCCCGGAAGCGATAGATCTATGTTTGGAGCTGTAGAGGTGCATTCCGGTAACGGGATCGTGAGGGGTCCCCTAAACCCATTAAGATCTCTTTCAGCTCTACATTCGATCTAGATCCGAGTAAGTGATTAGTGAAGCCTCCACAGCGTGAGTATCCGCTATCTAGTGGAACAGGTGTTTCCCGATTGTTTTTTAATTCTCTAACTAAAGTTTATTCTACGGTACCCCATTAATGAGTAGAGATAGAAAGAATATATGCGCCATAGTTCTCGCTGCAGGATCAAGCAGCAGGTTTGGCAGGAACAAGCTTCTTATCGAGCTCGACAGTAAGCCTATTATAGCTCTTGTTGTTGAGAGGCTTCTGGATCTCGATCTCTCTAAAATAGTCGTTGTTACTGGTCACTACCATAGAGAGGTTGTAGATGCTCTTAAAGGCTATGGTTCTTCCCTAGAGATCGTATATAACGAGAACTACATTGAGGGGTTGAGCACTTCGATTAAGGCTGGTATATCAGCCTGTGGTGATGTGGATGGTTATCTCTTTATGCTTGGTGATCAGCCTCTCGTGTGTGGCTCTACTATAGGTAAGTTGATTGATGTCTTTGTCTCGTCTGGGAAGGCGATAGTTATCCCCATGTATAGGGGGAACAGGGGTAATCCTGTGTTGGTTAGTTCGAGGCTCAAAAAGGATCTTCTAGATATCTCGGGTGACGTGGGGGCTAGAGCTATATTTGATAGGTATCTTGGTGAGATTGTTTATGTGGAGACAATGGATCCTGGGGTTGTTGTTGATGTGGATACGCCTGAGGATCTAGATAGGGTGAGGCGCCTGCTAGATAATAAATATATTAGGTGCTAACCGCTAGTATTGTTTTGGATGCTGAACCTGTTGTTTTATATTATAGTAGCCATTTATTAGCTCTATAGACCTATCTATATATAGGTTACCTATATACATGTTTATAAGTTACCTATTGAATTTAGACAGGTTAAAACCTGTAGACGGGTGATTAAACCTTGGATATAGGAAAAGCGCTAGATAACGCTAGGTGGGGTCCCACACACTGGAGATACTTTACAATCTTCTCAGCAAACTTCTTTCTGGATGGAGTACTCTACTCCATAGCTCCACTAATACTCTATCTCATTGTTCCAAGGGAGTATGGGCTGCTGGTAGCCTCAATATCTAGTTTGGCCTTCGTTACGGGAACGCTTATTTTCGGTAAGCTCGCCGATATTTACGGAAGGAGATTCATATTTCTGCTTTCCCTAGTTATAGAGCTCTTCTCCGCAGCTCTATTGATCATGCTATATAGGGATATCGTCGCGGTAACAATCCTCGTATCGCTAATAAACTTCGGTATTGGCGGAGAGTTCGGCGCGTCCTACGCAGCTATGGCTGAGATAACCCCTTCGAGGCACAGGGGTAAGGTTATGATGCTGACCACAAATTTCTGGAATATTGGTGCAGCAGTTATAGCCGCTATATCTCTAGCTGTTGTAAGGATATCAGACGATATAGATTTCCAGATTAGGGCTATACTGCTTAGCGCCTTGGCTATGATTTTTCTGGTGGCTTTAACGCGTTTCTTTCTCCCTGAATCGCCTAGGTGGCTAATCGTTAGGGGTAGGGTTGGTGAGGCCAGGACCATGTTGAAGCGGCTTCTAATGGATGAACCGGGATCGATTAGTGAATCCGGCTCAGGCATTGGGGATCGTGGGCTTGAGTCTAGGCTCGCTTCTGCAGGATTGATCCATACGCTCAGAAAATACAGCTTCAGGGTAGTTGTACTGGCTATAGCACAGATCACCCAGCTACTCACATACATAATGATTGCTTACTACACCCCCTACGCTCAGGGCTTCAAATACGGCATAGAGTCTGCACCCCTCATTATTCTAGCCGCCAATACAGGTGCGTCCATCGGGGCTTTTATCCTGGCCCCGCTAATAGATAAGACAAGAAGACTATCTCTATCAGCAGCATTTGCTGGTGGGCTAGCGACATCTATAGTGATACTGCTTATCCACAACACGCTATCTCTATCCCTACCTGTGTTTCTGGCTGTTGTTCTAGTGAATATGGTGTTTTCGGAGTGGGCCTGGGGGAGCCTTGTGGTTTTGGAGGGGGAGCTCTTTCCAACAAGCGTTAGGGCGTCTGTGGTTGGGTTAATAAATACATTATCGGGGCTCTCCAGCTTCGCTATACTGTATATAGCCATATACATATCCGCACCGCTATTCCTGGCTATCGCAACAGCTCTATGGGGTTTGGGCTTTCTGGCGGCTCTTGCCTGGCGAGTTAGGGGTATAGAGACGGCGAGCAGATCTGTCGATGAGGTTGTGTGATTGCTATCTATGAAACAATTATATGCTCTCTAGATATTGATATTGATATGGATAGCTTTGAGTGAAACACCTATACCATCTAGATACACTATAGTTAGGGAGGAATTCATACTCAACTCATCACTACTAACCGCGAGGAGGCGCGGAGGCTTTGGCGTAGGTGAGGACGAAACGGTTAGCCAGCCCGGTGGGATGGAGTACGATCCTTTTCTGGTTCTAGTTGCTGTATTGATCGTGTTTCTCGTCGCCTTGCTCATCATATTCACTATATCTGTTTCTAGAGCCGCAGGGTCTGTATCTAGACCTATATATAGCTATAGTGGCATTGCTGAACGAAGCTCCCGAAATGATGGTTTGACGTATAGCTATGAGGGTGTAAAGAGGGTTTTAAGGGACCTCATGATGCTTGTTCGCAAGAGAAATAGATGTGTCCACTGTACAGCTAGAGAGGTTTCTAGGTATCTAGCCGGGTTATCCACGGATCATATCAGGCTGTATGAGGATATAGTTTATGGCGATAGAAACATTGAGAAGGCCCGTAGCCTTGTTGAGTTCTTGAGGAGGTTGGTGGGTTGAGAATCTCTGTTGTTGTGGCTTTAGTTATTCTTTTCCTTATTATTGTTGGTAGTAAAGATCTTGCTATTCCACTGCTGTATAGGTATGATCCCCCGTCCATATATAATCCCGGCAGTGGTGGTTATTCGGAATTTTATTCGCTGGTGAGGAGGGAGTTCCCGAATATTGAGGTTGTTTTCGATCTTAGAGACATTGTTGATTATAGAAGCGATAGATGGCTGCTTATTATTGCTAGTCCTGATGAGCCTGTGGATCCTAGGTTTAGCGAGGTTCTGGCTAGATGGATAGCTAGGGGCGGTATCGCTGTAGTTCTTGATGAGGTTGGTACCGTTAATTCTTTGCTTGAGTACTATGGTATCGCTGTATCTGGTATAGAGAGGGATGTTAGGATCGTGGAGTGCAGGATCAGCAATGGGTCCTACTCCGTGGTTTTCAATATATATTCCATCATTAGATTTATTGAGAGGAGGGGCTTTGAATACGATGTTGTATGTAGGTATGGGATCTATCCATTAGGGGTTTCGATTCGTGTTGGTGACGGGGTGCTCTATGTATTTTCTGATTCGAGCCTGTTTATAAATAGTAATGTTGGCGATATTATGGAGCTCCACTTATCACTTTTAAGGGATATATCTGGTGATAGGGGTCTGCTGATTTTTGAGGGTGGCAGGAGCTACGTGTATCTGCATACGAGATGGCTTCTTTCTGGCCTCATGCTCTTTATTGCTGTATCTAAGCTTATGGTTGATCGTGTTCTCGCTAGCGATCTCTTTATAAAAACCCTTATAGTATCGATCGTTTCACTAGTGTTTATCGCCTACTATATTAATCCCCTTAGCATTGAACGTATAGTAGGTTTGAGGAGAGGCGGTAAGCTGGATATCCGTGACCAGATCAGATCTATTGAGAGGGGTGTTGAGAGGTGGAGAAGATATCTGAAGAAAAGCTAGAGATGTTCAAGGATCTATTCACAAGCATAATAGATAACGTCTCTAAGGTGGTTGTTGGTAAGAGGAAGGAAATCGAGCTGATTCTAGCGTCGATGCTTGCTGATGGCCACATACTTATTGAGGGGGTCCCCGGGGTCGCTAAAACGCTGATAGCCAGGTCTATAGCGCTGTCTCTCGAGCTAGATTTCAAGAGGGTTCAGGCGACCCCCGATCTTCTTCCAAGCGACTTTATAGGGACCAATATATTCGATCCTGTTAAGAAGGAGTTTAAATTTGTTAGGGGACCTATATTCACCAATATTCTTTTCGTGGATGAAATCAATAGGGCTCCCCCCAAAACACAGAGTGCTCTGCTGGAGGCTATGCAGGAGAGGCAGGTGACTGTTGAGGGTGTGACCTATAGGCTTGAGAGGCCCTTCATAGTTATAGCCACAATGAATCCTGTGGAGGTGGAGGGTACGTTTCCCCTTCCTGAGGCCCAGGTAGATAGGTTTCTCGCTAAGATTACTATTGGCTACCCGGATATCTTTGAGACTGTTGAGATCTTGAAGAGGATAGATCGTATAATGGATATGAAGATAGATGCTGTAGCGTCGGCTAAAACAGTGCTTGAGGCTATGGAACTTGTTAAGAGGGTTAGGGTTGAGGAGAATATTCTGAAGTACATAGCTATGCTTATACAGGCTATAAGGAATAGCCAGTACGTTAGGCTGGGCCCATCGCCGCGTGGCGCTATAGCCATCTACTACCTGGCTAGGAGCATAGCCCTGATTAATGGGAGGGACTACGTTATTCCAGACGATATAAAGTATGTTGCTCATTCAGCACTGATCCATAGAGTCTTCCTCAAGGGTGAGGCTAGATTAACGGGTGTAAGTGTAGATCGAGTAGTATCTGATGCGCTATCCAGTGTTGAGGTTCCATGAGGGTTTCCCTCACCGGAACAGTTGTTTTCGCCTCGTCTCTATTACTCATCCTATACTCCCTATTCTTGGAGTCCCTTCTAGTGTTGGCCGCCGCATTAACTATACTGGTTATTCTCTATCGCGAGAGAGGGGTCTTGGAGGGTGTGGATATAGATGAATCTACTCTGCGTATTGAGAGGGTGTTGAGGTCTAGGTATATTGAGGAGGGTGGCGAGATCGAGGTTATTCTGAAGGCAACCAATCTGTCTGATGAGTTCCTCTATAGCGTAGAGATCATGGATTCCACCCCTGCAGGATGTAGAGTGGTTAGGGGGGCCAGCAGAGGCGTTGTTGGCATCCCTCCGGAGTCGAGTGTTGAGTTCAGGTATGTGATTAGGGTTCTTCATCCCGGTAGGCATGAGTTTGGGGATATAGATGTTAGGGTTAGGGATCCGTTAGGCTTCTTCTATAAGGAGAACATATATAAGGCCTATGACTTTATCGTTGCATCTCCTAGAAGGCTTCTGGAGTCTCCTGAGATGGGGACCGTTAGCAGGGTTTCGGGTATCGTTGTTAAGGGTAGATCTCTTAGGGGGAGCTACGACATCTATAATATCAGGGAGTATGTTTCTGGTGATGATTTTAGAAAGATTCTATGGAAGATCTATGCAAGGACCTCCAGGCTTATGGTTCGCGAGGACTATGGGGAGTCGTATACAAGGACCCTCCTCATAATTGATTCCCATAGAGATCTCTGGGGGATCAGGGTTAATGGATCCACGCTTATGGAAGATCTGCTGAGGCTCTCGAGAGATGTTATCGAGTATATTTTAAGTAACTATAGCTCAATAGACTGTGTAGTATGTGAGGAGCACACGGTCAGGTTTGTTCAGAGTATATCTCCAAGGTCTAAGGAGAAGATCTATAACCTATACATCAACATACCTTATCTAGGAGGTTGTGAGACCCCTTCGCTCCTGTATAGGTATGCTAGATCCCTTGTCTCCGAGGGCTCTAGATACGACATATATATAGTGGTCACCACGCCATTCAGCATCGTTAGGGCTGACCCCCGGGAGGTTAATGAGACGTTCAATATGATCGGCATTAAGCCCTATGTGGTTATGCCATATAGCGGCTTTAACGCTGTTCTCTCTAGGAATATAGATCTTTTTGAGATAGTGGATATGATTGGGAGATTGGGTGGTGAGATATTAGTTCATGGCTCTTTTCTAAGGGGATAGGGAGGCCATCGATCTATACGGCCTCTATTCTTGCCTCGTCCCTAGCCCTATATATAGTGTTCTCTATATCGATAGGTGCGGACCTGCTGGCTGTCGCCTCTACCTCTATAGTTGTTGCTTTATTTGTTGTTTTGTCTGTAGCTAGATCTAGCGACTATATACCTATATCCTATTACCTGATTATAGTTATCTCTATAGTATTCGGGTTTAGCCAGCTGGTTATATCTGCTGTTGCCGGCTTGCTGGCGCATGTGTCTATCCAGTATCTATCTACTATAATGCCTAGGGAGTATAGATGGATCAAGTATAGAGAGATGATATATCTAGCTACCCTCTTCATATTGATCTATCCAGCATCCATCTATGCCGAGTCGATAGCCTTGAATATCGATCCTGGCAGAGCCTTCTTTCTAGGATCACTGATAGTCTTCGCACTATACATAATGCTTCTGAACGTTGTGAGGCCTCTAGACCTGGATCAGATTGCTGGAACAATACTCGACAAGATATCTATGAGGAGCCTCATTTCATTTATAGAGGGCACCGGTAAAATCTCAATCATAGGGTTAGTGTTCTATCTGATCTTCGTTGAAGGAGATCTTATTTTTCTGGCGGCGATACTGCCCATAGTATTTGTGCTGTATAGGGCTATATCTTCACGGGAGAGGTCCCTGGATAAATACGGATTCTACACGCCAATAATCAAGCTAGCTTTAGTGATGGCGGTTATCGCTTCATATATATTCATAGCTTACTAACCTATCCAAGCCTCTCTGGATATAGGATGCTGATATGGATCTCTTTCAGTATCTTTTAGGTTTTGGTGATCTAGAAATATATATTCTAGCCCTATATACACCGTCACTTACAGTTATGTGGTGTTTTCCACGATAAACCCTCAGCCTCCTTCTTCTAGCTTCATCAACCACCCTTTCAGGATCTCTGCATTCAAACTCCACATACGGTGGGTGGTAATCAATCTTCAAGAGATCCCCCGCATCTACCGCTTCTCTAGTATAGCCTGTAGGCACACACATGTCGAGCAGAAAACCCATGTATCCTGGTATGGCGATTCCACGAACTAGCCTTATAAGCCTAGAATCTCTATGCATATCTACCTCAACCCGAGTCTACTAACGATCCTATCTAATCTCTTATCTAGACCAGCCTGTCGAGCCCTTCTATATAGATAGTCCCTGTCTAGGAAACCCCATGCTTGGTGAATTATCCTTTTGAGGTCATCTATGTCTTTCCTTTCACCTGACATGAGCTTAAGAATTATAAGATCCTCTAAGGAGGGAACAAACAGATTCTCATATATTCTTCTGGATCTTTCAATAAATTCATGGTCTAAAGTTATGGGGGCGTAATTTATATCTACATGTATATCGTTATCAACAAGAAAACCCCACTTCCTCCACTGAACCTTGAATCCCCTGTTTCTAAGTGTTCTCGTGATCCTATCACGAATTTCCTGTGTGAATGGCTTATCTATGGTTATATCCCAATCCTGTGTTTCCCTTCCAATGTCTATATTATGTATAGCTATACTTCTTGCCCCTATTAGGAAGACTCTTACGTTAAGCATATTTAGTAGCTTTATAATCTCTAGAAGGGTTGGATGGATAAAATCGTGATACCCTTCTCGGCTCTCCGTGCGTCTTGTTTGGAGCATTTTTATATGGCCTTTATCTATTTATTCTCTATATCTTGATGTATTTAGATTCTAGATACTCTATATACCTCTCTGGATTGAGCTCCTCTCCAAGCGATTTCTTCATAAGTGTTTTCGGATCGTATGTTGAGCCCCACCTATGTATCTTTTCTCTTAGCCAGGTCTTTATCGAGTCGAATTTCTTGCTACTTATCACTTCGCTTAGTGGCCCGAGATCACTCTCCATAGCATGCTTTATCTGTGCAGCCACTATTGTCCCGATCGTGTATGTGGGGAAGTAGCCTATAGATCCTCCGCTCCAGTGGATGTCTTGGAGAACCCCCTCCGAGTATGTTTTCGGCTTAATCCCCAGCTTATCCTCGTACTGCTCTGCCCACAGCTCCGGTAGATCCGACACCTTGATCTCTCCCTTAACCAGGAGCTTCTCCAGCTCGAATCTAACTACTATATGGAGATTGTAGGTCACCTCATCGGCATCAACCCTTATTAGGCCTGGCCTAACGATATTGAAGTACCTATATAGCTCCTCAGGCGTGTATTCCCTCACATACTCTAGCTCCTCGGCGACGATGCTGTATATCAGATCGACAAAATCCCTACTTCTACCAACTATATTCTCCCAGAACCTAGACTGGGACTCGTGGATCCCGAGAGAAACGCCCTTAGCTAGAGGAGTAGTGGCTAGTTTTTCGTCTATCTGAAGCTCGTATAGCGCGTGGCCATATTCATGGATCACCGCCAGAATGCTTCTCCTGAAATCCTTTCCCTCATACCTTGTAGTTATCCTAACGTCTTTTACACCCATAGACGTTGTGAAGGGGTGGGCAGATACATCCAGCCTCAGAGTTTTCGGGTCGTATCCTATCAGCTCGAGTATACTTTTATTAACCCTTTTAAGGGCTTCAACCCTATACTCTCTATCTTCAAGCGGATGGCTCTCAGGATAGTAGCCCTCGGACCTGACCCTATCCAGTATCTTCTTGAGCCTTGGAGTTATGACTTCTACAACGCGATCGAAGTCTCTGGTTTTTAGACCCTCCTCATAAAGATCGAGCAAGGCATCGTAGGGGTGCTCATCGTACCCCAGCTTATCGGCTACCTCTCTCATCAGATCTACAATCTTCGCGAGGTAGGGCTCAAACACCTTAAAATTGTTTTCAGCCTTAGCGTTCCTCCACACAACCGTTGCCTCCGAGGTTACGCGTGATAGCTCCTCTACTAGTTTGGGTGGGATCTTCTTTGCCTTCTCTATCTCCCTCTTCAGAACCCTTACTACTCCACGCTCATAGTCGTTTAGATCTTTCATATCCGAAGCCTTATCAACGAGCCTCACGAAGGATTCGTCTATAAGAAGTTTGTGGGCTAGAACAGATAGCTGTGATGTCGCGATCGATCTCTCCTTAACGCCCTGCTCAGGCATATAGGTCTCAAGGTCCCATCCAAGAAGGCTTAACGCGTGATTTATGCTCCAGATCAGCTTGTATCTATCTAGAATAGCCTTTATAGTATCGTTGCTGAAAAGCTCGGCCAGTTTAAACACCTAACTTTCATATTATATTGAAGCTATAATTATTTTACGGTACAATAAAATAAAATAGAGTTATTTATTCAATACATAAGTTAAGTTAGGAGAATTAGGATAAAAGATGCGGCGAGTAAAAAAATATAGGAATCAATCTAATGATATGGGTCTAGTTACTTTTTATCCATCTAAAGATCCTTGATAGCGCATTCCCTTTCGCATGCTTCTCAGCGAGCTTCCTGTTTCCATCTGTATATAAAAGGTCCTCATACCTTATATTTAGATCATACTCCAGGATCCTCGCGAAGGCACTGTTTTCACTAATGGCTATCGGAAAATAGCCATTCTTATACACGTTTCTATCCTTATAGTCGGCTTTAGCCATCATATTATCACCCAAATATATATTATACA
>WANO01000011.1 GCA_015521765.1 Desulfurococcales archaeon
CATCTATCTCGAAGGCTGCTGACTCCACGAGCTCGGCTACAGCTGCTAGGGAGTACCTCCATATTCGGGCGTCGGAGAATCTCAGTTTCAAAATTGCTACCCAATATATGAGACTTATATATAATAAATATTTAATAAGATTATCCACGCACTTATAATAGGTATCGATAATGCCAGTCATAAAATCTGGTGTTGGGAGCTTTGGTGTTGCATCGGATCATCCTCTAGCAAGCAAGATTGGGGTAGAGATCCTTGAGAAGGGAGGAAACGCTTTTGATGCAGCAATAGCGATTAGTGCTGCGCTATCCGTTCTACAGCCGCAGATGAGCGGTTTGGGGGGTGACGGGTTCCTTCTAGCCTTTACCGACAGCGGGATTGTAGCCTATAATGGTTCAGGTAGATCCCCTATAAGCTTCAATGGGAATGAGTATATATCTCAGAGGCCGGAGAGAGGTCCCCTAACCATTACTGTGCCAGGGCTGGTCGATCTCTGGGGATTTATCCATGATGAATACGCCTCCTTCACCATGGAGGAGCTTTTGTCTCCAGCAATCAAGTTGGCGGAGAATGGTTTTCGTGTAGGTTCTATGCTGTCTAGATCTATAGATAGCTATAGGAGTGAGCTTAAGGTTTTTGATTCTTGGAACAAGCTTTTTGGAGGCTTGTCTTTCGGGGATCTATTCGTGAATAGGGATCTGGCGAGGGTTCTAAAGATCATAAGTAGAAGGGGCTGGGACGAGTTCTATGTAGGTAGATTAGCTGAAGAAATAGTTACTTCTCTGCAGAAGCAGGGTGTAGATATCGATCTCGAGGACTTTATGGAGCATGAGGGGTTTGAGGTGGAGCCTGTGAAGATGGAGATCGATGGAAACGCTATATACGAGCTTCCACCCAACACTCAGGGTATATCAACCCTTCAGGCTATATCGGCTCTATATGAGCTTGAGCTCTATAAGCTTGATATAGATGATCCTAGAAGGATAGATTCGTGGAGGGAGCCTTGGAGAAATATATATAGGTTCAGAAACAGCTTTGTGGGGGACCCCGAGGGCATAGATTTCGACATCTCTGAGTATGTAAGCTACTCAAAAGCTCTAGAAAAGCTTAAATCATACTACAGCTCCTCAAGCTCAGCGGGAGGTTCTGGGGACACAACGTTCTTTACTGTTGTTGATAGAGAGGGTAACCAGATCGGGTTTATACAGAGCATATTCTATCCATTCGGTTCGGGTATAGCTACCCATGGATTCGTGATGCAGAATAGGGGCAGGGGCTTCTTGTATGAGCAGGGGAAGATAAACTCTCCAGAGCCTAGGAAGAGGCCTATGCATACTCTCTCTATACTTGCTGTGGATTCGGGGAAGTATAGATATATAATCGGCTGTGCTGGAGGGGACTACAGGCCGCAGATCCATGTCCAGGTCTATGAGTATATCTTTTTAAGGGAGCTGGATATAGGTAGTGCGGTCGATGCTCCTAGATTCATATATACCGATACAGAGTCTTTAAGGAGGGTCGTTGTCGAGAAGCGACTAAGGGGTGGGGACTCAGGTGAGCTCGAGTATGTTGTTGCGGATTACTATGGTAGAACGGGCCTTGTTAACGCGTCCCAGTATCGGGTCGATAATAGCTTAGCATGGGTTGTTTCGGATCCCAGGAGCGAGGGTGTTGCGATAGGTAGGTGAGTTTTTCTGTGATCGTTAAAGCCGATCTCCAGATCCATACAGTGTGTAGCGATGGGAAGCAAGACGGCAGCACCGTGGTTAGGGCTGCATTGGTTAGGGGCATAAGGATCCTTGGTATAACAGACCACAACACGTTTAAGGGATATAGCCTTGTTATGAAAGCAGTATCGGAGCTGGGTGCTGGAATAATTGTTGTTCCTGGAAACGAGGTTAGGACGGAGCTGGGGGATATAATAATACTCTGCTACCAGCCTCTAGACGATGATGAGGTCCCCAAGAATAGTGGCGAGCTGATTGACTATGCTAGATCCAACAACTGCTTCACTTATGCTCCACACCCCTATGATTTTAAGAGGCTTGGTATAGGGGATAATGTGTATAGGCTGGATCTACATGGTATAGAGGTGTTTAATCCCAGGGCTGGATGGATAGCCAATATGAAGGCTAGGAGGGCCGCCAAAGATCTCAATAAGGTCATGCTATCCAATAGCGATGCCCATACACCTGGATTTATAGGTAGCGTTTTTAATTTGGTTGATGTAGAGGAATTCTCTCTGGACAGCGTTATGGAGTCCCTATTTAAGGGATATGTGAAGCCTGTAGCTAGGTATCCGTCTCTTAAGACGTATGGCGAGTGGATCATGAGCAAGATAGCTGGGAAGAGGCAGAGCTATAGCGAGACATGTACATAATGCGGTACGCTTCAGACCATATTGAAATAAAACATATCTCAGCTCTCTAGCTATAATATATTTTCGGATGATGAATAGCAAACCGGGCCTGCAACATGGGCTAAAACTCTCGCCCTGACCAGCGATTTCTTTATATTTGGATAACGGATTCTAGTTTGGTGCAACCATATATGGGTGGCTCAGATAGTTCTGGAGGGAGGAGGATTGTCGAGATAGATATAGACAGGCTACCTGACTCTCAGCCTACAAGATTCGAGTACAACGATCAGGCTCTCCTGATAGTTAGAATAGGGGATAAGATATATGTCGCGGACGATGAATGCCCCCATGAAGGCTGCTACCTAAGCGATGGCCATCTAGATGTTGAAGATAGAACTATAACGTGCCTGTGCCACTGGGCAACATTCAAGCTGGATAGCGGTGAATCCTTAACCCCTGAGGTTACATCGAAGCCCCTAAAGCTTCTAAAGAGCAGGGTTGAAGGAAACAAGCTCTTGATCGAGCTAGAGTAGCTTTCCCGGGAAATAAAACCAGCTTTACTCAACAAGATTTTTAAACACAGAAACTATCTCGTTGGCCGCATCATCGGCCTGGCCCTCCCTATTATACACGATTTTTACTGCAGAACCAACTCTATGGGCCACCATGAAGGCTATGTATCTATTTAGGTTCTGCATCTCCTTTATAACCTCTATGCTGCTGTAGTCTTTCCTAACTCTGTCAGTGTCTTTGAGCTGTCTCTTCAAGATATCTTCGGGTTCTGCCTCGATGAGGATTATAACGTCTGCCTTAAATTCGTGGGCTACATGATCCGGTATACCGGGCCAGTATCCAAGAGGGGTCCTTATTATGAGGTGGGTATCTATCACGACGACACTCTTGCTTGGGTCTTTAAGCATTTTCAATGCATCACTCATCATCTCTATTGCGGCGTTCGCTTGGTGCTCGACCTGGATTCTTAAGGGGAGTTTTCTTAGCTGGTCTCTGTGCTCTACAAGCCCCTTACTCTTTAGCTCCTTAAGCATGTAGTCCCCATAGTTCAGTATGATCATCTCGTACCCATTGCTCCTCATCTTCTCCTTAACAAGCTCCAGTACTGTTGATTTACCTACTCCTGGAACACCCACAACTATAGCTACTGGGAATAGATGTCTTCGCTTCAATAAATCACCATTGAGTATTTAATTGATATGGTAATAATATATTATAGCTGTTCCTCGGGCATGTTGATTCTGAAACTTATTTTAGCGTTGTTTAATTTAACTTTCATTTGGTAGGGGGTAATGATCCTGGTCACTGGTGGAGGCGGATTTATAGGTAGCCATCTCGTCGATCGTCTCGTTTCTAAGGGTTATAGTGTGCGTGTTCTAGACAACTTCTCCTCAGGCTCAATATATTTTCTTAGGAACTCGATGAAGACTGGCAGGGTTGAGGTTGTTGCGGGGGACCTCAGGGATAGAGAGCTTATAGATCTCGTGCTTAGGGATGTGGATGTTGTGTTCCATATGGCCGCCAATCCCGAGGTGAGGATATATCTCAGTCCTCCTTCAAGCCATTTCGACAACAATATTGTTGCAACATACAATCTGCTTGAGGGTATAAGAAGGTCTGGTAGTGTGGAGAAGCTGGTGTTTGCTAGTTCAAGCACTGTGTATGGTGATCCCAGCGTTATTCCCACGCCTGAGGATGCTGATCTAAAGCCTATCAGCGTTTATGGAGCATCTAAGCTTGCCTGCGAGTCCCTCATAAGGGCTTATTCCCTCACGTACGGCTTTAAGGCTGTGTCTCTTAGATACGCAAATATTATTGGCTCCAGGCTTCGTCACGGAGTGATCTATGATTTCATAATGAAGCTTAAGAGAGATCCAAGCGTCTTGGAGGTTTTAGGCGATGGCACCCAGGAGAAGAGCTACCTCTATATAGACGACGCCATAGATGCAACAATGGTTATCGCGGAAAAAATGGGGAATGGGTATATGGATATAAACGTCAGTAACGATGACTGGATAAAGGTCAGCGAGATCGCGGCGATAGTATCTAGGGTGATGGGCGTTAACCCAAAGATAATCTATAGGCCAGCAACAAGTGATGGCCGGGGCTGGGTTGGTGATGTTAAAAAGATGCTTCTCTCAAATAAGAGGTTGAAGAGCTATGGTTGGAGGCCTAGATACACTAGCCGTGAGGCTGTTGAAAGGGCCGCTAAGGATCTTGTTAGTGAGCTACTATAGATCACTCCTCGAACTTCTTTGAAGCTATAACTATACCTACAGATATCGATACAGCCATAAAGGCTAGCAAGTATAGGAAGGACACAACCAGGTCCTCTGGGGTCCCTATACCGAGGATAGCGTATCTAGTTATAATGTTGGCGTATGTTAGCGGGTTAACCCTAGCTATAGCCTGTATATAGTCGGGCATCTGTTCTATAGGGAAGATGGCGTTACTGGCGAACATTAGTGGCAGGTTAACCAGGTTGGCTATAGATATCACCAGATCGTGGCTAGTTATTTTAACCGCTACACCAGTGAATAATGCTCCGAGGGAGAAGGCTAGTATTGTGAGCGTTATGTAGAATAGCGCTATATCAGCTATAGATATATTAGGCTTTACTTTGAGCCCTAGAGCCAGCGCTATTATAAATAACGCCGTTACCTGTAGAAGTGACCTGGTTATGGATGCCAGGATCTTAGCCACCAGAATGCTTGTTCTTGAGATCGGTGCTACAAGGAAGCGGGTTAGGTACCCCAGCCTCCTGTCGAACACCAGGCTCATACCGCTCCACATATTGGTGAATAATATGAAGACACTCATCATTCCGACAACAAAGAATGAGAAGTAGTCGTATCCTCCAAAGAATCTCTTTATGATAAGCTCCTCTATAGCCTGGTTAACTATATCTCTCAGGGGGAAATCCTGTGGTATGTTGAAGAATCTCGAGAAATTAAAGCTCTTTCCAAATAGTCCCATCCACATTAGTGGGGTTATTATGATAAACACGATCTGCCACCACTGCCGAAGCCACTTCCTCATTTCCCTCTCATATATAGCAAGAGTTGCCGAACCTATCATGGCTTGATCACCTTCTTCTTCTCCATATTGCAATCATTCTTCTCGAATCAACGGGTTCCTCATCTCTGAACATTCTCCCGGTGTACTCTATGAACACCTGCTCTAGTGTGGGCTTCTCTATAGATATGCTCTTCACGCCTACTTTCTCTCTCTCGATTAGGTTAAGTATTTTATTTATGGTGCTGGCTATCGAGTTTACTTTGATTCTTATCACTTTATCTATCTTATCTACATCTATAACATCTTTCAGTGTGGAGATCTTATCCATAACCTGCTTATCTGCCTCATTCTCTGTGTATATAAGTATTATCTCTCCACTTATTCTTGATTTAAGCTCCTCGGGTGTTCCCTCAACAACTATTTTTCCACGATCTATAATAGCTACCCTATCGCTCAGACTGTCCGCCTCCTCCATATAGTGGGTTGTCATTATAACGGTTATGCTGTTCTCTCTAATTATTCTCCTAATATAGTCCCATATATGGATCCTGGACTGAACATCCAGCCCTAGTGTGGGCTCATCAAGTATGAGGACCTCAGGCTCGTTAACCAGCCCCATGGCTAGCTCTAGTCTGCGTCTCATACCCCCGCTATAGGTCTTGACCAGCTTGTCTGCGGCCTCCTTAAGCCCTACCATTTCTAGGAGCTCTATGCTTCTTCTTCTTGCTTCCGACTTGGAGTAGCCGTAGAGCCTTGCCTGAAGCATCATGTTCTCTAGTCCTGTCAGCTCGTCGTCTGCTGAAAGATCCTGGGGCACGTAACCTATGATCTTTCTAACCTTCTGTGGTTCCTCGATCACACTGTAGCCTCCCACATTAACTCTGCCTGAGGTAGGCTTCAGTAGCGTGGTTATTATCTTCATTGTTGTTGTTTTTCCTGCGCCGTTGGGGCCCAAGAGGCTATATATCTCGCCCTTCCTAACTTTAAAGGATATGTTGTCTACCGCTCTCACTCCTCCTGGATAGATCTTGACTAGATTCTCTACCTCCACAACAGTATTGATCAATTCATTCACCTCGAAACAAGCCTTTTCAGCTTGTATAGCTCTTCAATAAGCTTTGATTTCTCGTTTTCACTATATGTGTTCCAGTTCTTTACTAGATCTATTATGATCTGGTGGAAAAGCCTTATAACATCCACAAGCTCCGAGCTATCTCTACTCTTAACGAGGCTCTCAATCAGCTTTATCCTAGACCTAATCATTTTTTCACCGATCTTTGTTAACCTATATATCTTTCTACCCATATAGTCTGTAGATACCGTCACCAACCCATCGTTAGCCAGAGTCCTCAAGGCAGGATAGACGCTTCCAGGCCCCGCAGAGACCGTATCGCCTAGCTCGGTTTTCAGCGTCTTTATTATTGCGTATCCATGCATAGGGCCTCTCCTATGGAGTGTGTATAGGATGAATAGCTTGATCAATCCTTTCATCGATATATCAAGATATATTGGTTAGCCACCTAATAAATAAACCTCCACATATATCCATTACATTGGTTTGGGATGTCTAGCATCCTATCAAAAATTAGATGGGAGCCAAGTAGCCAAGCTAGGGAACTGGCCAGAAGATATAGGTATCAGCCATATATGATTGAGCGCTACCTAAGGATGCTCGGGCCTGAAGAGACTATAGAGCTTTTAGAAGCGTTCGAAAACCCTGAACGTATATCTCCGGCTATCAGGTGTAATAACAATATAGTTAGATGCGACGAGCTGATCAGTAGGCTTAGAGCTCTTGGATACAGGTTGGAGCCTATAGAGTGGGCCAGCTATTCATACAGGGTTACATCTTTCATAGATGAGTATCACTCCCCAACATTAGGGTCTACTCATGAGTATCTTAAGGGCTACTACTACCTCTATAGGGATCAGTCGCCTCTGGTTCCTCCATCTATCCTAGATATATCTAGAGATTCAGTTATATTGGATACCTGTGCTGCGCCTGGAGGCAAATCTATATACATGGCTCTAGAGGCTCGCGAGGGGTATGTTATCTCCAACGATATAAGCCGATCTAGGTTGAGGGCTCTTGTGTCCCATCTAATGCGTATGGCTATAGATAACGTTATAGTGATGAATCACGATGCCAGGAATCTAGATAATAGGCTGAGGAACGTTTTGTTTGCTAGGGTCCTGGTCGATGTTCCATGTAGTGCTGAGGGTTACATTATGTTTGATCCGTCTAGAAAGAGAAAAACGGACTTTGATACGCTTAAGAAGATAGCTTATAGAGAGATCGATATATTGGTAGGTTCATTAAGGCTTCTAGATTCAGGTGGATATGCTGTATATTCTACATGTAGCATAGCCCCCGAAGAGAACGAGGCCGTGGTGTCGGAGATACTGGATATTTTTGGTGAGAAGCTACGGATAGTGGAGCCTAAAATAAATATGTGGGATCGCGGTATAACCTCTATAGATAGGTTCGAATTCAACCCCGATGTTGAGAAGTGTATTAGGATATGGCCCCACAAGCATTTAATGGGTGGTTTTTTCGCATGCTTGATAGAGATGGTCTAAAGTCCCGTGATGGATCAGGTGCTTTAATCTATACATACTCAATCAGCGATCTACATAACCTGGTAGAATACCTCAACAAGCTATATGGGTCACGTGAATATATGGCTTGCTTTGACAGATTCAAGGTGTTTGTAGTGTGGTGTACACAGCTTTATGGATCAACATGCATTATTGCCGGTTTTCGTGATTCTGATATCATGCTCCACTATATAGATAAGAAAGCTATTTTCGCGGGCTCCGTTATCGGCTTTACTAGAGGGACCTCTTTCATACCCCACCCCAATATGCTGGATACTGTATATAGATGCACCAGAAAGGTGAGGGGTGCAGTTACTGCTAAGTATCAGGGTGTCAAAGCCTTTCTATATGGTAACGATCTATTGGCTGAAAGCATTGGCAGGATCTATCCTCCCATACATAAAGATCTAATTGTAGCAGTTATAGATCCTCAGGATAATAGGGTTATTGGTGTGGGAAGATCTCTATATAGCTACAAGAAAATAATTAATATATTAAGGAAGAAGAGGAGAACAACACCTATAATCAAAAATGTATTTGATCTTGGATGGTACCTGAGGGAGGGTGGGTAAATATAGATTTAGACAGGCTTTACAGCAACAAATGTAGCTTTTCTCTTTCCGCCGTCTGGTGTCGGTATAGTTAGAAGCTTTATCTTGGCGATCTCAACCTTTCTGACTGGATATATCTTTTTAGCCTCCGAGAATATCTTGGATTGAAGCCTGTTATTTATTATTTCCTGAAGGAATTCGTCTAGAGTTTTTTGTGAGGACTCGTTAACTAGTATCTCGTTCATTTTAGCTCTGATCGCCCTTTTCTGGCTTGACTTACATCTGTAGGTTGTGAAAACTACTGCAGTAACTCTTATTCCGTATCCATCTTTAGTTTCAAGATTTATTATGGATGTTACCTTAGAGCTTTTCCTTCTCGTCAGGCTCCTCATATAGTCTCTCGCCAGCTCGAGCCCCTTAAATATAGTTTCTGCTCTCTCCCCATCTACTTTAACTACCTGGAATTTCAGGTGTACATGTAGCTGCGATATGTCCCCGGTTATATCATATAGTGTCGTTTCTATGGTTCTCCCTATCATCTTCCAGTCTTCATCCGCAGGCACTGTAGCTATGGGTATCTCGCCAAATAGAGGGGGGGTATATATTGTGTACCACTTCTTTCTCTTCCATTTTTCTCTTCCACTTATCCTTGCTTTAGGCATTTTTAATCACACCTAGCGTTGTTTCCTATGCACTAGGTATTAAATTGCTTAAAATATTTTTAAGCATACTGATATATAGATTCAGTAGAGGTTGTGGGGGTGCATAGCGGTGAGGTTCCCTAAGCAGGTGAGGACATACTGTCCCAGGTGTAGGACCCATACCAAGCATTCGGTAACGATCTATAAAGGCGGTAAGAGAAGAACGCTGTCCGAGGGCCAGAGAAGGTATCTTAGAAAGCAGGAGGGTTATGGCTCGAAGAGAAAGCCTGAGCAGAAGAGATTCGCTAAAGTCACTAAGAAAACATCTCTAAAGCTAAAGTGTAGCCAGTGCGGCTACACATACCATACTGAGGGCATTAGAGTTAAGAAGTTTGAGCTGGTTGAGGTGGTGGGTAGATGAAGAAGAGAAAGATCCTTATACCCGAACCCAAAAGCAGGTTTATCAGGGTTAGATGTCCTCAGTGCGGCAATGAGCAGGTTGTTTTTGATCATGCAACCTTTCCGGCTAGATGCTTTATGTGTGGTCACCAGCTGGTTTATCCAACTGGCGGTAAGGCCAGGATTGAGGGGGAGATCATAAAGATCCTAGGATAGTCACCGCTCTAGTTTTTTAGCTTAGAGAATCCAGGTGATCTATATGGTTCTAAAGCGAAAAAGTATTCCGGACAACGGAGATATTGTTGTAGCTACAGTAGACAAGGTCTTCAGCTACGGCGCATACGTTAAGCTTGACGAGTATCAGGGCTACCCCGCCTTTCTTCCGTGGAGCGAGATCACTACCAAGCATTTCAGAGATATACACGAGGTTGTGAGAGAGGGCCAGAGGATTGTGGCAAAGGTGATAAGGATTGATAGGAAGAAGAAGCCGCCGGCCATCGATGTATCCACCAAGAGGGTTACTGTTGAGGATCAAAGGGCCAAGATGATCGAGTGGAAGAGGGCCCAGAAAGCCCACAATATACTCGAGATAGTCGCTAAAAGACTTGGTAAGAGCGTTAGGGAGATATATGAGGCTGTTGGCTGGAAGCTTGAGGATTACTTTGGAGAGATCATGGCTGGGCTTGAGGAGATCGCGATGAGGGGTCCTGAGGCTGTGGCTAAACTCGGGATAGATGATCAGGTTTTAAAGATCCTTACAGAGGAGGTTAAAAGGCATGTGGAGATTAAGAAGGTATCTATATCCGGCGTCATGACTCTACATACGTTAGCGCCTGATGGGATTAATAGAATAAGGAAGCTTCTTGAGGAGATCAAGGAGCATTTAAAAGGCGTTGATGGAGTCACCAGTGTTGATGTATACTATATTGGCTCACCTAGATACAGGATCGATGTAGAGGGCTACGAATACAAGGTTCTCGAGAAGGCATTAAGTAGCGTGATAGAGAGGGCATCTAGCGAGGCTAAGAACCTAGATATAGAGTTTAGTTTCGAAAGAATCAGAGAGTAGATGCGTAATGAGATATAGAATCAGGAAATGCGTTAAATGCTCAAGATACACCCTACAGGATAGATGTCCAGAGTGCGGTTCAGAAACAAGGATAGCTCATCCACCAAGGTTCTCTCCCGAGGATAAGTATGTTAGGTACAGACTGATTGCAAAAAGCATAATTAAAAAACAGCAGTCCTCTTAAGGGAGGTCTCCGACTCTTACACATCTATGCTACATTTGGTGATAGAATCCAAGTTTCTTATGGGATGTATTTATTATCCCGTTAACTATTAAATCAAATTGCGGGTGAACCTATGCGCCAATGGATTTAGCTATACCTGAATTCAGATCTATCCAGAACCCAGATATAATCCCAGATAAATGGTACAACATCCTTCCAGACCTGCCGGAAGAGCTACCCCCACCTAAACTGCCTTCAGGAGAACCAGTAAAGCCTGAAATGTTCCTTCCATTATTCCCTAAAGCGTTGATTGAGCAGGAATTCTCTCCAGAGAGATACATCAAGATTCCAGAGGAAGTGAAGTATACACTAGCAAGTCTTGGTAGGCCTACGCCTCTATTTAGGGCTGTCAGGCTGGAGCGCTTCCTAGATACCAAGGCTAAGATCTTCTATAAGTACGAGGGTGTACTCCCCACAGGAAGCCACAAAATCAATACTGCCGTCGCCCAGATATTCTATAATAGGGTGGAGGGCACTGAAAGGGTTTCGACAGAGACCGGAGCTGGCCAATGGGGGTCTGCACTATCATTGGCGGGAGCATTATTCAATATAAAAGTTAGGGTATTTATGGTCAAGTCGAGTTATCACCAGAAGCCCTATAGAAGAATCATGATGGAGCTATACGGTGCCGAAGTGATTCCAAGCCCCTCAACCCTTACTGAGAGCGGAAGGAGAATTCTCGAGAAGGACCCCGATAACCCGGGTAGCTTAGGCATAGCTATCTCGGAGGCTATAGAGGATGTCGTTAAGAGCGACAAGGCTAAATATAGCCTTGGCAGTGTGCTTAACCACGTTCTGCTTCACCAAACAATCATTGGTTTAGAGGCCAAGAAGCAACTTGAGTACATTGGTGAGTATCCAGATATAGTTATCGGGGGTGTAGGAGGAGGATCCAACTTTGCTGGTTTAGCATATCCATTTATGCAGGATCGCTTAAGCGGCAAGACCGACACAAGGTTTATAGCTGTTGAACCCAAGGCTTGCCCTACTCTAACTAGGGGGGTTTACGAGTATGATTTTGGTGATACTGCCGGGCTGACTCCCATGATCAAAATGTATACCGTAGGCCACAGATATAGGGTTCCACCAATCCATGCTGGTGGATTAAGATATCATGGAGACGCGCCAACGCTCTCCCTCCTTGTTTATAAAGGCTATATAGAGGCTAGAGCATATCACCAAACCGAGGTTTTTGAGGCCGCAAAAATCTTCGCATCAACCGAGGGAATCATACCAGCTCCCGAAAGCGCTCATGCAGTTAAAGCCGCTATAGATATAGCTAGGGAATACTCCGGCGACGCTGATGATGCGCCAGTAATACTGTTCAATTTGAGCGGTCATGGTCTCCTGGATCTACAAGGTTATCAGGATTATCTCGAGGGTAAATTGGTTGATTATGAGCCTGAAAAGATCGATCTAAGCTATATATTGAGGAAATAAACACCTTCAACACTGACTAGGTCTACATGTATTTTTCACTGGATGCATCCCTTTCCCTTGCTCTATATACCGTTTTTCAACATCACCTTAGCGGCAGTATAACTATAAGTAGCTCAAGCCAAATTATATGAGCTATAATAGATGCAGCAACACCCCTATAGTAGGCTATAACGGTTAAAACAACACCAGCCACAAGAGCCCCAGCTATCAGGGCTACATTCATTGTGGATAAATGCACCAGGGTATAGTATGATGCAGCTATAAAGGCACCCACAGACGATCTGTCATCGACAAGATTTTCTCCATTTTCCCCTCCTATATTTTCTCTGCTGGACAATGCGCCATATAGAAGACCTCCTCTCCAGTACAGCTCCTCCATCGCTCCAATCCATATTAGGGCTAGAGCCACCGTCTGCATGTCAGCTACCTCCGTGATCATTGCGTACACCTCATCGACGCTTGAATCTAGACCTATGGCCCTGAGGAGTATATCGCCAGCGTAGAAGAGAACATATAGCGCCACTGCCCCTATAATCCCTACAGCCAGATCCATAGATCTCGGGGTAAGAGGTATAGACCGCCTATATAGAGCTAGGCTAAAGAAACCCAGCACAGTTGTAGAAATAGCCATGAGATATATGAATCGATCTCTAAAAACAATAAAGGTTAGAGGCCATAGAAGTAGGGGCAATGCTATATATATAGATCTCACTAGAAACCTGCTCAGATCCAAGACAGCTCTACCCAGTCTTCAAGACAACTTTACCGAAGTGCTGATAAGCCTCGAAATATTTATGGGCCTCGACAACGTCCTCTATACTATAGATCCTGTCTATAACAGGTCTAAGCCTCTTTCTCGAGATGAACCTCAGTGCGTCTAAGAGCTCGCCTCTACTACCTGTATGTGTGCCTATAACTGTTGCATGAGCCAAATACAGCATGCGTATATTGAGATCTATGTTGGAGCCGCTCTCAACACCGAACACAATTATCTTGCCACCTTTCCTAACTGCTCTAATAGAATCGTTAAAGGTCTCCGCACCAATATAGTCTACAACAAGATCCACACCGCCACCAGTGATCTCTACAGCCCTCTTACTTATATCCTCCCTGCCCTTGATAAATACATGGTCGACACCAAGGCTGGCGAGTTTATCAGCCTTCCACTCGGACCTGGTTACAGCTATAACGTTTAGGCCCATGGATTTAGCCAGCTTAACGAGGATCGTGCCCGTACCACCACTAGCCCCCCAAACCAGCACCGTGTCGCCGGGTTTACATCCACCAAGAGTCCTTAGGGCTCGCCAGGAAACCAGGAGAGAAAGAGGTATAGATCCCGCCTCATGATCCTCCAGATAGTCTGGAGCCTTAACCAGCTGCCTTATCGGGAGAACGATTTTCTCCCTGTATGTTCCATCAACCTGAAATCCGAGCATGCGCCACTTACTGCATTTATTTTCCTCGCCGTTTGAGCAGTATCTGCAGTATCCACACCCTATAACAGGGGTTGCTAGCACCCTATCCCCTTTCTTGATATCGGTGTCTGTATTTGGATCTATCTCTCTAACTACTCCAACCATGTCGGCTCCTGGTATGTGAGGTAGATCTATAGGTATCCCTGGGTATCCTCTTCTCACGTGGATATCTATTCTGTTTAGTGATGCGTATCTGATCTCTACTAGCGCGTGTCCTGGGGGGATGTCTTTGGGATCATCGATCTCTTCAACCCTCAATACTTCAGGCCCGCCATGCGTATGGAATCTAGCGGCCTTCATACATGAGTCACCTGGCTATGTTATTACCTATCCAGCTATATAGTGTATGATTATCCCCAGTATATATAGTGCTCCAAATACCAGGGTTAGCTGGGCTGTCATCGGGTCTGCTGTATCGGGAACCTTGATTCTCATGAGCCGAATAAGCCTTATCGCTAGGGGAATTGATAGCAGAGTTAGTATTGATGCGTAGATGAAGTTTATGCTTAGGTTGAGGGCTAGGACTATGATGTATGGTGCTAGGAGCGTGATCGAGTATAGCTTTATAGATAGATCCCTACCGAGCTTTATGGGTAGCGTGGTTATTCCAGTCGATGAATCATACTCTATATCCCTGATGTTGTTCGCCATAAGCACTGATCCCACCAGAATCCCTATGGGGAGGGAGGCAACAACCACTAAAGGATCGAAGCCCCCAGTTATAGCATAGAAGGTGCCGGAAACCATTAGGGGTCCCCAAACAAGGAACACTATGAGCTCTCCCAGAGCCCTATACTTGAGCTTTAGGGGTGGCCCAGTATATATGTATGAGAGGAACACGCCAAGGACCCAGTATAGGATTAGGTATGTTCTACCAATATATATTAGGGGGGATATTATAGCCAGCACAGCTATATACATGGCTATCGAGGCTATAAGGAGCTTTCTAAGATCTCTACGGTCCCTAATGAGATATATTGGGTGGGGCCTATACCTCGTCGTGGCCGCGCCAGGCACATCAACTTTATATATTATATCGAAGTAGTCGTTTATCACATTTGTTGCTGCGTGGAGAACTATAGCCCCTGTTAGTGCCAGTATATATGCTATGGGATCGATCACAGATCTTAGGTATAGAGCCAGAGAAGCACCGAGAGAAACGGAGATTAACGTCATTATAAAGCTCCAGGGTCTCGAAATAAGTATTATATCCTTGATATTCATGCCTCATCCAGCAACCTATATTGAATTGAAGAATAATAACTTAACCTCACAGTATGAACCCATTAATACTGTAGCTAGACACATGCACCCTAAACCAAACCCTGTTCCTATATATAACCCCTGGCCCAAACCCAATATTCAGTTAAGGTGGGCAACATACAGGGTTCCGATGGTATCTATCCCATTTTATCGTGGTATATCAGAAGAATAACGATCGATACTGGATACATCTATAGAGAGCTCCTAAACCTAGCCGAAAGGCTTTCGGAACTAAACAGCAAGAAGTATATCTCCCTTAACCACAGTATAATGGAGATACTTGTAGCCTACCACCTAATGAGCAGAGGATACACAAGGGTTCAGGTTGAGGAATATATAGAGGGGCTCTCACCGGACGTCGTGGGCTATAGAAAGGGCCTAACTATAGTTGAGATAGAGACAGGCTTCGTGCCAGCAGAATACAGCCACGAACCCATAACGTACCTAACAGCAAGGGTCGCGAGCAAGATAGCCAGGTACAGCAATCTAGGGGACACCTTCATACTGGCTGTGCCAATATACTATATCCCCCCGATCCATCCACTACTATTTAAAAAGCCTGGCGCAAGGTCGCAGAACGAGATCGAGGAGCTTAAATACATTATAGATAGATACTATAAGAACCCACCAATAGGGATCGATGAGATAAAGAGAGCAAAGCTAGACAAGATACTAGTACTCCTAATAGATGAAGGGAAAATAATAGAGATAAACCCAGAAGAAATGAAGAACTTAATAACAAATATATATGGTTTCCTCAATAGAAACCCATAGAAAAAGATATATACCACTACATCAGATCCGCAAAAGCAATAAGAAAAATATATAAACATTACCCCCAGTAATACAGGAAATAACATGGGTAGCAACCATAAGATCAAAACAAACAAAACACCAAAACCCAATAGACAAAGCATCGAATAATACGCAAAAATAAAAATAAGTAAAACACCAGCATACATATTAATTGGGTAGCTACCTGCTGTTTAATCTACAGATAAACCATACAACAAATCCACAGAGCGCAAGTCGCAAAGATCCAGGGGTTTGCCTCTGGATCTTGCGGCTCGTGCTCTGTGGATTTGTTGTATGGTTTATCTGTAGATTAAACAGCAGGTAGCTACCCATCTAACTTGTTTTGTCTATCCATTGTTTTTGTTTCTTTATTCTTTTCATGTACCAGAAGGTTGGTTCATATATTAGGATGAATATTAGGAGGAGTACTACTGTTGTTATATCTGGCATGAAGAAGGCTATTACTACCCATGCTATTGCGTATATTAGCTTTTTGTTTTTGAAGATTTCTGAGTCTGGGTCTATTAGTCCTAGCTCGGTTGCTATTAGTAGTGCTAGTGGTGCTATGAATAGAGCTATTGTTCCTAGGATTGATGTTGTTAGATCTGATAGAAAGCTCTGTAGCTGTACCCATGGTTCCGCACCGACGCTCTGTCCCCACGCTACCCCTATTCTTATTATTGTGTATGCCGTTATGTAGAAGCCTAATATGAAGCCCGCAGCTATATATATCCATGATATAGCCAGGTATTTCTTCAGTATCCTTCTTTCGTGAGCGTATAGGCCTGGCCATATGAATGCCAGCACCTCATAGGTTGCGTAGGGCAGGATCGTTATTATTGATAGCAGAGCTGCTGTCCACAGTATCGATGTGAACACCCCTATCGATGAGCCTATGAATACTTTTGCGTTTTCGGGCAGCAGGTATGTGAATGAGTAGTTTAGGAACATTGTGGTTAGGCTCCTATAGTTCTCGACCCCCTTACCTACTATAGTTATGTTTCCGTTAGCTATGCTCTGTATCATGTCGCTTAGGGCTTGCGACAGATCTATGTTCTCGCCGCCCTCGAACTCAACTATGTTAAGGGGGAAGAGGTATATACCTAGGACAATGCTGAATACAATGAATATGCGCTTGAGCCTGGATGTTAGCTCCCTGAGGTGTTCTGTGAAGTCCTCTTCAGCTATAGAGGCCATTAGAGGTACCTCGGTAGATAATGTGTGCCCCTACTATATCCTCCATGATTTATAGTTGGCTATGGAGACTATAATCGTTAGATGGGTTATGGATTGAAAAAATATTTATCGGGCTACATATAGCTATCTACTCTCTAGAGTAGGGTGTAGCCAGAGCTATCGGAAATCTTCTCTTACCTATAAATATCGCGACAATAACTAGAGTTGTTATATACGGTATCATCAATATTAGGTGATAGGGAACAGCCTCCTTAAACCCCGGAGTCACAGCCACAGTAAAGGCTATGCTTTCGGCGAATCCAAAAACGAACGCGAACCCTAGAGCCAGAATCGGTTCTAGGCCCGCAGAAACCAGGCATGCTAGAGCTATAAACCCTCTTCCAGCCGAGATCTCCTTTACTATACCCCCGAACCACGCTAGGGGCATGAATGCCCCTCCGAGACCGGCCAGCATCCCGCCTACAGTTGATGCGGATATTCTGATCAGATCCACTCTCACTCCTGCCACATCTAGGGCTTCGGGCATCTCGCCGGCAGCCTTGATCCATAGGCCGATCTTTGTTCTATGAAGTATATAGTGCGCGGCTATAGCTATAAATATCGTGAGTATGGTCACACCACTTATACTTATTAGCGGCGTATCGATAGGCGGCACAAGAACCTCTCTAGGGGGTATACGTATTCCAGGAGTCCCCCAGAGAGCCATCAAGGAGTATGGCACGAAACCCAGCGCGAATATATTGATCCCCATACCCGCAATAATCTGATCCCCCCTACCATAGACGCTCAAAACACCAAATACAAACCCTATAAAGGCACCAACAAGAGCTCCACCCAGAAGGCCAATAACGCCGTTTCCGGTTACCTCGGCAACATACACGCCGGTTAGGGCGCTTATCAGGAATATACCCTCCAACCCGATATTGACCGTTCCAGCCTTCTCATTCAGGCTCTCTCCTATAGCGGCTAAAGCTAGAGGGGTCATAGCCAGCAGCGTCGCCTCTACAATAACCTTCGTGTTGAACCCGAAAAGCGACAGTATCCACATGAATACAGCAACAGCTGCAAGAGACAGAAGTAGCCTCATATAGTGCCTCATACCAATCACCTCCTGAGTAATCTCTTCAGCATGGAGACGATCTCTGGCACGGCAAGCGATATTATGATTAGCCCATTAACAGCCCTAACAAGCTCGGAAGCTACACCGGCTTGATACTCCATATACCTACCCCCATGCTGGAGGCCGCCATAGAATATCGAGGCAAATATTATCCCGAGAGGATGGTTACGCCCGATAAGCGCTACACCTATGCCATCAAACCCCAAACCAAAAATATTGCCGAGAGTACCGTATAGAGCATATGTTGGAGGCTTCCCAATAATCTGTAGGCCTCCGGCCAGCCCGGCAGCGAGCCCGCCAATCAGGAACGCCGATAGGGTGACCCTCTTTATATCTATCCCAGCATATCTCGCAGCATCCATCCCAGCACCCAGGATTCTCAGCTCGAAGCCTGATTTAGTGATGGATATATAGGCAAATATTATCAAGGTGAAAGCTACTGAAACAAATATCGCTCCAGTCAGACTTGTCCCCGGCATGATCACATCAAACCTGGCTGTCTCTAGAACCGAAATAGTCTTCTCCGACCTTCCAGGCTCGGCAAGCTGGTATAGGGCTAGATACATGACGAAGTAATATGCGATCCAGTTAAACATTATAGTTGATATAACCTCATGGACCCCTCTAAAGATCTTGAGGAGCGCCGGAACAATAGACCACAACGCACCAAACAGCATAGCAGTTAAGATGGTTGCAGCCATATGAACCCCGGGCGGAAGAGCAAATAGCCCGCCAACAATTATAGCTCCTATGGCCCCTAGATACAGCTGCCCCTCGGCACCTATATTGAATAGTCCAGCCTTTATACCGATAGCAAAGGTTAATGCTGTGAGCATTATCGGCATTGCGAAGGCGAGTGTTTCAGCAAGATCGAAAACACTGCCGAAGGCCCCAACAAACAGCGATGAATAAGCCAGGAGGCTATCGTAGCCGTAGATAGTCATTAATACAGCACCTAGAAAAAGCCCGATTAGGAGAGCGGTGAAGGTTTCAGCGAGCCTCTGATATATCAGGCTGCTACTCAACACCCCGCACCTATATGCAGTGATATCAAGAGATTTTACGAAGTAAAAACTATAAATATTTATTACAATGAAAACCTAAAGTTCATTGGATATTCAATGTCGCAAGAAGATCAAGTATTTGCCGAGCTCAAAAACATAGTTAAGATCTATAGAGACGGCACAGTAGCCCTTAGAGGAGTGGATCTTGTTATTAGAAAGGGAGAAGTACTAGGTCTCCTAGGAGAGAACGGTGCGGGAAAAACAACACTCATGAAGATACTGTCAGGAGTTCTCCAGCCCACCAAGGGAGAGATATATGTGAGGAATAGGAGGGTTAGATTCAAGAACCCCTCAGACGCCCTTGCAGAAGGAATAGGTATGGTGCATCAGCATTTCTCTCTTGTACCCAACTTCACACCCCTTGAAAACATAATCATGAGTGAGGTTGGCAGGGGGAGGTCTGGATCTAGCGCGATAGCAGATCTAGTTACACCACTTAGGCTAGGGACCGTGAGGAGAGATATCGAGAAGCTTCTTGATGAGATAGGCTTCGAGATACCTTTAGACACCCCCATAGAAGATCTACCAATGGGAATTAGACAGAGGGTAGAGATAGTTAAAATGCTGTATAAGGGAGTGGATCTCCTGATACTGGATGAGCCAACAACATTCCTAACGCCGCTGGAAACAGAAGAGCTCTTCAAGGTTATTAAAAGGCTGAGGGACTCCGGGAAATCCGTTATATTCATAACCCACAAGATAAAGGAGGCCCTAGAAATCACAGACAGGATAGTTGTTTTGAGAGGAGGAAGGGTTAGTGGAGAGCTACCAACGCAGGAGGCTACACCGGAGAAGCTAGCAACCCTAATGGTTGGTGAAGAGCTCAAGCTAGATATGCTTCTAAGATCCAGCAAGCCCATAGATAAGAGCAAGCCTATACTAGTGGTCGAGAGGCTCCATGTCAGGGATAGATCAGGAAACATAGCGGTTAGAGACGTATCCTTCGAGGTTTATCCTGGAGAGATCTTTGGGATAGCAGGAGTAGAGGGTAACGGCCAAACAGAGCTTGTCGAGGCGATCACGGGGCTAACTAATGTTGAGTCGGGAAGAATAATGGTTAACGGTGTCGATATAACCAACAAGCCGGCTATATATGTCTATAAAAACAGGATCAGCCATATCCCCGGGGATCGAGATAGATACGGATTGATACTCGACTTCACAGTAAGCGAAAACAGTATTCTATCGAGACAGTGGGAACCGCAATTCACCAAGGGCTACAGGATACTGTGGAATATAGTTAAGGAGTACGCCAGAAACCTGATTAAGAGATTCAACATCGTTGCACCATCAACAGAGATCCAGGCTAAAAGCCTCAGCGGAGGAAATAGACAGAAACTCCTGGTTGGCAGAGAGCTCAGCAAGGAGCCGCAACTTATAGTAGCTGTTCACCCCACCAGGGGGCTTGATATAGCATCTACACTAGCTATAAGGAAGCTTCTAGCAAGGATGAGGGATGAGGGTAAAGCCGTTCTTCTAGTCTCAGCTGATCTAGATGAGATACTTCAGCTCAGCGACAGGATAGCGGTTATGTATAGAGGCAAGATAATGGATATTAGGAACGCAGATGAATACACCATAAAGGATCTAGGATTACTTATGGGAGGGATACTGGTTAGAACAAAATAAAATAAATAAACTAATTTAACGTTATCACGCCTATTAGTAAGATCGAAACTTTATATAATGTCTAATTATACTTTTTTCTGGTGAAGGGTTTTGTATATAAGCAAGAGGAGACTGAGACTAGCTATATCTAGAATAGCAGTAATAGCTGTAGTCGCCATAATAATAATAGGTGTAGCATCGTACTTCACCCTCTTCGGCCCCCAGCAGATGCAGCAGACACCAACACCGACACCAGCAGTCGAGGAGAAGCCCTCTCCAACAACACCAGCACAGGAGAAGACCACCCCCAAGGCTGAGGAGAAGCCCGCCGAGGCACCCAAGAAGAAGCTCAAGATCGCTGTAGTCTCGGACATTGGAGGAAGAGGAGACCTGTCATTCAACGACATGGCATTTAAGGGTGCGGATGAGGCAGCACGCGACTTCGGAGTTGAAGTTGTGGAGCTAATAAGCAAGTCTGAATCCGACTACCTGCCTAATCTAAGAACAGCGGCCAGAGACCCCGATGTAGTTCTGATTGTAGGTGTAGGATTCCTGTTGAGCGAGGCACTCCTAACGGTTGCGCAGGAGTTTCCAGACAAGAACTTTGCTGGAATAGATACATTCACCCAGGATCTAGCTAAGGAAAAGCTGGGCAAGCCCCTAGAGAATATGCTGGATATAAAGTTTGAGGAGCATAAAGGAAGCGCTCTAGTCGGCGCACTAGCCTGTTTGGCTGCAGCATACTATAACGAGCAGGGAGGAGAGTACCCCTACATCGGTGCTGTACTAGGCATAGAGATACCGGTGCTATGGAAATTCGAGATAGGCTATAAGTGGGGATGCGACTGGGGGCTGAAGTGGTATGAGCAGAAGTTCGGTAAGAGAGCCCCAGTAATAGGTGAGGACAGCAGGTATGGGAGCGGTGAGGGGTGGCAGGACGGCCTATTCTGTAAAGATGGCGAATGCTGGTATAAGGGCAGAGTGCTCTGGACATATACAGGCACCTTCAGCGATATAACTAAGGGCTATGAAGCAGCTAAAGCGATGTACGCTAAAAATGCATTTGCAGTCTACAATATAGCCGGGCCTCTAGGGCTAGGTATAAACAGAGCCGTCGAAGAGATAGCCAAGTCCAAGGGCCTGGAGATGGGTCCACCCTTCTGGATTGGTGTCGACGCCAATCAGGACTGGATAAATCCAGGGTTCGTACTAGCAAGCATGATGAAGCGTGTAGATAGAGGAGTCTACTACGCTACACAGCTAGTTATAGAGGGTAAATTCAGGGATGTAGTAAAGAAGTATGATGGGGTCCTTACCCTGGGTATAGGAACTGTTGTGGAAGGTATACAGGCTGAGGGTATCTCAGTAAGCACACTAAAGGATCTAGATGAATTCATAGAGCTAGGTCTACAGGCAGAGAAGCTCACCGGAAAGAAGGTTCTTCCAATGGATCCCGAAGAGATAAAGGCAAAGGTAAAGAACATGAGGGAATCACTGCCAGACTGGGTTTGGGAGGCTGTAGCTGAGCTTGAGGAGAAGATAAGGAAGGGAGAAGTAGAGGTCCCGATGGTAGTTACGAAGGAAGCTGTCGAGAAATGGCGTGAGCTCCTAGGCTGATCTATAGAGCTAAAGATAAGAAAAATAGAATATAACTATTTTTTCACCTCTTACAATAACTATATGTTTTCTGTATCTTATCTAGAATTCCTTGTACTAAATGATCTGAGCCATACATATCCACATGCTTTTACGGGGTACCTCCATCAATTAAAATATCCCCCAGCTATAACGAGCCTCTCCTTAGACCCTCTCTCAACACCGATAGACCGCTCCCTAGGAGCAGGAGGCCAAGAATCATTGAGGCTATCGATGGTATAGATCTATCATCTATAAGCAGATATATAGATAAGCCCATGAAAAATATTGCTGCGATCAATAAGATATAAATATACAGCTTAAGATGCATACCTATGTATCACCTGATGAGCATCGGTTTTCCTCCCTCGATCTTATAGTATATAGGATCTGTGCAGTGGCTGGCACCCTTAACCTTCTTAATAAATATAAATCTAGTAACCTTACCCTTGAGAGGATCCGCCTGAAGATTAAAGATAATCAATCCATCAAACCAGTACTCATTGCCCTTTATCCATTCAGCAATCTCCTCAGAATCCGTGTGGACAACAACAAGCGTTAGAATCTCCAAACCCTTAGATACCGTGGCCCTGATATTCTTGAGGAGCTCTGTGGACTGGGCTATATCAACGGTATTAAGGATCTCGTTATACGAATCTATTATCAGTAGAGAGCCCTTAGCCACAGAGGATGCCTCCTGTTTAATACCATAAAAGAAGTCGTCAACATCAAGCGATGTGAGCTCTCTTGAGATGTATTCTCTGCCCGGCTTAGAGACAGCCATTCTGAACGAGAATCCATCAACAATCCTTAATTTACCAGCCTTAATATATTCCTGCGCAACATTATCCCCTGCGATGAGATTTATTCTCTCGATGCTTGATACGGGGTCGTCGTCTAGGGTTACGTAGATCACATCATGATCTAGTGCAAGATGATAGAGAATTATGTTGTTGAGAACCACGCTCTTGCCGGAGCCTGATGGCCCGGCGAAAATGATCATTGATCTCATATCGAATTCCCCAACACAGCGGTCAAGGATCTCAGCACCAAACTTACATCTAACCTCAGGAGGACATAGAGGCTCCTTTAACCCCAAGCCAATCCCCAGTAT
>WANO01000012.1 GCA_015521765.1 Desulfurococcales archaeon
AATATATGCTTTATGTAGCGTACATGGGGGGTCTAGCATAGCTTCAATCTTTTCTGGACATGCAACTAAAACAAACGCGTCTCTTATATACCTGCCATACACTATTGGCTCCTTAACTTCTTCTCCTTTCGCAAGTTTATATAATATGTTAATCAGTTCTAAAATCTCACTGTCTATCGACGGATCTCGATGTGGGTATCTTAGCTTGGCTACTTCGACAATCTCTGGTATCAGTATTCTGGAAAGTAATGACTGATCGTCTATTTCAACTAGCATTGATGCAAGTCTACAGAATCTATTATCGCCTTCCGTTAGTGTATCTATGACTTCGTTGATGGCCGTAACAACTGGCTGATATTTTTTAGCTATGCTTCTAGCTACATGCGCCGATAAACATTCCAGGAGTCTGCGATCATATACCGCCTTCATTTCTGGTGCCAGTAGATCTGGTACTGCGGTTATTAATGCATAGGCGATATTCTCATACCGGTTTCTCCTACCACTTTTCAACACTATAACTAATTTACCTGTTTGTAGATCCCTAACAGCTCTATCCTCATCGCCCCACATAATAACGATCTCCGGGATCTCTTCAACAGGAAAATCCTTAGCAAAAGCGCTCCCTACCAGATACCTGACCTCCCGGCTTATAGCACTCTTCTCAAACCGTCTATTAATCCATGGCAACATCCATGATACGTGGATAGCTATTCTCTCAAACTTTTCAGGGCTCCAAATATATAGAACCAAGATAACCGTTATGATCGGTCCTAAAAGACCCCATAAGTTTTTCCAAAGCTCTACTACCCAGTCAATAGCTTTGGCTACTATCCTGCTTCATTGTTTGGAGGTCTAATTCTACTTATTAGCTATAGTTGTCTCCTGCTTCTCCCTGGATAACGCTACTCTAGCTATACAGCTGGGCGTATCGCATATGAGAGCAGGTCCCTCTTCGATCATCAATATACCACTTATGTTATCAAACGTTATCTTTCTTCCACAGATATAGCACTTTGTCCTCCCAACAGCCACATCATTGTATAAATCCAGCTTACGCAGCAGACCCCACTACCTCATCAGAGCTGATAGCGGTTACTGGAATCTTCCTCTTAATAACACCTTTCATCATACCACATTCAAGAAACTATACGTAAACCTAGAATATTAATACTATAGCTCTCAATATTTGAGCGCTTACGTATATGCATTATCAAGATTTTGTAGGGGGTCCCTTAATTTTTCCTTCAACCGCCTCCACCAATCTCTCTATTTCCTCTATAGCGTCTTCCACGTGTTCCCTGCTACACCACCCTTCATAGAAGCAAGCATGCATGCTGTATCCGGCATTCCACGCGTTGCTAACCCATTTTCCTAGTTCTCTACGCAGAACTAGGATGTATCTCCACAGCTCGCCATGGCTAGCTAGTATCCTCTCCTCCTTCCAAGCTGCATATGCTTTAACCGCTAACGCTACAGCACCCCAAGCCTTCTCAGCGGACTGCCTTATATTTCCAGCCCTCAATTACTCACGGGACCTCTCCAGAAATTCTCGTGCAACTTCAATGTATTCCTGCGCTCTCTCTGAAGGATCCAGATTCCGCGTAACGAGATCAACAAGATACTCCTCCAAACCCATACCCATGCTTCTCAGCCTCACTACGGATGCGTTGAACAACACTACGGGGTAAACGGATAGTTTCTGGTAAACTCAAGGCTTAAGCCTTCCCCCATGGATATCTTGCGATTGAGATTTTTAAAGCTGGAATCTCTCTACACATCACGTCTCCACGTGGCATGGCTGGGTGGCGGGTTGCTATCTTTAGCCTTATGGCTATATATGGAAATCCTTCTAAACAGCATGGGCTGTATTGTTTCGTCTATATGGAGAGCCTTAAAAATATTTTATCGATTTAACGACAGAACCTCTATCGTGGTGACTTAGTTTAGATGGTTTAGATGTGAGTTGGGTGGATAAAGGATATAAGGTTTTAAAGAGAGCCTCAAATAGTATGGGTAGGACTGAGGCTATAATTGCTTTTATAGATGAGTTTCTTCTTGCTGTTATAGCTATAGCGGTTATAGCCGTTATAGTTGTGGGCTTCGGCATAGAGCTTAACCTGGTTTCTATAGCCGCTTTTTCCGTGCTTATCGGACTGATCCTCTATATAGCGTATCTAGCCGCGAAATCCCAGCTGGGTAAACCATATATCGATAAAGACAGACTGCTAGGGAAGACAGGCGTCGTGGTGGAGGATCTGAATCCTATAGGCGTGGTTAAGGTTAATGGGGAGCTCTGGTCGGCGCAGGATCTAAGAGGCAAACCCATAAGTAGGGGAGACCGTGTTATAGTGAGAAAGATAGAGGGATTAATGCTTTACGTGGAGAAAATAGAGGGGGACGATAAGCATATACAAGAGCACGGGTAGATGGCTAATCCTCCGCATTGTTCTTTCTCTGCTCAAGAGAGACCTCTATAATGCATCTGATCGCCTCAATGATCTCTCTCAGAGGCCTATAATTGCCCAGCCCAAGCCTCATAGCTAGATCGGTATGTGGAGGAAGATGAACAAACCCTCCCGGAATGCGCCTCATCTTAGCGTATCTAGTAACCATGTATCCAGCAGCGTTGCATAGGTATGTGCCTATAGCCACCGAAAAGGTAATAGGTAGATTGAGCCTCTCCACACACCTACTATAGATTCTCTCCACCGGAAGGCGGGTGGCCAAAGCCTCAACCTCACTTCTATCCAGATACATTAAAGTAGCCCTACGCTTATCCTCATCCAAACCCTCGAAATGAGCCACATTTACGGTTGCTAGCTCAACGATGAGCTTAGAGATCCTGGGGTTCAGGCCGGTAGCGAGAACCATACGGTAGTCACGCTCATAAAGCACCTTTTCAAGAAGATCTATAGCTCTCCTGAGAGAAACAGGGAGAACAACACCCCTAACCCTCAAGCCACCAATAGTGGAGCCATCAATAGCCCTAACGACCTCCTCGCTAGGATTAAACATGTACCTACCATAATACGAGAATCCAGTAACCAGGATACCCAAGCAAACCCCCACACAATCTCGATGCTCTAAGACATCTATGGCAAGAGAAAAATTAAGCTCTAACGCGACTAGAGAGTAGCGACGCGTAGAGCAGCAAGCAGCTCTGCGGCTACGTAGCCATGTTAGGGTATGGGAAAGCTAACTATATGCGGGAAACACTAATATATTCTGGATAAGTGCAACCATATTGGTTTATAGATATGGAAAAGATAAAGCTTATATTCGTTGGATTCGGAAACGTTGGAAAGGCATTCGCAAGAAAGCTTCTGCATCAGCTGGAGGCGAGACCCATATACAGGAATATACTCGGAAACGATATAGCCATAGAAGTGTCGGCAGTAGTCACAACAAAGGGGGCCTACATATTTAGAGGTGACTGGAGATCCGAGCTCTCAACCCTGGTAGAGAAGTATCCAAGCAACGTTGAGCTACTTAAGAGATTCGACAGAACGATAGATCTAGATCAATTACTCCGCCACATAAATCCCAACCTAGCTATAGTCACCCTCCCACCATCATACAGTAACGGGCAACCTAACCTAGAGATCTACAGCAGGCTCATAGAGAACCAGACAAGCATAATAACCGCAGATAAAACCGGGCTAGCATTCAAGTTCTGGGACCTCATAGAGAGGGCACACTCGAGAGAAGCCTACATCGGATATAGAGCAACCGTCATGGCTGGAACACCAGCAACAGACCTTATGCAGGGGGTGGCGGGGAAAGAGGTGCTGGAGCTTAAATCCATACTGAACGCGACAACGAACTATATAGTGTCACTCATAGAATCCGGAAAAACATTCCATCAGGCATTGGAGCAAGCCCAGAGGGAGGGGTTAACAGAGCCCGATCCAAGAATCGATTATGAGGGATATGATTCAGCAGCCAAGCTAGCGATACTGCTCAATATTCTTGGGTATAGAGTAGCGATACATGACATATCCAGAACGTCCTTAAACACGATCGATGACGCAAAGATCAGAGAGGCACCAAAGAAAGGAAAATCCATAAGGTATCTAGCAACAGCAACATTTGATAAAGGAGAGATCAAGACCGCAGAAGTAAAACCAGCCGAGCTAGATCTAGGCAGCCCGCTAGCTAAGGTAAAGGGAAACTATAATGGGATCGTTATAGAGACTAGCCAGGGAACAATATCCATGATAGGTCCAGCTGGCCCAGCAGAAAATACCGCTGAGGCAATGCTTACTGATCTACTTGAATACATGCTATGGATAAGAAGAAAGTAAAACTCCAAAGTCTATAGCTTTTCCTACATTTTTCCCCCCATTCATGGCAGCGATAATAGCGTCTTCGCTTGGCGCTTAAAAGTAGCTAGTCGCCAGGGGACCTCTGGGAATGCTAACATCTTCTAGATGTTCGCTATTGGAAACAACCTCCATTGATAATATGGAAACTTTAGTTTGGAGATAACTTATTTCTATAGAATAACTTAAATATATATAGTTGTGCTGGAATAACCAGGTGGTTGGTTTGAAGAGCCCCAACAATAAGCTGGAGCCGAAGTTGAAGGAGAAGAGATGGAATGTTGCGGAGGAGGAGAGGCTTATAGAGTTGTGGGAGAAGGAAGATCTATACTCCCCAGACAAGTACGGGGACCCCAACAAGATTATAGTTATAGATACCCCACCACCGTACACCTCTGGGAGATGGCATGTTGGTGCTGCCGGAAGCTATGCCCAGATCGATATGGTTGCCAGGTACTTCAGGATGAAGGGCTATAGAGTTATAGTACCCTGGTACGCGGACCGGAACGGGTTGCCCGTAGAGATCCTGGTCGAGAGGGAAACTGGAATAAATCCCCATGAGATAGCTAAAACACCTGAGGGGAGAGCTAAGTTCCTAAATCTATGTAGAGAGAGACTCGATAGAGTAGAGCGGGAAATGGTTGAGATCTGGAAGAGGCTGGGATGCTCCTTCGAGTACTGGAGAAACGGTACAGATAGCGAGAGCTACAGAAAGCTAACTCAGGCAACATTCATAGAGCTATGGAAAAAAGGCCTGATCTATGAGGATGAGAGGCCAGTATTCTGGTGCCCGAGATGCATGACATCGCTAGCTGAGGCTGAGCTCGAATACGTGGAGAAGGGGGCTAAGATGTATCATATAAGGATAGACTTCAGAAACGGGGAGAGTGGAACGATAGCTACGACGAGACCTGAGCTTATAGGTGCTATGGTTGCTATATCCTATAATCCCGAGGATAAGCGATACACAAAGCTTGAGGGGACCACCGGCATTGTACCGGTGTACGGGTATGAGGTCCCTGTAAAGCCGCATAGGGAGGTGGATCCTGAATACGGCACAGGCCTTATGATGATATGTAGCTATGGAGACTCGAGGGATATAAGAATCATAAGAGATCTGAAGCTGCCCACAAGGATAATTATTGATAAGGATGGGAGAATAAATGATCTTGGAGGTCCCCTGAAGAGTCTCAAGATCGATGAAGCCAGAAGAAGAATAGTCGAGATCCTTGAGAGAGAGGGGTATATAGTTAAGGTCGAAAACATAAGCTCACATAGGATACCCGTCTGCTGGAGATGCAAGACACCCATAGAGATCATCCACTCGAAGGAGCTGTTCCTTAAGCAACTAATCTTCATAGATGATCTGATGAGGATAGCTAAATCGATCGATTTCAAGCCGGAGTTCCATAGAATCAAGCTTATAGACTGGATCAATAGCCTGAGAATGGACTGGCCAATATCTAAAACAAGATACTACGCCACGGAGGTCCCCCTATGGAGATGCAGATCATGCAACGAATACCTGGTACCCGAACCAGGAAGATACTATAGGCCGTGGATAGATGAACCCCCATTCGAGAAATGCCCCAGATGCGGAACAGGCAAGGAGCATATAGAGGGCGATAAAAGAGTTTTCGATACATGGTTCGATTCAAGCATAAGCGCCCTATACGTATCGAGATGGGGATCTGATAAAGAATTCTTCAGTAAGGCTTTCGGCAACATATTGAGGCCTCAGGGCTACGAGATCATAAGGACATGGCTATACTACACGCTACTCAGAGTATACCAGCTAACCGGTAAACCAGCATTTAGATGGGTAAGGATAAATGGGATGGGTCTAGACCATAAGGGCGAGGCCATGCATAAGAGTAAGGGCAATGTGATCGATCCCGAGCCAGTAATGAGGAAGTATGGAGCCGACGCACTAAGATACTGGACAGCAGCTGCAGCTAAGCTGGGATACGACTATAGGTTTAAGGAGGAGCTTATCAGAACAGGAAACCTATTCGCCACAAAGCTATGGAATATAGCTAGGTTCGTTTCGATGTTCCCGAAGCCCTCTGGAGGGTTCGTTTTAACGGATCTCGATAAAGCGATCCTGAAGAAGCTGTCTAGAGCGATAGAGATTATCGATAGAAACTACAGCGAGCTGGATGTATATACACCGATCCACGAGATATATAGGTTTGCCTGGGATATATTCGCCAGCCACTACATCGAGGCCGTTAAGCCTAGGGTATATAGATCCAGTAGCGAGTACAGCGATGAAGAGGTGAAGGGTGCATGGTGGGTTCTAAATGAGGTCCTCTCCAACATTCTCAGGATGCTTGCTCCAATAATGCCCTTCATAACTGACGCTATATGGAGACAGCTATATGGGAGAACCATACATAAGGAGAGCTTTCCAGAAACCTATGGTGAGTGGAGAGAATACGACGAGAAACCCCTGGATCTCCTAATTAAGATCAATTCTGCGGTTTGGAAATACAAGAAGGAGAACGGCCTCAGGCTGTCTCAGGAGCTCAACGCTGTACTATATATAGATGATCAGGCGGCCGAGAGCATAGTTAGGGAGATAAAGGCTCTCCATAGGATCTCAAAAGTAGCTATTGGTAAACCTAAAGATTCTGAAGCCAACATCATCAGGTTAGCGGAGAATCTCTATCTCTCTCCTATCTCTTGATATTATATAGCTACGATTAATTGATCCTAGATATTTTTGGCGGGGAAGGTAGATGGGGAATAATGGAGATACTGTTGTTATCATAGGGTTGGGTGACGTTGGGAGTGCTCTCTACAGGATCTTTAGTGCAGGTGGCTTCGAGGTGTATGGCTATGATATTGATCCTAGAAAAACAAGGGATAGCCTAGATAATATACCTAGAAGGGTAAGCTTCATGCATATATCGATTCCATTTAGCGATACCGAATCTTTTCTAAGCACCGTTAAATCGTACTACGCCGAGCTCAATCCTGAATCTATCCTTATACACTCAACAGTAGCCCCAGGGACAACAAGGGTAATCCATAGAGAGCTTAAGATACCGGTTGCCTACACCCCGGTTAGAGGCATTAGGAAAAACCTAGTTAGGCACCTGTATTTCTGGACTAAGTGGGTTTCAGCATTACCTGAAGATGAAGGCTCGAGATTTATAAAGCATCTGGAGGCTGCAGGGCTAAAGGCTGTAGATTGCGGATGCAAACCGGAGTCGCTTGAGCTGGCTAAGCTATGGGAGACTGTTTATAGGGCTTTAATGATTGCTGCATGGCAGGAGATACATAGGATAGCCCTTAGATCGGGTGCTGAGCTCGATGTTATAGCTAGGTTTATAGCTGAGGTCCACGATGTGCTTGGGGATAGACCCATATACTATCCAGACGCCATAGGGGGGCATTGCCTCATACCAAATACAAAGATAATGCTGGAGGCGTATAGATCTAAAATGCTTGAATTCATTCTGGAATCAAACAAGGCGAGACATAAAGAGATCAATAATGAAAAGGTAAGGAGCGATATAGATAGAGTAGCCAGTATATGGCGAAAGATGCAGAAAGAATGGTACTTTAAATAGATTTCCTCCTAGGGTCTCCTTTTAGGGGACCTCTATCAGCGCCGTAGAACCCTACTGATCCATAGGCAATCCACAACAGCTTCTAGAGCATGAGGTTACGAAGCAGTTGCCTTGGGAAACATCTGTTTAGATCTCGATATACTACTGTCCTAGCTCCGGCACAAAGTTTCTGGCTTTAACATATCCTTCTCTGATAGCATCTCCAATTGTTCTTTGGTTATCGCTGAATCTCCTCAACACAAGATCGGCTTTTGCTTCTCGATCACTATCAACTATATCTACCCCATGCTCCTTCAATCTGACCTCCAGAAAGTACGCTCTAGAACGATCAAGATTCCTAAAGCTACGCCTAGTGATTGCTACATCATTGTATTTAGATAGCTCAAATGCCCAGTCGTGGTAGGCGTATATATTAGAGTCTATAAGCACCCTCAACCCCTTAACCATAGGTAGCTCCGGAGCCTCCTCGTCTGGAACCGCATATAGGCACGGCTCGCTAGGATCGCATTCTTTTGTGGTGTTTGTATAGATCTTTACACCAAGCCTCCTCAACTCCTTCTCGTAGTAGCTTATGAGGGGCAGGAACTCCTTAACCTTGAAGGGGTCCCTGACAAGCCTCAACTGACCACCCAAGCCATCATTCTTCTCGTATAGCTCAACATCGAATCCTCTCAAGGCAAGAACTCGGGCCGCTTCCAACCCCATTAAGCCTCCTCCAACAACCACCACTCTCCCTTCGCCTCTAGGCAGATCCTTATACAGCTCCCACCCAACCTCGGGGTTGACATCGCACCTAACCTCCCTAAATATCAATCCTCTACACAGCTGGTTACACCTTATGCAGGGCCTTACTGGGAGCCCTCTAATATTCTTGATCAGCCAATAAGGATCCGCTAGCAGCTGCCTGCCAAGCACAACAACATCTACAACCCTCCTTGCCCGCAGGGCGTCTTCCACATCTATAATAGATCCAGCAAGCATTAGAGGTAGATCAGTATATTTCCTAACTATCTCCGCATACCTTAGAAAAGTGATTCTTTCAGCATAGAAAGGGGCCGAAGCCGTTATGGGGCCGTCCCTACCTGCAGATAGATGTATGTAGTCCAGCCCATATTCCTGGAGTCTCGAGGCTATCCGCCCAACCATATCGGGGTTTAGGCCTTCATCATCGAACTCGGTAACGCTTATTCTTAGTCCAACAACAATATCTACTCTAGACTTAATACCCTCGATTATTTCGGCTACAAATCTAACGCCGTCTCTATACTCGTCTACCCTTCTATTTACCGCTGGAGACAGAAACTGAGCGATCAAGTATCCATGGGCACCATGAAGCTCCACACCGTCGAAGCCTATTCTCTTAGCCCTTACCGCGGCCCTTACGAAATCCTCTTGAACCCTCTTTATATCCTCATAACTCATCTCCCTAACTCTCTGGGTTAACAGGGGCTTCGGTGTTGGGGCTATCGGTGTCTCACCAGATATAACCTCACTAAAGGTTTTCCTGCCTACATGCACGAGCTGCACAAATATTCTTGCTCCATAAACTTTCACTCTCTCTATAAGCCTCCTGAACTTGGGTATGTGCTCATCTGTATACAGCCCCAGCTGGTTTATGGATCCCCTGGCATCCCTATTATTTATATAGGTGTATTCAGTTATGATAAGCCCCACACCACCCCTAGCCCTCTCAACGAGATAAGCTATATAGGCATCAGTGGGGTACCCTGAGGGATGCGCTAGGTTAGAAATCATTGGGGCCATAGCAACCCTATTCTTCAACCTCACCCTACCGATATACAGCTCCTCTAGAAGCGGGTCGAGATCCATAGCTTGAATACACCCAATACTCACACACTATGGAGGTCCTCCTTGCTGAACGATACAGGAAGGAGGTCCCTTAGCCTAAATGTTTTTTCTGTTCCCTTCAAAGATCTAAGAATCACAGGTATATCTTTAGATGAAGCAAACTCTACAATAACCTGGAGACACGCGCCGCAGGGTGGAACGGGGTTTTGTGGTTCAGAAACAACTAGTACTGCGTCTATATTTCTGCATCCATGTGTAACGGCATTAAATATCGCTACCCTCTCTGCACATATAGATAAGCCGTATGATGCGTTCTCGACGTTTGTACCACTATATATATCCCCATTGCTACATAGCACTGCTGAACCAACCCTAAATTTCGAGTATGGGGAATACGAGTTTTTGATTGCCTCCTCGGCGCTCTCGAGGAGTTTTCTATATAATGATCTATCCAGCATGCCTGAATCATCCATAATTCTAAAAATCCTTATTTAATATATATTAGAAATGTAGTTATTATTGAATAACTAGAGCTCGAGCGGTGACCTATTTGGAGGATTTACTTCTATACGCTGTAGACTACGCAAGGAATTTAGGTGCCGAATATGCCGAAGCCAGATACCACAGACTGTCCAGCATGTCTATAACCAGCAGAAACGGCATGATTATAGGATCCGGCTCAGAGACCTCAGAGGGAGTTGCGATACGCGTAATGTATGATGGCTCTCTAGCCTTCGCATCAACCCACAGCCTAAAGAGGAGCGATGTTACTAAGGCTGTAGAGAAGGCGGTATCCAACGCCAAAGCCGGAAGCAAGTTGATGAAGCTGAAGCTCAAGCTTTCAGACGATATAATGGGCTCCGCAACCTACGAGGTTAAACCTAAAAAGAGTTTTGATTCCATATCAATTGATGATAAAATATCTATGCATAAAGACCTCTTTAAGCAGGCGCAGAAAACTATAAGGGATAGCTCGGTATCCCTGCAGTCATTCATATTTAACTATAGTGAAGAGCTTGAAGAGAAGACAGTGGTGAACAGCGACGGAGCCTACGTAAGGAGTGCGACCCCAAGGATAGAGGGATTCATAAACATTATACTTAGCAACCCCCAAAAAGGCACAATACAGAAGTGGTTCGGCATTGGGGGCTCAGGAGGCTTCGAGGTGATTGAAGAATCCAACTTGTTTAATGAGGTCGCAAACACTGTTGGCATTCTCGAGAATATACTGCTCAAGGGTGTAGAGCCCCCAAAAGATCCTGTAGACCTTGTTCTCGGATCCGAGGTTGTGGGGTTAATAATGCATGAGAGCGTTGGTCACCCCATGGAGGCTGACCGCATACTTGGAAGAGAGGCCGCTCAAGCCGGTGAAAGCTACGTTAAACCCGATCAGGTCGGCAGGCTGAAGGTGGGCAATGAGTATGCAACGGTGATTGACGATCCAACAATACCGGGCTCCCTAGGGTTCTACCTATACGATGACGAGGGAGTGCCGGCTAGGCCCAAGTATCTATACTATAAGGGTATATTGAACGAGCCCCTACATAACCGGTCTACGGCCAGGGTATTCGGTACCAGGAGCAATGCTTCATCTAGAGCAAAAGACTTCGAGTCCGAGCCGATTGTTAGAATGAGCAACACTTATCTAGCTCCTGGCGATCGCTCCTTTGAAGAGCTTATCGAGGATATAGAGTTCGGTATATATATTAAAAGCTATATGGAGTGGAATATAGACGACACAAGATGGGCTCAGAGGTATGGGGGGCTGGAGGCCTATCTTATTGAGAGAGGCGAGCTAACTAAACTTGTGAGAAACCCTGTTATTGAGTTCACAACTGGATGGTTCTTTAAGAACATAGTGGCTACCGACAGCAACCTCAGGTTTTATCCTGGTACATGCGGTAAAGGTGAACCCATGCAGGGGATCCCAGTGTGGTTTGGGGGCCCCAACGTTAGGTTAGGTAAAATCAAGCTGGGTGTTGCTCCAAAATGATCGAGGATCTAGGAAGTAAAGTTCTTAACTACGCTAGAGGTCTAGGGTTTGAGGATATTGCTGTGGAGACGCTTGAAATTAAGCGTACGATGGTTAAGATAGCTAATAGCCAGCCTTCTGTGATACAGCTGTGGGAGGGTATTGATCTAAGTATATATCTAGCTAAAAATAAGAGGATCCTGGTCTATAACGTTAAAAGCGACAACGCAGACAAGATCTTTGCCAGCATTAAGAATGCCTTATCCAGAATCAGTAGGCTGGAGGAGTCATTCCTCTATGCCCCACTTCCAGAGGTTGATGAGAAACCTAAGCCTCTTGATGGCGCTAGCGATCCGTTGATTAGAGAATTGATCAGTGATCCCAGCGATCTCACATACAAGCTAATCAATGAAGCACACGAAAATGGCGCAGATAGGGTTGCCGGTACGCTTGATCTTGAAAGTGTGAAAAGGTGCCTTACGACATCAACAGGTCTAGATATATGCGAGGATACGACAGGGATCATAGCCTATATGAGAGCATTTTCAGGCGATAATTCAGGGCACTGGGGTTATGCCTCGAGAATACTTAATGAAGATGATCTATTGGAGGTCCCTAGAAAGGCTTCCGAGTATGCAACGGTATCAAAGGGGAATACCCGTATTGAGCCTGGAAGATACGATCTAATCCTATCACCCCTAGTCATCGGGAGCCTATCGAACTACATTGCCTATGCAGCCAGCGGTCTATCCAAGATAATGGGTGTTAGTTTCCTCGCGAGATATAGAATAGATGAGGATGTTGCCGGTGAGAGATTCACCCTATGCGATGATCCATCGAGACCCGACCTCTATGGAAGCGGCGGGTTTGATTCCGAGGGCGTTCCAACGGTGAGAAAATGCATAATTGATTCAGGAAAATTAAAGAGCTTCCTCCATAACTCTAAAACAGCCGCCTTCCTTAAAGAGAAAACAACAGGTAATGCTGGATGGATAATGCCGCATCCGTTTGCCTTAACGATCGGTAAGGGGGAGTTAGGGGAGAATGAGTTGATAGAGGAGCTTAAAAGGGGACTGATCATAAATAACAACTGGTATACAAGACTCCAGAACAGTGTAGAGGGTGTGTTTTCCACCGTAACTAGAGATGCTCTTCTAGTTGTGGAGAACGGGGAGATAGTTGGCCAGTCTAAAAGGATGAGGATAGCAGACACCTTTCCCAATCTACTTAAAAATATAGAGCTACTCTCGAAAAGACTGTATAAGGTTAGCTGGTGGGAGATCAGTACAGCTGTAGAGGCTCCATACGTGCTGGTTAGAAATATCAATATAACTAGGCCGAGCCTCTAACTTTAACGATGGAACAGTAGCCTAGAAGCACTCTATTTTTTCCCAATCGCCATTCAGATCGATTACCTTGTCTATCCTGCCTGAATCAAGAAGTATTTTTCTATCGCAACACCTAAATCTTTGGGAAACTATCACTAGCCCTATATCGTTCTCCACTATGTATCTAAGGAGATCCTTAATGCAGCACCTTATATAATTATTGTCCAGATACTCTAAGGCCTCGTCTATAAGAATAAATATAGGGTTGGAAGCTAGAGCCAGCGCTATAGCCACTCTAATTCTCCACCCACTACTCAATTCACTTATACGTTTCTTCATGTGCTCTCTTAAGTCCAGGAGATCGATGATCTCATCTACATTATCTACTTTTTTAACGATCCTCAATAATGTGTTTGGAGTAAGGTTGTCTGGAATAGATCTCTCGCTCCTTATGAGGGGAAACCTCCTCATCTCAATAGGTAGGCCAGTAATGTCGGCATCGTCTAGAGTTATTCTACCAGTATCGGGGTGCACGACTCCAGACATGATCATGAGGAGGGTTGACTTTCCAGAACCGTTTGGGCCAGATATGCAGGCTATTTCCCCGGTTTTAAAGAAAAGCTCAGGGATGTCTAGCCTAAAATTTGAATATTGTTTAGATATATTTATCAGCTTTAAAACTCGCATTTATCATCTTGAATTAAATTAGTTAATAATGGTGATAAATCTATCGCGATAAATACTATGCCTGTAGCGTATATAGCGGTCTTCATCCTCGGCGTCTTTGTGGGTAGCGTTATATCAGTGCCCCTCTATAGCTTGATGGCGGGTACGCAATCCAATAATGTGGATATAAATGATCTGTATATAGTAAGGGTTATGGAAGCGTCAACGCTCAGACCATTCATAGATCATCTAGCTGCGAACCTAAAGGATCTCGATATATATATACAGCATGAAGCTAAGGGCTCCCTCCAGATAGTAAGGGAAATTAAAGATCTAAATAAGAGAGCAGATATACTTGTTCTGGTAGACTCCGAGCTTGTTGAGAGGGAACTCCTAGATCAAGAAATTATAGACTGGTACATAGTGCTGGCCACATCATCCATTGTGCTAGCGTATAATGATCTGGAAAACCCAGCGGTAAATAAAATAATTAATCTCGCCGAGAAAGGGCTATGGAAGGAGGTATTTGATCTAATCACGTCTGGAGAAGTTAGGCTGGGTATAGCTAACCCAGACAAAGCTCCGCAGGGGTATAGAACATATATCGTGCTTAAGCTGGCTGGAATCAAATTCTATGGCGATGAAAATTACTATATAGATAGGCTGAATAACTTGGGGAGAGTGCTGTTTGTTCAATCCGCTTCAGCGCTGGGGGCGCATATAGCTTCAGGCTCCATAGATGTTGCTCTAACCTATATCCATGATGCGGTAGCCCAGAAGCTAGATTATATAGAGCTTCCCGAGGATCTGGATCTATCCAACCCTAGACTGAACAAGCTGTATTCGAAAGCCTCATATAGACTTCCTGATGGCGACACCGTATACGGTAGAGCGATCGAGATAGTTTTGGCTGTCCCAAGAAACACCAATAGAAGTAGCGTGGTGTATACAGTACTATATTACATGCTCTCCACAGAATTCCGTAGCTTTCTCAAAAGCTATGGGGTAAACATACTCGATAAGCCGATGCTTAGAGGGGACCCCACAGAACTCCCGAAAATAATTAGGGGACTGGTATCTATTCAGCCTATTCAGCCAGCCACCGCCTAGTCATTTAACGATCCCTACTAAAACTCCCTCATCATTCAAATTATCTTATTAGGATTAAACAATAAAAACATAGTTATATTATATTAAAGACTATTTCTTCTAGGATCTAGAAATCACCCAGATCATCTATAATATTCAGTACTTTATCTAGGCTATCATTAATAACTATTCTGCCGTCAACCACAGAAACTATATTCCTATCGGTAAGCACCTCTATAGCTCTGCTGGAATCTATATTTTTTGTTGAGCACATATATATGATAGCTTTTTTAGCTGATGAAGCTATATTTCTGAAGCTTAACTCCGATAGGCACTCAGCTATCTTCTCGACCACCTCTAAAATCGTCTCCATGTCAGCTGTGGTTACTAGATTGTTATCCTCGATCACAGATTCATAGCCCATATTGTTAAGCACTCTAGAAAGAAGATCTGGAATGACAGGCTTCCTAGAAACCTTCTGAATATATTTTATACTGAATCTTTTCCTGCTTGAGCTACTGTACCCGCTACCAGATCTTGATCCCGAGAACTCGCTTAAGATATCTCTTATCCCCGAACCAATGTTTGAGGAGCCGAACTTGGAGTTATCCACCACTATCCTGATTGAGCCGCCCGAGATATTTATATGTAGAATGGAGTCGCCAAACTCCTCAAGAAGCCTCTCAGCCAGCGCTTCACAGTGGTTTCCGCATCTATAGACTAGAGTTTTCTTAATCACCCACCACCATTCTATATCTGGTAAATATATTTTGGAGAAACCTTCCTGCTCTCTGTATATCCACACCTGGTGCATACAAGTCTATCTTTCTTCTTGGCTAGATGATTGGTGCATCTAGGACAGAATGACAGGACAACACCTGCTGAAGCGTGCTTTAGAGATAATATAAATGGGTTGCTTTTAGAGATCACCTTAGCATACACTATATCCCCAAACCTCAGCACCGAATATAGAGATCTAACATCTCTACCCAATCCTGACTGTGATATGTGGATAGCTCCTGCATATTGGTTCCCAGACACATAGTTATCGAGCCTGGGGCCGATGATCCTGAGCAAAGCTATATCCTCCCTGACGCTGGTGACTATAGCATACACCATGGAACCCAGCTGGGGATAATACAACTTTTTGAATGAATCAACCTTTATCACCCTTCTTGCGGCATCGATCCTGACCCTACCGATAGCTGTCGAGATCAGATAGCCGTTACTCTCTACAACATTATCTCCCGGAAAAAACTCCTCAGCAACACCAAGTATTGTTCCAGGCAACACTATATCGCTACTCTTTTGCTTGCTCACAATTGTCACCCATACACAATGAATTTATCTTATCGATTTTCTAGTTTTGCTTTAATCAACCATTAAAATATATGGGTATCCACAATTTAATAAGCTATCATATTCTATATAACTAGGTTATGGTAGATGGATTCAGAGATATATGAGGTCCTCCCAAAGCTGACGATCGAGAAACTCACAGATAAAGAAATAATCTTCACCCTAACTGGGGATCAGCACGGGCTACCGAACCTTATCGCTAAGATGGCTATAAAAAAGCCTTATGTTTCTTACGCGGCTTACGTGATAGATCACCCATTAATCTCGAAACCAAAGGTAATTATAGTTACCAACGGTGAGAAAAAACCTCTTGAAGTTCTAAAAGAGATACTTGTGGAAGCAAAACAAACCGTGGAGCAATTTAGAAATATCGTACTGAATAAAGTTAAAGAATAGGCGCTTTTGATTAGAAAACTCCTCAGGAAAATCGGGAAGTTTCTATAGGTAATACTATATGTAATACCGAATCTGTACCGGTTGAAAGCTGTATGGGCTGGGTATTATATAATATATACCCAGCTCCAACAACAATTGGGAAAGATTTAGATGCCATCATCTAACGCCAATGTCAACATTCAGGCTCTATTATCGGATTTTTTATATAAGTATGGGGAGCGAGGTAAGACTGTTCTTGAAGCCTCTATCAGAGCTTCCCAGAAGATATCCAGAAGATCATTAACTCCCACACCAGGGGACTTTGACTACAGATCCCTGGTCGAGGAACTAGGCCTGATGGGTTACAGCTATAATCCGTCGCCACTGCTTAGAATATTGGAGAAAGAATATGGATTGATAAAGACAACTCTACATACATCGAACCAGAGATGGTTTGAATTTGTCGATAAGGAGGCTATTGAATCATTTATAGATAGCATTAAAGGTGTAGACGATGAGGATCCCGAACAGGTAATGGTTAGGCTTCAGCTTGCTTCGCTACAGATAGATAAGGTTAAGGAGCAGCTGAGCAAGCTACTAGAGAAAAAGAGGTGGAGTGATAGCGACTATAGGAGGCTATATAGGATAAGCTTTATTATTATGCCTAAGCTACTTAAGATATACAGGAAGCTTCAGGAAGACCCTGAGATGTGGGGAGACACAATTTCTGAAATAGAACAGGTCTTCAAGATATCGAACAAGGTATATAAGATAGCGATGGGGGCGCATGGCGGTATAGATAGAAAAAAGAAGGCTATAAATGACAGCGGTATAGATCTTGAGGACAACGAGTTTCTGAAGCTTGATTAGAGAATGATTAATGTTGTGGGGATAGGCCTGTGTTCTATATTTTTATTTTATTATTTGTATTATTTACTACACTGTTCTATGTCCTCTTAAATCAAAGAAGGTAGCTTCGTCGATCTCTACATATAGCCATTTTCCGAGATCGTTCTCCAGAGCATCTCTCACGACAACAGGTCTATAATTCATCAACCTACCTACATATGTATGTCTCCTGAAGCCTCTTTCAGTCATTAGAACCTTGGCTCTCCTACCTATGAAAGAGCTATTTATTTCATACCCTATGATCTCTTGAAGGAGTTCAGCAACCTTACTTCTGAATTTTTTTATGTGCTCCTTGACCTGGGGCATTCTCGAGGCCTCGGTTAATGGTCTCATTGAGTACTGAGCTATATGAACCCTATCGAACCTTATTCTAGCCATCATATCTAGTGTGTTGAGAAAGGCATGGTGGTCCTCACCGGGATGGCCGACTATTATATCTGTCGCTATAGTTATGTCGGGTACTTTCCTTCTGAACTCAAGTATATACTGCTCGAATTCCTCGACCGTGTATCCTCTCTTCATGATCTTCAGAACCTTGTTGTCGCCGCTTTGAACAGGTATATGGAGGAATTTATATAGTTTGGGGTGTCTATATACCTCTATTAGATCGTCAATGATCTTATCAAGCCACTGAGGATTCATCATACCCACTCTAACCATGAAATCACCCTCGATCTCCAGAACCCTATTTAGAAGGTCTGGAAGCATGAATCTGTATCCATGATCATTGAGATCGAAACCATACACAGCTGAATCCTGTGAGGTTAGCTCTATCTCCTTAAATCCTCTGGAAACCAGATCCTTTATGGTCTCAACAATTACCCTGGGATGATAGCTCCTTAATGTGCTTCTCGAGATCTTGGTTATGCAGAAGCTACAATCACTCATACAGCCCTCGGATATGGGTACAGGGGCCACCACACCCCTGTAAAGCCTGGGGAAAGTCAGCTTATCTATCTTTTTAACTCCAGAAATATATTCCTTCGATATAGGTGAACTTACGACATCGACTATCTTATCTATATTCTGAGGAGATATCATGGATGATTCAGGAGCTATCTTCTTCACTGTGCTTGGCATGGATGAGACCATGCATCCTGCTACAACTATTTTTTTAGATCCTCCATAGATCTTTCTCAGCTCCATTATACGCCTAATCATCCTTTCCTCGCTATCTTTCCTAACAACACATGTATTCACCACTATAACGTCAGCGTCATCGAGATCATCGGATATAGTTATCCCAGACTCTTCTAGATACCCCATCATGGCTGCCGAGTCAGCTTTATTTAGGGTGCATCCGTATGTCTCGATGTATACTTTAATCTCTATGTCACCCCTATCTCAAATATTTGTAGGAGGAGCCATAAATAATCAGAACCTAGATATTTAAAAACATTAAAACTCTAAAATAGCTAGGTGGCGCAATTGGCCAGTATTTTGGAGAGATACGAGGAGATGCTGGATAGGCTATATAGCAGATTGCCCGAGAAAAGAAGCAAGAAGGCTTTAGATCTTCCTGAGCTCCAGATCGAGTATGTGGGGCAGAAAGCTATTATAAAGAACTTCAGCAATGTATCCGAGCGCCTCAATAGGGATCCAAGAATAGTCATGAGGTATCTATTGAAGCATCTTGCGAAGCCAGGGGCTATAAATCCTTCTGGCCAGCTAGAGATCTTCGGTACACCGTCCAGCAGCACTATATCAAAGATCTTTATGAGGTTCCTTATGACATATGTGAGGTGTCCTACATGCGGATCTATAGATACGGATCTGGTAAGAAATAAAGGTAAAGTATGGTTCCTAAAATGCCTAGCTTGTGGAGCCGAATCAAGTATAGAGGCTATATAGAGAGGTCAGGGTGAAGTCTTGGGGGAGTTCTACGTTAAAATCTTTGATACAGGTAAAGATAGAGTCGCATCCATATGCGATAAAGATGTTTTTGGAAGGACTTTGGAGGATTCGGAGAGAGGTATCAAGATCACTATTGGAACACCGTTCTATGGGGGCGAACTAATGGAGCTGGATGAGGCTCTAGATATAATTAAGAGATCTACCATAGTCAACCTTATAGGCAATAAGATCGTTGAGGCGGCAATAACCCATGGACTCATAGTTGAGAGCGCCGTTATAGAGATCCAGGGAGTAAAGCATGTACAGATCATACAGTTCGATGTAGGCCAGCAGGATTAACTTTATTACTATGTTCCAGAAGTATTAACCTATAGGATAGGATAGAAAAATATACAGTAACGGATTAAAATGTCTAGATTCTGCGCAAGATGTGGAGCCACGGAGAGCAAGACGAACCCTATACTAACCTACCTATGTATCGATTGCTATATTAGAGAGAAGGGCATCAACCTTGTTCCAGAGATCGTTGCCATAAAGACCTGTAGCCGCTGCGGATCAATCAAGTTCGAGGGCAAATGGCTTACCCCAGACGAATACGGCAACGATGTAAAAGTTCCCATCTCATATCACATACAGGAAAACATAGAGAAATCCAGCCATTTCAGTGAAATCGAGATCGAGAAGCTACAAATTAAAGAGGAGCTGGGCGGATACTATATAGAAACCACCGTGACCGGAAAGGTTCTGGGTAGAGTATTTAGGAAAATATATAGGTCTAGCCTTAAAATCACCAGAACCCTTTGCCCTACATGCCTGAAGGCGCAAGGCAAATCATACGATGCTACCGTACAGATCAGGGGCCTACCCAGGCTGAACCGCAAGCTCGAAGATAAGCTATATAATGAGATCGCAAACAATGTGCCGGATATAATAAGAACTTTCATTGCCGAGATCGAGATCGTTAGGAACGGGATAGATGTGAAGCTAACCAGCAAGGAGGCTGCATATGCGTTGGCCGACTATATACAGAGGAAATATGGAGGGTACAGAACCTATAGTGATGAGTCGATTAAAAGAGATAGATCGGGAAAAACAGTGAGTAAAAAGACGATCAGCCTTAGAATACTTAGTGTTGAGCCTGGTGAGTATATAAATATAGATGGGAAACCATATATAGTTGATTCCGTCTATAGGGATCGGATCGTGCTCATAGATCGAGACGGGAAAAAAGTATCCATGAGCCATAGCGACATATATAAAGGCTGGTCAAAGAAAAAATAGGTTCTAAACAGCTTCTTTCGAGCTTATCTTACTTTGATAGGGTATATACTCCTCTCTCTACTCTTTTTACCTGGCCCTTCTTAAGCAACCTGTTAAGTGCTCCTCTAACAGTGTTATAGTTTAAACCAGTTAGCTGACTAATTTCTTTAGGTGTTAGCTTGTCTTTCTTTTTTAGAGCCTCCAAAATTTTTGCTGTGCTACTCATGCTAGATCCCCAGATCACGATCTATATAAAAGCTAATAAACGTTTCGGTATTTAAAGCTAATAGAAGAATGGTGAGTATACTTGGTTAAGATCAGGAAAGGTTCATCATCGAGGATAGTGGTCACTAATGCCAGATACGTATTTGACCAGGATTACGACACCGTGGTGATAGAGGGGGGTAGAGTCACGTATCTAGGTAGTGAAGACAACATGAATATAGATTTGGGTAGTGAAGACACGATCATAGATGCCGAAGGACTATTTATAGCACCAGGCTTGATAGATTCACATATACATATATGGTCAACAGCTCTATCAAGAAAGGTTATCGATCTTAGAGATACATACAGCATTGAAGATCTGAAAAGAAAAATAATGAATGCGGAACCTGTTGGAGGAGTAATTTTGGGCCGAGGCTGGGATCAGGATAGATTTCCAGATAAGAAAATGCCCACAAGGCATGATCTCGATGACATAGCTAGCGATAAGCCCGTTGTCTTGGTTAGGGTGTGCGGCCATATCGCTGTGGTTAACTCGAAAGCTATGGAGTATTTCGGGCTTTATGGGAATAGAGAGCTCGATAAATATATTATCAAAGACCAGGATGGAAAGCCCACCGGTGTTATTGTTGAGGATGCTGTTGGATATGTAATGAAAAAGATCAATGAGAAAATAGATATGGGTGATATATATTTACTCGAGGACTTCCTTATAGATCTAGCATCCAAAGGAGTAACATCTGTAGGAATGATGAACGCATCAAAGAAGGAGATAGAACTTGCCGAGAAGCTGTATAGAGCGAGGAAGAAATATGTTAGGCTCCATGCGTATCTAAGCAAGGATGAGCTGAAACGAATAGGTGAGCTAGATAAGAGCATTGTAGATGGGTTCCTAGTTATTGAGGGCGTTAAACTGTTCTCTGATGGTAGCTTTGGAGGGAGAACAGCGTATCTATATGAGGACTATAATGACGATCCCGGTAATAGGGGATTAAAACTGCTAGATAGGGACGAGTTAGCCAATGTAATCAGTATAGCTCGGAGGCATAGGCTACAGGTAGCTGTACACGCTATAGGAGATGCAGCATTGGATCACGTGCTTGAAACAGCTGATCAATCTGGATTTAGAGGCGTTGAAAATTTAAGGATAGAGCATGCATCACTTTTATCGGATAAGAGTATTGAACTGTTGAAGAAAGTCAAACCCGGCGTATCAATCCAGCCACGCTTTACCGTGTCGGACTTCTGGATAGAGTCGAGGTTAGGTAGAAAAAGATCTAATAGGGCATACATGTTCAAGACATTAATGAATCTGGACCTATGCGTCTCATGCTCCAGCGACTCGCCAGTAGAGCCATACGACCCCAATGAAACGTTGAAAGCTGCATTGTTTAGGGGTCCCGGCGGACCAAATATCAGTGAGTCGCTATCTATAGGTGAAGCCTTAAAGATATACACCCAGGGAGGCGGATGCATACTTAGGAGGCCGAAGCTGCTGGGATGCATAGATAGGGGATGCGTGGGCGACTTCATATTATTTGACTATAGATACTCACACAGCATAGATGTGAAGCTCACCCATATAGCTGGTTCAGGGATTTTCATTAGGGACCAAAACTCTATAGAAGTTCAACCAAGATAGCTGTAGCCCCACCAAGTCCGTGGCACATTGACGCTATACCCTTTCTACCTCCTCTATGTTTAAGCGCGTTTATTAATGTCGTCAATAGCCTGGCTCCAGTAGCCCCAAGTGGGTGCCCTAAAGCTATTGATCCACCATGAACATTCAGTCTGCCATACTCAACCTTTAGATCCTTATTAAATATGTAGCTGGAAACAGCGAAAGCCTCATTGTTTTCAAACAGATCTATATCCGATACGTCAAGCTTAAACCCATCGAGAATCTCTCTAACCGCAGGCACAGGCGCCCAAGGAAACAGTATTGAATCCACATCAACGGAGGCGTAGCCAACAAGTCTCGCTACAGGTTTTAAGCCTAGCTCCTTCGCCTTAGAGTATGTAGTCAGTATAACCCCTGCGGCACCATCGCTTAGCTGGGACGAGTTGCCAGCGGTATGGGGCCCCTCTGGTGTAAATACAGGCTTCAGGCTGGAGAGCTTCTCGTAGGATATATCGTCTTTTATACCTTCATCGTTTTCAAGCTCGATCCTTTTACCGTTCAGGGTTATGGATATAGGCGTGATCTCTCTAGAAAACACTCCGTTATCCCTAGCTTTAGCTGCTCTTCTATGGCTTTCTAGAGCGATAAGATCTAGTTCCTCCCTGCCTGCTCCTATTTTTCTGGCATACAGATCAGCAATTTTCCCCATATGATAGTTGTTGAAGGGATCAGTTAAACCATCATACACCATAGAATCAATAATCTCCACACGCCTGTAGGTTAAGTGAGGCACCCCCCTTCTAAAGGAGCTATCCAGAATGTATGGCGCCTGACTCATGCTCTCAAATCCCCCAGCTATAGCCAGAGAGGCAGCACCCTTCTCTATATATAGTGCCGCTGTAGCTATAGCGGCCATCGAGGATGAACACACCATATCTACATTAAGACAGTCTATAGTTGGGGGGAGGCCAGCGGTGATTGCCGCCTGCTTCGAGGTTAGCATTCCGGACCCTGCCCTAATAACTTGACCCATCACAATGAGATCTATATGATCCTTATCCAAACCAGACCTATATAGAAGACTCTTAATAACCTCAGCGCCAAGGATGTGGGCCTTAACCTGAGAAAGACTCCTCCCAAACTTCCCTATTGGCGTCCTGGTTGCTGAAACAATAACTATGTCGCTGAATTTAATAAGTAATTTAGACACCTCTATAGAGGTTATTACCTATTAATATCTTCATATATCAAAGTTTATGAATAGTGAGCTTAAGATCTGGAGCCGCTAGTTAGACTATAGTCTAAACATTCCTCCAGATAATAATTATATTGGACAACAGTAAATAGATGTATAGGTTCAATTAAAATGCGGAGAAAAAACGTAAGGGCGGATAGTTCCCTTCAGCTCAGGGGGTTCAGCCTGCTTGAGGACCCCAAGATATACAGGATAATAATAATCATTATGTTGATCTCAACTATAGCTCTAGGCGCATACCTGAGACTCGTACCAGCACTCAACTCAATAGCTAATGGATACACCCTATATCTTGATGAGCTGGATCCATACGAGGCATACTATATAGTGAAATATATGCTTGAAAAGGGACCTCTATCATACTACGAGCTCAAACCCCCTAATCCAGCAGCTATGCTTTTCTGGTATCCCTGGGGCAGGGACTTCACGAAAACCGAGCTTCCAGGGTTGATGTACACCATATACTTCACATATCTCCCGCTAAGCGTGTTTGGAGTGCGCCTTATGGACTATATGGTTATGTTCCCAGTTATAGCTACAGTGATCTCTCTGATAGGAATCTTTCTAGCCGCAAGAGAGCTGAGTAGAAGCAGTATTGCTGCAGTTATAGCTACAGCGTTCTTCGCAACAGTTTTCGCTGATCGAACATTGGCCGGGTTTACCGTGAAGTACACTATGGCTCTAATGATACTGCCTTACACAATATACATGTTTGCTAAAGCCTATAAGAGCATGAAGCTAAGGGACTTCCTGATACTTGGGGTTATAATATCATATATGGCTGTATCGAGCGGACTCTATATAGGCACGTATGTTGTTGTATATTTAACCCTGATAATTACACCCATACTATTCAAGAATATAGATGATAGAAGACTATTTATAAACACATTAGCTATGTCAATACCTATACTGATCAGCTTTCTCGCAACACCACTGTATGGTCTGGATTATCTAGATAGGAATCTAGGCTTAATATCTGTTGCAGGATTCACTCTTCTAGGGATCAAAGCCTATATACTCAACAGGTTCCTTGGAAATAGATCTAGACTCGCGTATACACTACTAGTTATAGGAGGGATAGCTTCAGGAATAGCCATGCTACTAACGGGAATAATAAGCGTGAGCGGTAAAGCCGCCCTTGCCCTTGGCATAACATATAACTTGGGCCCTCTACCCTTTACAGTTGCCGAGTACCAGCCTCTCGATCCAACAAGACTAATGAGCTCCTATGGTGTTTTAACTATATTATCGATCCTGTCGATAATATACAATATATACCTATTGATCGCAAAGAAAGACCTTGCATCACTGTATGTATCAATACTCCTTCTAGTAACACTATACGTGCTCTTCAACATAAGCTACTTCCTATCCTACGCGGTACTGATTATGGCCATCGCATCATCAACCTTTATAGCTCTATTGGTATCCGTCGCCTCAAAACTATTCATCAGATCAAGGTACAGCTACCGAAAACCATCGATAATAGGGCCCATGATAGCCATAGCTCTACTCCTACTCTTCATACCAGCCCAAATATATACAGCATACACAGTCCACATACCAGCTTATGGAGGGCACCTACCCATGATCCTGACATCAGGGATAGGTGGAGCCAACCCAAGCGAGGCATGGATAGACGCCCTAGAATGGATTAGAGAAAACACCACCGAAGACTCAGTTATAGTAGCTTGGTGGGACTATGGGTACTGGATCTCTGTTCTAGGCCAGAGACCATCGATAGCTGACGGCTCAACAATAAATGGGACTCAGATATCTATTCTAGCTAAGATCCTAACTACAAACAACGAGACAGATGCGGCAAGAATGCTTATAGAGAGTTTTAGAGCTAAACCAAACAAAACATACGTACTTGTATACGATGTGTTTGCCGTAGATAAGAGAGGGACCTTCGTGATCCCAGTTAATCTAGCTGACGCCGCAAAAGGCATATCAGCAATATTCAGGATAGCCGGCTACGACATCGACTACGACATATACGGCAACAATCCGCCCACACCTGAAAACCTGGGTAAGGGACCTCAGCGATACGTTAAGGTTCAGATAGATCAGGCTAGAGGTATAGTTAGGATCCAGCCAAACTGGGGGTCCCCCGATATATATACAACACTACTGTATGGAATAATGTCCAATGGGCTCAAGATAGCGTTTCCAAACACCGTTACCGTTATGCAGGGAGCTGGTGGAGGTGCAGAGAGCTTTGTTCCCGCTGTTCCATTTAAGTACTTCAAGCCAGCAGCTGTATTCAAGAGCAGATTCCTATCCGACGGAAACTTTGACTACTTTGTCGTTGTATTCATATTCAAGCTGGTTTCCGATCCAAGAATGGAGACAGCTAACCAGTAATCCCTAATTTTTTGGCCTATACCATAACCATTAACTCGAGTTACCTAGCGGAATCGCTAGATTTATAGATTCGTTTCCAGCAACTATATTGCTGAATGAAGCATCCCAACACATTTACTAGCCTGTGAAACGTTCAAACAGGCTTCACAAGCATTTTCTCCTCATTAAGTATTCTCGAAGATAACACCAGCAACACTATAGATAGAGATATCAATAGGGCTATATGGATAAATGATCCTGCAATATCACCGTAAGCGAACTTCTGTATAGAGAGGACAGAGTGTGTGTAGGGTATAAGCATCAATACTGCCTGAATGTTCTGGGGAAGCTTCAATATATCGACAAACAAGACGGAGAAGAATATTGCTGATGCAAGGATCGTTATAACTGAGGAAGATATCTGGGCAGTCCTCATAGTTCCAGACCTAATTATCACTGGCATAGATAGGGATAGAGTGGCTAGTATTGTCGAGTACACAACCAAACCATTTATGAGGAGGAGCACAGGATCAACTAGAGCCCCCGACAGCTCGAAGCCCCTAGACAGTATTATGAGAAACATCAAGACAGCTACAACATCTATAGCTGCAGCGAACAAACCCACGATAGAGCTGGTGAAGGCTTTAGCGGCGATTAAGCCCTTCTTGCTTAGAGGGGTGGTTAGGAGAATCTCGATCGTCTTCCTCTCCTTCTCCCCCAGTATCGAGTCTACAACATAGGTTATTGATGGTGTCGCCACAAAGATCAGCGAGAAGGCCAGTAGCCTGGCAATCATCACCTTTATGGCTTGCTCGATGCTTATGGTTTCTCCCGTGGGGGCTATATATGAGGTGACCACAATAACCACAGGATCCCTTATAGCCTGAGGATCTATATCGATCCCTGCGCTCCTACCCAGCTCAATAATTTTCAGCCTAGACACATTCTCTGAAAGCGCCCAGAGAGCGGAATACAGCTGGCTAGCTATCCTATCGGCCTTAGGCGACTGTGGGGCCCTCATAACTTTTGCTGTGGCTCTCTCGCTAAATGATGTTAGATTATACGAGAACCTGTCTGGTATCGTTAATATCACATCTATAGCTGTATCGGGGACCTCCCCCACAACAACCACTATGTTGGGGTCCCTTTGCTTAAGCTCCCTAACTATATAGTTCACCACGTAGGTGGAGTCTATCTTAAGATCCCCTATATAGCCCTCTGAACCGTCTTGGTTATCTATATATATAACCCCGGTCTCCAGAGTCTGGAGGTATGTATTGAATACAGCTAGCGTAGGCATCATAACCAGTGGGAGAACGGCTAGAATAGCTAGTGATTTATAGTCTCTTACCAGCTCGAGGAACTCCTTTTTTATAAGGGGCTTAATGCTCATCATCACCACTTCTATTAACGAGCTTTATGAACGCCTCCTCAAGATCCCTTGCGCCAGTCCTCTCTATAGCCTCGTCCGGGGTCCCTGTATATATGATTCTCCCTCTATCTATCAGGGAGACCCTATCGCATATCGACATAACTTCAAGCATGTTATGGCTTGATAGAATAATTGTTGTTCCGTATCTATCTGTGAACTCCCTGATCCTAGATCTGATAGCAACATTAGAGAACACATCAAGCCCCGATGTCGGCTCATCCAATATAGCTATTTTCGGCTTCACCATCAACGATCTAGCTAGAAGAAGCCTTCTCCTCATACCCTTGCTATATGTACCTGTCTTCTTCGAAAGATCCTCTTTGCTCAATCCCGATATCTCAACACCCAGCTCAACAATCTCGCTATAATTGTCCTGATCATATAGCTTCGCAAAGAACTCAAGATACTCGTAGCCGGTTAGCCTAAAATAGGTGTCTGACTCTTCAGGAAGATACGTTATTTTCCTTCTTACATCTAGAATATCGCCGTCGCCCCGGATATGCTTGCCGAAAAACCTTAGGTGGCCTCTAGACGGTTTAACCAGTGTGGCCATTATCCTTAATGTTGTTGTCTTCCCGGCACCGTTCGGGCCTACAAGACAGAAGACCTCGCCGCTGTATATCTGGAGATTTATATCGTGCAGGATGGTTCTGGACCCGTACACTTTGTATACGCCTATAAGCGATAATACCTCCTCCACTTTACGGCTTACCCCTTAACCCTCACTGTACTATTATATTTTTACAGCTATGTTAATATTTCAAGAACCAAATTTTTAATTTAGCCGACCGAAATAATGATATATGGGGGAACACGTTGAGAAGGAGGAAAAGCATATTTGATCTGTTTGATGAGCTGATTAGAGAGCTTGATAGGGAGCTCGCTGAAGAGATTAGGGATCTCCATAGGAGATGGGAGAGGTTTTTTGAGGAGGTTGGAGATGTCGAGAGAGTTGGTCCTAAGCCTGTGGTCTATGGCTTTAGGCTGACTATTGGTCCTGATGGTATTCCGAGGATTGAGAGGTTTGGTAATGTGAAGATCCGTAGGGGTGCTGAGGGTCCTGTTAGGGAGGTTAGGTATTCTGAGGATATGGAGCCTCTGGTGGATATATATGAGGAGAAGGAC
>WANO01000013.1 GCA_015521765.1 Desulfurococcales archaeon
CACTAGTAGAGGCATTGATAACCCGGAGATAGATCTTCTCTGGCCGGAATACCTCTACCTGAAGAGGAGACTCAGAGAGCTAGAGGAGAGAAAGAAGCGTATATTAGCAATGCTTAAGGGATAAAGAGGGTTTGACGAGACTACGCCACGTATTAGACCTAGTCAACAGGCTTCTAACCGGCCACACCACCCAGAAATCCAAACGCATCCGCACCACAGACACCTAAGAGGAGAAGTACATCCCCTACAAGACCCATCACTAGAAAAATTCCTAGACACTGTTAGGCGACTCCTTCACCAACACTCTACTTAAAGCTACTTACCTCTATCCCGATACAAACAATAATAGAATGCTACGTGGCGGGCCCGCCGGGATTCGAACCCGGGACCCCCGGCTCCGAAGGCCGGTGCCCTTTCCTGGCTGGGCTACGGGCCCCTTATTTTTTGGTGGATTATGCTCTTATAAGGTCTGTATTTTAGTTTATTGCTTATGTGTCTATGTGGATAATAGGTTGTTTCGGTATTTATAGGTGGTGGGACATACAGATCGGTAAATGCCCATAGGCCGGATTCAACGTTTATCTCTGGTGGTCTAGGCATTTATGCTGTATTTAAGGTTCTGGATCGAGATTTGTGCTCCATGTAGGTGGTCAGGGCTATATGGCTGGCTATAGATCTATTGAGGTTAAGAGATCCTGCCAATGAAATATAAGCGCTTCTCAATGTCTCCACAGCTTAATCCTGATTTTTATTTGTTTCTTTACATTTGCTTTATTCGGGTTTGGCCTGCAATGGTTAAGCGGATCTCCACCGGAGTCTTTGAGCTTGACTCGATGCTTGATGGCGGGGTTCCTGAGGGCTTCTTTGTAGCTGTTGTTGGCGAGCCCGGCACCGGCAAGAGTGTTTTATCTATGCACTTTATCCATCAGGGGCTTGTTGAGGGTTCCGGCGGTATCTACGTTACGACTGAGCAGGATCGTGGATCTATAGTTGAGCAAGCCAAGACATTCGGCTGGGACTGGGAGCCCTTCCTTGGTAGGGGCCTGATCATTATAGATGCCCTAGAGCCCAAATCAACAGATCCCTGGAGCCTCCCCGAGATGGATATTGAGCACATGATCGGTAAGGTTATAGAGGCTAAGAAGCATCTGGGCTACAGGCCAGCCAGGCTGGTTGTGGACTCGATCTCTGCGTTCTGGCTAGATAAGCCAGCCCTAGCTAGGAAATACAGCTACACGGTCAAAAGGATCCTGGGTAAATGGAACCTCACAGCTTACCTTGTGTCACAGTACGCAATAACCACAGCAATGGCCTTCGGATGGGGTGTGGAGCATATCGCCGATGGGATATTTAGGTTTAGGAGAAGGATAGTTAGGGGAGAGCTCAAGAGGTACTTCATCATAGAGAAGATGAGGCACACTAACCACGACACTAGGATGTACGAGATCGATATAAAGCCCGGGAGGGGTATAGTATTCGTGAAGCCTGTTGAGGATATAGATATACATGATATGGAGAGGGAGTACAGGATCCACTAATGGAGACTACCTCTCGAACCTCACCTTTCCCCAGGGCTCCTTGGGAGCCCACAGCCCGGTTCTGATGGCGGTGAGCTCAAGGATCTGTGAGTGATCTATGAAGAGATTAACGTGGGGACCAAAGGTGTAGATATACCACCTGAAGACATCCCTCTCGGCAGCCTCAAACATGAGCCTCTCAACACCGAACCTCCTAACCAGATCCTCAATAATATCGGTGCGCCACTTATCCACACCCTCGGTTATGCCTTCAGACTCAACCATGATCATCCATGCACCAGCAGAGAGGTATGTCTCGATATCTCTAACCATATGCTCATGGGAAAGATCCTCAGTCCTCCACCCCTCAACACCGCCACCAGCACCCTTAACCAGGGTGACCTCCGGCTTAGGCTTCAAGCCAGAGCGCTTAATTGCTTTAACGATCTCAACCTTATCCCTGTCATCGATCTCTATAAAACCGCTCGAAACCTCAACTATATCGAACTCGAGGGACTTAGCCTCCTCAAGATATCTCTCGAATGCATCCACACCCTGGGATAGAACCTTCTCCGTGAACCCTCCTGTCGAAACCTGGATACCGTAGTCGTGGCACATCCTATTTATCTCTAGAACAATTCTTCTGGGGTGGAGCCTCATAGATCCTCCGGCATACTTGAATATATCTATATACTCCCCCGCTATATCGAAGAGCTCCCTAAGATAGGTTGGAGTCACAACGGTGTAGTAGCTACCCCTGATCTCTGTGATATGGCTCCTCCTAGGCTTCGGCGGGAGCTCCTCTATCTCTATGAACTCAAACGCCTTCAGGCCCGCCACCCCTAATATATTGGTGCTATGCATGGTATTATCTATAGAGCTTTACAAAGTAAATTTATAAAGAAACTAACCAATATATACCCATGACGGAAGATGAAGAGAGACAGGATACTCGGGATACACCACGTAACCGCGATCTCCAGAGACCCGCAGGAAAACCTCAACTTCTATACAGGGATCCTGGGGCTCAGGCTGGTTAAGATCTCGGTGAACCAAGACGATCCAACAGCATACCACTTCTTCTACGCAGACGAGCAGGGGACCCCAGGAACAGACATAACATTCTTCATATACCCAAACGCATCAAAGGGGGTTACGGGCGCAGGACAGGTTAAAGAGGTGTCACTCAACATACCCAGCGAATCTATAGACTACTGGCTACAGAGGCTACAGAGATATGGAGTGAGGTTCAGGGGTCCCCGAAGAACAGACGATGGTCTGGCTATAGATCTGGAGGACCCCGATGGTCTAAACCTAAGGCTGATCGGCAGAAGCGACATAGAGAATATAGCGAAGCCCTGGAGGAAGGGGCCTGTGCCCCGTGAACACGCCATAAGGGGGCTGTTTGGTGTGTTGATTAGTGTCGATAGCTGTAGGCATAGCGGGTGGTTCCTTGAGGAGGTGCTTGGGTTCAGAAAGATCTATGAGGGGCCGAGTAGGCACAGGTATGTGGCGGACGATGGGGGACCCTCAAAGATTATAGATGTGGAATGCACCGATACGTCTCCAGGATCGATAGGATACGGATCTGTCCATCATGTTGCGTGGAGGGTTAAAGATCCTGAAACCCAGATCATGTATAGAGAGAAACTCGAAAAACTAGGATTCTATGTAACACCAGTTATAGACAGGAAGTGGTTTAGATCCATCTACTTCAGGGAACCAGGATACGTTCTTTATGAGATAGCCACAGACGGCCCCGGATTCCAGATAGATGAGCCTCCAGAAGAGCTGGGCACAAAGCTGGTCCTTCCAGAATGGCTTGAGGATAGGAGGGAAGCCATAGAGAGAAGCCTGCCAAAAATAAATATCCCCAACCCAGAAAACTGGAGATGAGCAATGGAGGGGGAGATAGCCGGAGAGGAGCTCGGGTATAGATACATCTATATCCCATCAAGAACAGGCAGAGCCCCCACACTCCTGCTCCTCCACGGTATGGGCGGTAGCGAGCGCGATCTCATACCGCTAGCTAGGGCAGTTTCGCCAGAGTCACCGGTGCTAAGCCTAAGGGGTAAGGTTGTTGAGAACGGGCTAAGAAGATTCTTCAGGAGGATAGGTGAGGGGGTGTATGATGTCGAGGACCTCCACTACAGGTCTAACGAGATAGCGGATCTAATAGATATAGCCTCAAGAAAACACGGGTTCGATAGAGGAAGGATTATAGCTATAGGATACTCCAACGGAGCCAACATGTCTGTGGCTATAGCCCTCATTAGGCCAGGCGCGCTGTATGGAGCAGTATTAATTAGACCCCTGTTCCCGCTAGATATAGGCAGGGAGAGGCTTGCGGGGACCCCCATACTCATACTTGCCGGCAGGAGAGATAGGATCGCACCACCACAAGAATCTATCAAGCTAGCTGAGAGACTCAAGCGTAAAGGTGCATCTGTCGAGCTGCACATTCTAGATGCGGGCCACGAGATTACGGATAGTGATATAGATCTGATAAGGAGGTGGATTGAGAGGGTGGGGTATGATAGATCTAGGGAGAGCGGCATGGATATAGCCGGGTTAAGCGGGATCATATAGACCTACGCCCATTGGTATCTAGATCCCTGAAGAAGATGTAGAAGAGAACTGTAGCTATAGCGTAGAACAGGGCCGTTAGATAGAACGGCATTGATAGAGATACATACTGGAGGAGGTAGCCGCCAATAGAGGGTGTAGCGGAGTTCGGGAGGCTCCAGGCTATAGAGATGAATGCCGATACCGTAGATCTCTCAGACGGGTCGGTGAGGTTCATAACCATAGCCCTAACAATCGGGCCAGCCATATTCATCAAGAGGTTCCTAGCAACAAACAATGCGCCAACAACCATGAAGTCCGGGATGAGGGGTATGAGGGCTAGCAGAACTATAGAGGTCCCCTGGGTGGCTACAACAGTATTAACCCTCCCGAGCCTGCTCGACAGTAGCGGAGAGATCATGTAGGACACGCTGAGCATCAGGTTGGCAACTGTATATAGCGGGGAGAGAACGTTCTCATCAAGCCCGAAGCGGAGGTAGAACCATAGAGGGAATAGCGGTATGGTTATCCCTGCACCAACACCTATCAGAAGATCCACAATCCCTATCCTGTAGAGAACCCTAATGGATCTCCTTGGAATGATCCTGTCACGAAGCCCACCACCACGCTTAACCCTTATCTCCCCCCTGATCAGGCTGGTGGTTACCGCAACCAAAGCTGTAGTTAATCCGGAAAGCACTATAAGGGGCCTGTAGGAGTCCAGCTCGCTAAACCCAAACGAGCTCCTAAGTATGGATGGAGCAATAGACAGGCCTGAAGCGATAACCACCCCCATGCTAGATGCCGAATAGCTGTAGCTGAATACCTGATCCATATTTCTGGCTGGAGCTATATCTGCAAGTAGAGCCCATAGGGGCGAGTAGATCATTGATGAGCCAACACCAATCACGAGCCCAGCAACATATATGTGCGTTGGGTTCTCCAGGTAGGCCAGAACAGCTATAGATGCCCCAGCCATTACCGAGCCGACAGCTATTATCCTCTTCTTTCCATATAGGTCGGCAGCTACCCCTATAGGGATCGTGAGTATAGCGAACGTTGCTTGCGATATGGTTAGGAGGAGCCCGATCTCTACAGGCTCAAGCCCAAGCTTGCTGAAGTATATGGGTAGCAGTATTGATAGGGACCCCCACTGAAACGAGGCCATGAACTCCGAGGCTATACCCAGCTTCACGTCCCTAGTGAATACGCTCCCATCCCTCATCTGTTTTCCGAGACATGTATACTTATTAAAATCGTATTTAAGGCGTTCATATCGATATATACATGGTTAAAATATATATGGTTAAGTTAATATTTATCTTAAACAATAATCTAGACTCGGATTAGCATTGCTGTGGATCGGGATAGCCTACCTGGTGATAGTACACTTTCTATGGAGCACAAACAATATAGCCGGTAGATGGCTCAGCCCATATATAGATCCATATACACTCACCCTGCTGAGATGGTATATAGCAGCCCTAGCCTACCCCCTCATACTAGGTTCAGGAGTATTTAGGGGGCTCAAGAGGCTTGTGCTCAAGCCCCAAACAGCTGTGCTTGGCTTCCTGGGGTTCACACTATTCAACATAGTAAACTACTCAGCACTATCATTCACAACAGCATCAGTTGTAGGCTTCGCCTACGGATTCACTCCAGTCATACTCCTGCTGATGGGGTGGGCCACAGGGTATGGAAGGCCGACAGCGATACAGTTCGTGGGAGCTCTCCTATCTGTTCTTGGAGTTATAGCTCTTCTTGGTCCTAAGATAGAGGTGGTAAGCTCCCCAGGCTCCCTGATAGGCGTGGTTCTAGGCCTCATGACGGGGCTTATCTGGTCCATATACACAGTGCTCCAGAGGGTGTTTTTCAGGGACTCAGACAGGTTGAGCCTCACATACGCCTCCCTCCTGGTGTCCCTCCCCCAAACCACCGTTGCTGTTGCTCTCCTCGGCTTGTTTATGGATCTTTCAAACCCCCTAAACCTAGAGCTACCGATATGGGGTATCATAGCCTATGCATCGATAGTTCCTGGGGCTCTAGCCTATTATCTATGGAACAGATCTGTACAGCTGGTTGGGACAGGTATAGCGGCTCCATTCTCGAACCTGATCCCGGTCTTCACGGCGGGCCTCGGCGTAGCCGTTCTAGGCGAGTCCCTCTCGACAACAGATCTTGTTGGCGGGGTACTTATAGTATTGGGCTCCTCCCTAGTAACTATTGAGAGTGTTAGGAGAGGCGGAGGCAGATAATATATTTCGGGCTGGAATAAAATAGTGGGGTCCCCCTAAATGGGGATAGATAACCGGTTCAAGATCGGTAAGCTCGACTTCAGATCTCTAAAGGAGCTGGTTATAGACAAGCTAGGATATAGGGACGACAGCGTTATTCAGGGCCCCGAGCTGGGTGTTGATGCATCTATACTTGATCCTGGTGGGGATAGGCTAGTAGCTGTGCACAGCGATCCGATAACTGCCGCAGGCAAGCTTGCCGGGTGGCTAAGCATCAATATAGCCAGCAACGATGTTGCTTCCGTTGGGGCAAAGCCTAGGTGGGCATCGATCACTCTGCTCTTCAGGGAGGAGGTCTCGAGGAGCGAGATTCTAGATCTTGTATCCCAGATCGATAAGGCATCGAGAGAGCTTGAGGTGTCGGTGGTTGGTGGCCACACAGAGGTCGTTAAGGGGCTGAGATCCAATATAATAGTATCTACAGTTATCGGCACAGTTGATAGGGATGGTGTAGTGACCTCCAAGAACGCCTCTCCGGGCGACGTGGTTATCCTAACCAAGTGGGCTGGATTGGAGGGTACAGCTATTCTGGCCACGGACCTCTATGATCGTCTTCTAAACCTTGGCGTAGACAGAGCCGTCCTAGAAAGAGCAAGAGAGCTGTATAGAAAGATCAGCATAGTTAAAGAAGCCCTAGCCCTAGCAACAAACAGGCTGGCTAAAGCAATGCATGACCCCACAGAGGGGGGTGTGCTGGGTGGATTGCTCGAGCTGGCTCACGCATCTCGAGCCAGGGTTAGGCTGTATGTGGAGGAGGTCCCCTTACTTCCCGAGACTAGAGCTATATGTAGAGCTCTATCAATCGATCCCTTGAGGCTAATAAGTAGCGGATCCCTTATAGCGGTAGTTAAAAAGGAGGATGCTGAGAGGTCCCTCCAGATCCTTAGATCTGTAGGAGTGAACGCCAGGGTTGTGGGAGAAGTTATCGAGGGACCTCCAGCAGTCGAGGTTGTTGATGGCAGCGGTAGGGTTGCTGAGGTTATAGATAGCTGGATCCAGGATGAGATCTATAGGATACTCTCGCTCTAGTACTCTCCACTTATAACCGGTACTATACCGCTTAGTATAGTTCCCTGGGAGGTCCTCAATCCATACACATAGTCCGAGCTCTTCCTTATAATTATCCTATTCACTCTGCATGTGCATATTCCCTTAACCCCTAGCCTGTCTTTCGAGGCCATCTCGTCGTAGCCTATACCCATGTCTTGATCCTTATTCTCTATCCCATTTATCCTTATCCCATGCATATATGAGACCCAGTAGATCTCTGGGAGTCTCGAGATCCCCTCACCACTGTTTCTAGCTATATTCACCAGGCCCCTCACGAACCCATACGCGTAGGCTCTGCTGCTGTATATGGCGTTGGGTAGCTTCACCTCTATGCCTCTGGTTACCGATCTAACTATATTTGTTATGGTGTCGCTATACACCGCTATCGAGTTCTCCATCCTATCGATCTTGCTTATGGTCGAAATCATGTCGAGGGACTTTAGGATCAGTATTAGGTCGTTCGGATCCATAGTGTCTAGATTGAGATAGAGAGCCCTGGGCCCAAGCCTGAACCCGAGCCCCAGCTTGGCCATCGCGTATAGGTAGCCAGCCAACAGCCCCTCAGCCTCCTCATCAGACTCAAGCTCCACATGCCTCCCCGGTAGCTCCTTGGGTGCGCACATATGAACCAGGTGGTCCCCGGGCTTTATATTTGAGATCTCTGTAGTGTATATATCACCTGTATCCGGGTCGTAGACCATGAGCTTCTGATCGTATGCTCCCCCAACCACATAGCTACCGACATTGGTTGCTAGATAGTATAGCTCGTAGACGTATTTCTTCTTGAACACATACTCGACAGGGATGAAATCAACCCTCAGATCCCTGTTATTTATCCCCAGAACATAGAGGTCCTCAACCCACACAACGCCATAGAACCTGGGATCTATGAATCTGGAAACCACACTCTCCATCCTAGACATAATATAGGAGCCGTCCACAGACCTAACCATCACGGGCATGGAGCCTGGAAAACCACCGGGTATAAGGGTGAACACCTGCTCAGCAGAGCTCTCAACACTCCCCCCGGCCTCCGTGAACTCATCGCTATTTAGCGAGTCGTTCAATATCATCTAGACATCAACCTACTATTCAATCGGATTGAAACCCTTATAAATACCGGCCGTAAACATCTATAGCCTACTTAACCCGATCACAGGGGCACCATATAAACTAGAGCAATCAACCCGAGAAAGAAAAGAAGACAGAAACACCATATATAACTAATATATATTAGAAACACAAAATAATAAAATAGACAGCAAGCCCGGATACATATACAGCAGGGAACTTAATATTAAAGAAACAGAAAATAAACAACTAACAGCCTAAAACACCATCCATAAAACAAATAAAAACATAACCCCCAAAAAACACCAAAACTTACAAACACACAAAAACACACCTACAATAAGCGATTTCCACAGAACCAACAAAAATATCAAACGGTGCATAAAAAATGGACGCAAAGAAAAAGATACAGCTATTAAAAATAGCAAAAATATCAAAAATGTCACTACCCATAGCACTAATAGCTCTAGGAGTCACAACAAAAGTAAAACCATTCGGATTTGAAGACCCCGACACATGGGTTATTCAGTAAAGCTATTATCTTTTCGTTTTATTTTTAATTAAAGCATTTTAAGCTAAATTCTGGCTTTTAAGAAACTTTCTATTTATCCTTTGTATATTATATTTATATCTATATCCAGATTCGGCAAGATTATACCATCTATTTCCTTTAATTGAGAAATTTTCATAAGGTAACGATTTAAATATTATATTTCTTTTAGAAGCAGCTAAAGGTAATATTATGGCTTGCTCTAATATATCTATATTAAATTGATTCAGGAAATTATATATAAATGGAAGATCTCTTTCGCTTAACATCAAATATATAATACAATAATTATTTGATTCGTCACATATTCCGTATCCATATGGTGTTTTTGATATTGTATATGTTAATTTTACTGAATCAGGACCCAACATTAATGCTTTAAATATCATTGTTGCTTCATAAAGAGGTCTTTTTAATATGGCTCCTAATGAGTAATATTTGCAGTGATTCTCGAAATGGTACTGTAGTTTGTCCGGGGCTACTTTAAATATTCCTCCTCTTACTAGTAGTCTTGGTGATACTGTATATATGACTTCAAGAAACGACATTATTAGTAGATCTAAAATATCGTTTGGTACTTTTGGTTCATCTTTATTTTTTATGTTATTAGTGGTATCGTCTATTGAAATTGGTATTTTATCGATTATTTTTAGACCTTTATGGGGTGGATATGTGAATCCTGTTTTTGGATCTAAAAATTGTGATAATATAGGTTTAGTTGGGAAGAATGTATTTAACTTATAGACTTGTACTGGGTATTTGAGATCTACATATTTGCTTTTCTTTATTTTATCAGTTACTATACCAAAGTTATCGTTTTTTGGTGCGAAGTAAGTTAAAAAAGCTAAGTTGTTTGGTACTGTTGCTAGCGCTACCGATCTTAGCCATTCACTGTAGGGCATGTTGTTTGCTAGGAATTCTGCATCTGCATATTCTTTATTTATTCGTGCTAGGACTATATATCTTTCTAGCCCCATTTTGTATTGGTCGAATCTTAGGCCTAGTATCTTTTTGTTTAGTAGTCTCTTTACTACTTTTGTTATTAGTACATAGTTTTTTCCTAGCTCCTTAGCTATGGTTTTTATGTCTTTGAGTTCCGATGATTCTAGAAGCTTCTCTGCCACTAGCGCTTCTAGTGGTGTTAGCTTTATCTCTATATATCGACACCTGATTAGATTATTGGTGGTTTAGTGATTATAAATTATAGGTGTATTGTTGTAGGGGGATTTGTTTCTGTAGGTAAATAATATATTTGCATATCTATTTAAAAACTCGATGAGCTATGTTTAAACCTCTATGGACTCGCCAGGTTTGAGGATAACAACCTTCGTCTCCTGGGTTCTTTTGGCCACCTCTGAAGCGAACTCGTTGGGGTCTACAGAGATCAGTGGGAATGTGTCGTAGTGCATCGGTATAACGATCTCTGGCTTTAGGAGCTCAACAGCTTTGGCCGCTTCCCTAACCCCCATGGTGAAGTGCCCCCCTATGGGTAGGAGGGCGACTTTAGGTGTGTATAGCTCCCTTATGAGTTGCATATCCCCAAACAGCGCTGTATCTCCTGCATGATATATCGAGACGCCATCCACGGTAACAACAACCCCCATGGGCGAGCCTCTAGTAGCGCTATGTATCGCCGGGGTAAACACTATGGAGACCCTATCAACCTTTACGGGCCCACCAATATTTGCGCCCACAACCCTGTTGTGGTCACCCACCTGCTCACCCACATAGTTGGCTAGCTCATATATCGATACAAACACAGTTTTCTTGAACCTCTTCATTATATCTATCGTGTCACCCAGATGATCTCCGTGGTCGTGGGTGACAACTATATAGTCTAGCTCAGGCAACTTATCCACAGACATAACCCCTTTAGGGTTGCTCACCCATGGATCTATAGCGAGCTTAACGCTCGAGCCCTCAACAAGAAACGATGCATGCCCAAGCCAGGTTATCTTAACCAAGGCATTCACCAGATTTAAGTAGATAACAGATACTAATAAAGATTCAGACTCTAGCGCCTACGCCCAACCTCAAGCCTATACACCTCCCCGCACGAAAGACATGTGGTCACCCTAACCACAGACCTGCCCCTACCCCTAACCCTAACCCTGCTGGTTAGCCCAGGCACAAGAGGGGTGAAGCACCTCTTGCAGTACCTCCTCTTAAGCTCAGCCCCTACCTTAACCTTGTTCCTGAGGTAGAGCCTTCTAATGATCCTGCCGGCACTCCTGGCAAGCTCCAGATCACCCTTCCTAACACTCTCCAAAGCCAGCTCGTCGAGAAGCTCTATGCGCTGGAGAACAAGATCATATATATGCCTCCTCCTACCCATGCCAGGCTCTACACCCTAACTATATCCCTCTCATACTCAGTAGCTATATAGGGACCTCCAGACCCAACAATAACAGTGTCCTCAACCCTTAGGCCAAAGCCACCCTCGAAATAGACCCCGGGCTCGACAGTAAAAACCATCCCCTCCCTAACCACTGTGGGGTCCCCGGCAGATATATCAGGCTTCTCATGGATCTCGAGACCAAGCCCGTGGCCGGTTCGGTGGATAAAGTATCTATCAAGACCCCACTCGGCAAGATAACCCCTAGCCGCCCTATCTATATCGCTGGCCCTAACCCCTTCCTTAATAGAGTCTATAGCCCTTCTCTGAGCCTCACGAACCCTGGTGTAGAGCTCCTCAACCCTGCTTGATGGGGCCCCAACACTCAGGACCCTTGTGAAGTCCGACTTGTAGTGGTCTAGATCTATGCCGAAATCAACGATTATAACGTCGCCTCTAGAGATCCTCCTATACCCAAACCTGTAGTGTGGGTACGCCGTGTTGGGGCCGCTGGAGACTATAGGATCGAAAGATAGGCTGTAGCCAAGCTCGAGAGCCACAGACCTTAGAAGGTTGGCTAGATCTATCTCCCTGGTTGAGCCAGATATATTGAGCCTGGAAATAAACTCCTCAAAAACCCTTACGAGAGCCCTACAGCTCTCAGAGATCTTCTCGATCTCGGCCTCGTCCTTGATCATTCTGAGCCTATACAGGATGGGGTCCCCATCAATAAAGCTGAGGTCTCCTCCAGCCCTAGAGATTATATCTATAAGGAAGGAGGACCTCATACCACCCTCGACGGCAACCCTCCTAAAACCCCTACCCCTCAGCTCAGAAACAACCTTATCAACGCATCTATAGGGACCCTCATGATCCTCCCAAACGCACAAACTAACAGTGCTTGATTCATGGTCACCAGATATACCCATATCCCTCAAGACCTGAGCCTCATACAGCTTGGGAACAACAAGGTTTATCGATCCCTCCCTATCGATGGTGAGCGATAAATGCCTCTCGGAACCCTCCTCATAGAAGCCCGTGAGATAGTATAGATTAGCGCCATAGGAGACTATAGCGGCATCCAGCCCCTGGCTAGCCAGCTCACGAACTAGTCTCTCTACCCTATCCATTCTCAACATGCATCACCCTATTCAGATCTATTCGGATATAACCATATTGGTCAGCTTCCCTATCCTCTCGATTTCAGCCTCAACAACATCGCCATGCCTCAGGAAACCACCGCTAGCCAAGCCAACACCTGCGGGGGTACCTGTAGCTATTATGTCCCCGGGCTTCAGAGTGATCCCCTGAGATACATACTCTATAATCTCAGGGATCTTAAAAACCATATCGTTAGTTGTATTGCTCTGCCTAACCTCGCCATTAACCTTTAGCTCAAGCCTCAGGGGGTATGGATCCGGGATCTCGTCTTTGGTAACCATATATGGCCCTATAGGTGCCGATGAGTCCATGTTCTTGCCATGCAGCCAATCGGGCCCGAAGGGCGTGTCTTGATCCCTGGGCCTCTGCCAGTCCCTAAAGCTTATATCGTTGAAGACCGTGTACCCAGCTATATACTCGTAGGCCTTCGAGGCAGGTATATACTTGCCCCTCCTACCTATGATTACGGCCAGCTCAACCTCGTAATCAACCATCTTGGATGCTTTTGGAGCTATTATAGGCCATTTATGCCCTATAAGCGTGTCGCTAAACCTTAGGAATGCGTAGGGTTTGGAGGGCACGCTCCGCCCAAGCTCCTCTGCGTGGCTTCTATAGTTTAGGGCCATGCACAGCACCTTGCTGGGCCTGATTATTGGTGGATAGTATATTACTTCATCCAGACCTAGAGGCCTTATATTTATGTCGGCATTACCCTTCAGGGACCTCTCAACCTCGTATATGAGCTCATTAAGTATTTTCTGGGCTAGGGGTCCTCCTTCCAGATAGCTCTTTGTATCCAGGATCCAGTTGGGCGGTTTGGCTTCATAGATCAGTTTAAACGCCTCTCCAAGATCTATGATAGAGCCGCCCACAACAGCACCCATCCTGGGTTTAGACATGCTCGAATATGTAAACATCAAAAGTTTAACCAAATACAGCACCTTACCAAACCTGCTTTCTACATTGATAGAAATATACCGGGCTATATTAAATATTTTTAACCGACAGAAGCATAGAGCAGAGGATATATATTACAGGGATTCCGGGCATAACCTAACTAATTTTTAATTCCCTGATCTAAATACCGATTAGAAAAAGGAGAGGCTTCTTCTAAATCTACTTGATCACTATGGCTTGATTCTCGCTATCTATATGGCCTGCATGTTGCTTAGGTGCCCCGTTCTTAGTCATGATCTCCTCAATCACTCTATATAGAGCCGTTAATGGCTGCTCGTTCTTGCCATGTGTGGATATTGTTTCGGGGTTTGATTCCTTTACTAGTTCGATCAGCTTAAGGACTACTATGAGTGATTCTCTTATGAATTCGCTTCTTGAGGTGTAGCCTAGATCGCGCCACATCTTATCTATTGTGGCTAGAAGTTCTGAGTCTATTTTTATTGATAGGACTTTTGATGATTTTATATCTACGAGAAATGATCTGCTATCGAGCATCCTGACGTCTATACTCATATAATCACCATTCAAAGTGAGTGTCTATATGTATTACTTTAGAGGATATATTTATAGGTTACTTAACCCTCTGGGGGAGGGTTGATATATATTTGGCTATTACGCTCTACATATTTTGATCTTGAAACTAAATGATCTATATAGCTAGATTGCCCAAGTATTACTAGCGTTAAATTTATAATCCGTGTAATTTTTAAAGCCCACATATAGTTTAAGCATATTAACCGGAGTTGAAGTTGAGCGGAATAAACAAGATAGTTAATGAGGTCCTCGAATACCTCGTGCTCAAGAAGATGGCTGGGAGGCCTGAGGTTCTTATGGCTCTTCTGGACTATATTAATGGTGAGCTCTCGCCCTCGATGGCGTATGAGAGGTATGGGGTTTCGAAGCATCAGCTTAGGGGGTTTGTTCAGA
>WANO01000014.1 GCA_015521765.1 Desulfurococcales archaeon
AGCTATTATTAGGGAGGGTAAGGGCAGGTTTAGGGTGAATGGTGTGCCTATAGAGATATGGCCTATAGAGATTGCTAGGCTGAAGATGATCGAGCCCTACCTGCTGATTGGTGAGGAGCTGAGGAGCAGGATAGATATAGATGTCAGGGTTGAGGGGGGAGGCTATATGGGTCAGGCTGAAGCCGTTAGGATTGCTGTTGCTAGGGGCATATCCAAGTTCTACGATGATATACCTGAGGTTAGGAAGATATATAGGGAGTATGATAGGGTTATGCTTGCTGGTGATCCTAGAAGGACAGAGCCTGAGAAGTGGATGAGGTATTCGGCTAGAAGATTCAGGCAGAAGTCATATAGGTGATGCCGATGATCATACCAGTCAGATGCTACACATGTGGCTACCCCATATCTATCCACTGGGAGGAGTTTGAGTCGAGGGTTAGGAGGGGTGAGGACCCCAAAAAGGTTCTGGACGATCTTGGTGTGAGGAGGTATTGCTGTAGAAGGATCCTTCTGACCCACGTGCCTTTAATTAGGGATCTTATATTTTACTCGAGAAAAATCTAGCTGTCTAGGTGATCTCCATGTCGAAGGATAATTCCTCGGAGGAGCAGTCTTCGGAGGTATCTAAAGAGTCCAAGATGGTATCGACATACTCAACAGTCGAGCTTCTTGTCCCCATCGATGTGTATCTGTCTGCAGGTGTGCATATAGGGACGTACTTCTCCAACAAGCAGATGGAGCGCTATATATATAGGGTGAGGCCTGACGGGCTCTATGTGCTTGATGTTAGAAAGATTGATGAGAGGCTGAGGATCGCTAGTAGGTTTCTGGCTAGGTTTGATCCTCAAGACATACTTGTTGTGGGCGCTAGACAGTATAGCTTTAAGCCTATAGAGATGTTCTCCAAGGTTGTCGGTACAAAGTACGTTATCGGTAGATTTCTGCCAGGGACACTAACTAACCCTAATTTAACCCACTATGTGGAGCCTGAGGTGCTGGTTGTAACTGACCCTAAAGTCGATTCACAGCCTCTTGAGGAGGCGGTTGAGATAGGGGTTCCTGTTGTTGCATTCATAAGTACCGATGCCAGGATATATGGTATCGATCTAGCTATCCCCGCAAATAATAAGGGGAGGAAGTCTTTGGCTCTTCTCTACTATATTCTGGCCAGGCAGATTCTCAGAGAGAAAGGGATGCTGGGCCCGACAGACGAGCTTCCAGTGAAGCTTGAGGAGTTCGAGACCCGGGTGGTTGTTTGAAAATAAGGCATCCCGCCGTTGCCGGCTACTTCTATGAGTCGGATAGAAACGATCTAGTTAAAAGGATAGAGTGGTGCTTTCTCCACCCTATAGGTATAGGTAAACTTCCAGCTAGAGAAGGATCTGTGGAGGAAGGATACGTAAGCAGGGTTTTTCTCGCTCCACACGCTGGGTACATGTATAGCGGTCCTGTAGCCTCTCACACATACTATAATGTCTACCTATCTGGTGCTCCTGAGACGATCGTTATTGCCGGCCCAAACCACACTGGTATGGGTTCTCTAGTAGCAACAATGATTGATGCTTCGTGGGAGACTCCCCTGGGTAGGGTTGAGGTGGACAGCGAGCTTGCTAGGGAGATTGTTAGGGAGAGTAGCTATCTAGATATAAATGATGAGGCCCACATGAATGAGCATTCAGTCGAGGTGCAGCTTCCATTTCTCCAGTATCTCTTTGGCGATAGATTCAAGTTTGTGCCCATAGTATTGATGATCCAGAATCCAGCCGTTTCTGAGGACCTGGCTAAAGCGATATATAACGCTGCGAATAAGCTGGGGAGAGGCATCATTTATATTGCGTCGTCTGATTGGACCCACTACGAGCCTCATGATAGCGCGGTTAAGAAGGATCTATCTGCACTTGAGTATGTAGCTAAAATGGATCCGGAATCATTCTACTCATATATAGAGGCAAACAACGTTACCGCTTGTGGGCCTGGTCCCGTAATGATCATGATGTATCTAGCCAAGCTGATGGGGTACTCTAAAATAAAGATTCTCAAGTATGCTACCTCCGGAGACGTTACTGGGGATAAGAGCTGGGTTGTTGGCTACGCCTCCGCTGTTGCTGTTAAGTAGATGTCTCGATGTCTATTATGGAGGGGACCTCCAGCTATATAGATCTCGATCTATATATGCCTATATTCGGCATCCCGTTAGAGGGCAGATTAAACCCGGTTGTTGTTTGTAGGCTGAAAAACGCTGTAGGGTTAAAGGTGTCTCTAGATGTTTCTGATGAGAATAGGGTTTTGGTTTCTGGATACAGGTCTAGGGTCTTCAGGGATATATTGCGCAGGTTCGTAGAGGAGTTATCTCAGGAGCTGCAGGCTAGATTCAGTGTTGAGATAGATGTATACCTTGAGAAACCTGTACTGCTTCCTGGAGTCTTCTATGTGCTGGCCACACAGTATATTGGGGAGATCATTTCCGAAGGCCAGCTCAGTAGCGAGGATCTGGTGAAGGCGCTGATAGTTATAGACCGGAAAGCTTTAGGGAGAAACGAATTTATTGAGGCTCTCAGGTGGGGCTTGGCGAAGAGATCCAATATAGCTTTTAGGAGGTCTAATGAGATCATAGAGATAGATGATGGATCCTTCATTGCTATCGATGAGCTGTATAGGAGCTATAGGATTGGTGGGGGTCTAGCTATTGAGGGGGAGCTTATGGATCTTTTAACGAAGACTGTTGGGGTAACCTCTATATATGGCGTTAGGTATGTTAGATCAAGAGATCTAGAGAATCTATCGAAACTTATATTTTTTCATAACAGGCTCTGGTCTATGATCTATGGGCTACCTATAATTAAGTCCTATAATGAAATCTATATCTATGATGGTGTAGTTGTGGGTAGATTCAGATATGGATTCAGATGATCTTACAATACTTAAAATCGGAGGATCAGTAATAACCGATAAATCAACACCCCTTAAGGCAAACATTAAAGCCATCACTAGGATAGCGCGTGAGATTAGGAGGGCCCAGCAGGAGAGGGAGGAGATGAGGCTCATCATTATACATGGTGGCGGAAGCTTTGGGCACTATGTGGCTAGAAGATATCTGGATCCCGAGGGCTATCTAGGGGTGAAGGGCTGCTGTGAAACTGCCCTGTGGATGCAGAGGCTTAACTCTATTATTGTTGAGAAGCTGAATCTAAACGGCCTCTGGGCCCTGTCGTTCTCCCCTCACTCATTCATGGTTGCTCGTGGAGAGGAGAATGGGTACGGGATGTATATCGATCCTATAGTAAGGGCTATAGAGCATGGGGCAATCCCTGTATTGTATGGGGATGTTGTAGCTGACGATAAAGGCTTCAGAATAGTGTCTGGAGACATATTGGCTTGGGAGCTATCGGAGCTGCTTGGGGCACGTAGCGTTCTCTTCGCAACCAACGTTGATGGTGTGTTTGATAGGGATCCCAGCTCCGGTCATGGAACCCTGCTGAAAGAAGTTGGTGTTAGAGATCTGAGGGGCAACATAGATTTATCTAAACCAAACACTATAGATGTAACTGGTGGTATGAAAATAAAGATTCTCAGCGGATTCAGAGCCCTCAGCCATGGAGCTGTGGGCTTCATATTTAATGGCTCAATTAAGGATAACGTGTATCGGGCACTTATGGGGGATAGAAGCTTCGGCACGGTGATAACGTATTGAAGACCTCTAGAAGGAAATGGGAGCATATAGATATAACTCTAAATAAGGAGGTTGAGGGTCCCCAAACCACATGGTTTGAGCATGTACACCTCATACACCATGCCGCGCCAGAGCTTAACTTCACCGATATAGACACTAGCATATATTTCCTCAACAAGAAGCTGTCGGCGCCGGTAATGATCACGGGGATGACTGGTGGGCATCCGGATGTTGCACATATAAATGCGGCGCTTGCCGAGGTGGCTGAGGAATTCAAGATAGCTATGGGTGTAGGCTCTCAAAGGGCTGCTATAGAGAATCCAGAGCTTGCTGAGTCTTTCGCTATAGTTAGGAAGAAGGCTCCCTCAACAGTGCTTGTAGCCAATATTGGTGCTGCCCAGATTGTTGGGGGGTATAGCTTGAAGGAGATTAAGAAAGCTGTTGAGATGATCGATGCCGACGCTATAGCTATCCATCTAAACCCTGCTCAAGAGGTTATTCAGCCTGAGGGGGAGCCTATATATAGGAATCTTATCAGCTCTATATCTAGGCTTGTAGACGCTATAGATGTGCCGGTCATCGTTAAGGAAACCGGATGCGGCTTATCTATGGAGGTTGTTAGGGATCTTAGGGATGCTGGTGTAAGGATCTTCGATGTTTCAGGCGCTGGAGGAACAAACTGGATACTGGTTGAGAAGTATCGAGCTCTTAAAGTGGGTGACGAGCTTAAAGCGGCTCTAGCCGACTCCATATCTGTATGGGGTATCCCTTCTGCGGCATCAATTATAGAGGCCAGGTTCATGGCTCCAGACGCGGTTATAATAGGGAGCGGAGGTATAAGAACAGGCATCGACGCAGCCAAAGCGATAGCTCTAGGCGCCGACATGGTTGGTATAGCTAGACCGGCTTTAGAGGCGTACTTCAGGGGAAGACTTAACCTATATATAGATGCTTTTATAAGGGAGATAAAGGCTGTGATGTTTCTTACGGGCTCTAAAAAGGTTCATGATTTAAGGAAGAAACCCATAGTAATTACCGGCGTTTTGAGGGAGTGGATGAGTGAAAGGAAAATTGATAGATGGGATTACGAGCTCATGAGGAGGGGATTGAGCAAGACATCTATCCTGTAGATTCATGCCTAAAATATTAGTTTCATATAGCTAACACAGTATGTGGGATTAGGTTGAGACTTGAGGATTTCATCAGCAAGTTCATACCGATGGTTGAGCAAGTTATAAAAAGGAATCTAGAGGGCTCCCCCGAGATTTTGTATAGGGCGTCATCCCACCTAATAAATGCCGGTGGAAAGAGGTTAAGGCCTACTATTCTCGGTTTATTCGCCTATACCTACGGAGGGGACCTCAAGATAGCTTCTTACCCGGCTGCATCGGTAGAGATAATACATAACTTCACCTTGATACATGACGATATAATGGATAACGACGACTTTAGGCGTGGTGTCCCTACAACACACAAGGTTTATGGCGAGGCTATGGCTATACTGGCAGGTGATCTTCTCCACAGCTTGGCTTATAGACCCATTATAGATCTTAGGAAACACGGCGTATCTGATGATGTAGTGATCAGAGTTATCGACATACTAAATAAAGCCACAATAACCCTAGCGGAGGGCCAGGCGCTAGACATGATCTTTTCTGAATCCCACAATATAGGTGAGTCAGACTATATCGAAATGATATCTAAAAAGACAGCATCGCTCTTCGCGTCTGCAGCCGTGATTGGGGGATTGATCTCGGAAGCTGGCGAGAGCGATTTGGAGTATATCTATCTCTATGCTGTGAACGCTGGGGTGGCTTTCCAGATCAGGGATGATATTATAGGTGTTTTTGGAAAGTCTGAAGAGACCGGAAAACCAATACTTAATGATCTTAGAGAGGGTAAAAGAACGCTACTGGTTATTAAGGCTATAGAGTATCTCGATGATCAAGCTAAAAAGAAGTTCATGTCTATAGTAGGTAATAGAGAAGCCACCATCGAGGAGCTGTCGATGGCCCGGGACATGATAAGGGATAGCGGTGCTCTAGACTATGCTGAGGGTCGTGTGAAATACTACTACAGTAAAGCGCTTGAGTATCTGGAGAGGATCAGGGCCAAAAATCATGATGGTATCGAGTTGATTAAAGAGCTCACATCAAGATTAGCTTGGAGAAGACATTGAATAGATCCGTAAAGAGCCACCCATTCATCTTAGTTGAGGTTGATGAATGTAGCTCTGACTCTGAGGGCGGATGCTACCTACTCGATCCAGGTGAGGCCTCGATAAAGCATGTTGATGCATGCAGGAAGCCATTAAAGTGCTTCACTGAATTCCCTTTTGAGGAGGCCTACAGGTATATCTATGATCCTGGCAAGGGATGTTCAGCAAGAGAATTTGTAGTGATGGATGCCTCTTCGGGTAAAGGTATATATATTGAGAGAGGCACACACCTAGAGCTGGATGAATTGGAGGGATATAAAGTTATTCTGGACGTGGAGATCGGTTCAAGGCTTGGCTATGGGGATAGGATAGGGTATTTATTAACGGGTAAGGGGGAGGTTAGAAATATTAGATCTAGGTCATCGGGGGTTGTTGTTTATGCGGCCCACATGCCTATTGATAAGCCTCAAAAAGCTATACTATTAATAGCGAGTGATAAGGATGTCAGAGAGATTAAGGCTAGATGAGCTCGATGATATTGATAGACTTATAGTTAAGCATATACTTATAAACGCGGTTAAGCATGGTGGGAAGGCCAGTATAGGTCCTGTCATAAATAAGGTTCTGGGCTCTAGACCCGACCTTAAGCCTAGGGCTAGAGAGATCGCCGAGAGAATCAGGAGGTTTATTGAAGTAGTTAACTCCATGGATACATCTAGCCAGCGGGCTCTTCTTAACGAGCTAGATCCTTCAGCTCTAGCCGAAAAGGATCGTGAGGAGACCAAGGAGCTACCCGAGCTACCCAACGCCTCTATAGGTAAGGTGGTTACGAGGTTCGCCCCTAACCCCGACTATGTGCTTCATCTTGGCAACGCTAGGCCGGCTGTTCTAAGCTACATATACGGTAAAGAGATATATAGGGGGAAGATGATACTCAGGTTTGAGGATACCGATCCTAGAATAAAGAGGCCTTTGCCTGAGGCCTATATACAGATCAAAGAGGATCTTAGATGGCTCGGCGTTAAGTGGGATGAAGAGTACATACAGAGCCTTAGGATGGAGATATACTATGATCTAGCTAAAAAGCTCATGGAGGTTTCGGGCGCGTATATAGATCTCTGTTCCCAGGAAGAGTTCAGGAAATACAGATCTAGCAGAAAGCCCTGCCCCCACAGGGAGCGTTCCCCAGAGGACAATCTAGAACTATTCGACAAGATGCTCTCCGGACATTTCGGTGAGGGTGAAGCCGTGGTTAGAGTTAAAACAGATCTTAACGACCCGGATCCCAGCATAGTTGACTGGGTGGCCTTCAGAATTATAGATACCGACAGGTATCCCCACCCACTGACTGGAGATAGATATATTGTGTGGCCAACATACAACTTTGCTTCAGCTGTAGACGATAAGCTTATGGGTGTGACACATATACTTAGAGCGCGTGAGCATCAGCAGAATACGAAGAAACAGATCTATCTATATAGGCATTTAGGCTGGAGATACCCCGAGGTTATCCACTTCGGCAGATTAAAGCTTCAGGGATTCATACTCAGTAAATCTAGAATAAAAAAGCTTACAGAGCGGTATCCAGACAGATTCAGCGGCCCCAACGATCCCAGATTCGGTACTCTCGCAGGGTTAAGGGAGCGGGGTATATTGGCTGAAACTATCTTGGAGATTGTGAGGGATGTTGGTATTAAGCCTACCGACGCCTCGATCTCGTGGGATAATATAGCTGCGCTAAATAGAAAGAAGCTTGATTACCGATCTAGGAGGCTCATGTATGTTGAGGACCCCGTTAAAATATGTATAGAGGATGCACCTAGAGAGCTCTCATCGATTGAGGCTAGGTATCATCCGGATAACGATAAGCTGGGTAGCAGGATCCTTAAGCTGATTGATAATGATGGGAAGCTGTGCGTGTATGTATCTAGATCCGATATAGATCGATTATTGGGTGGGGGTGATAGCGCTAAGGTGAGGTTTATGGAGCTGGCCAATGTCGAGGTGTATAGATCAGGTGAAAACGGTGCGGCGGCGAGGTATATCTCTAGGGATCTGGATGATGCCAAAAGAATGAGGCTCAAGATAATACAGTGGGTGGGTTCAAATAGCGTGAACGCTATAGTGAAGTACCCTGTTGGGCTTAGGTTCAGGGTTTCTAGAGGTCTGATAGAGGATTCGATACTTGGATTAAATGATCATGTATACCAGCTGGTTAGATACGGGTTCGTTAAGGTCTTAAGAAAGACGCCCAAGGGTGCTGTTCTTCTATATATACATGAGTAGCTAGATGGAGGCTCGCACCTACGCTATATGTCCACACCTATCTATATATTCTCTAGCGAGGTCCCTCTCAACAACCCTTCCGCCGGGCTCTGTTTCGACAAATATTCTGCCGGGTATTCTGTATACAGCTACATCGCTATAGAGCCAGCATGTTGGTTTTAGGCCGGCTTTTATGCATGTTTCGGCGAGAAACGTTTCTCTATCCCAGCAGTATTCTATTGGTACTTGGGGAAGAAGTATCCCTGAGCTGAATCCTTTCTCTATGTATAGTCCGTCCCTACCTATAGTTATTGTTTCTATATCATCGATCTTCCTTCTCTCACCTAGTATACTGAGCTCTATTACTATGTGTGGGACCTCCCTCTTGTCCAGCGGTGGGAATCTGGGATCTTTAAATGCAGCGCTTATAGCTGATTCTATTACTGCCTTCCCTAACCTATAGTAGGGTAGTATGAATCCGATGCATCCTCTCAGAGATCTTTTACCGCTGGCTACATCCAGCTTCTCGACAGTTACGAATACGGCCGCCTTTCTAGATAGTATTGGGTATTTCTCTTCAATCTCATTGGGTATTTCTGGGTTTTCCTCATGCTCTACATAGTACTCTATGGATCTTCTTGCCAGCCTGACCAACAAGGTGGCGAGGTCCACAGTTATTTCTTCAGGCTCCACCGGCTGTAGATCTGCGGAGGCCATACCCCCTCACTCCCAATATTCAACTTTATTCAGGATATATTCAATGTTTCTCCAGTGATTCCCCTTCCAATACACCTTTCTGCATGAGTCACATATCCAGAACTCTCTATATGTCTTAAGGATGTTCTCGTCGACCTTGCCGCTTACCTCTATGATCGATGTTGTCTTTCTGAGGGGGTGGTTGCAGTGTGGGCATCTAGTATCGTTCTCGTTGAATCTAAATCTAACGCCCAGCCTTTTCGAGATGTACTTCAGCATGTCGTGGATCTCTAGATCCCTTATGAGTAGGGCATTGAGGTTTCTTTTCCGCGCCCTTGCATATAGCCCTCTATCCCTAGTCACTATCACCCTGTCATCTTTGGAGGCTATATCTATGATTCTCCAGTCATCGAAGCTCCTGCTGTATAGGGTATCGTAGCCAAGCATTCTGAGCCATCTAGCCAGGTTCCCAAGCATTGTGTCAACTATGAATCTCGGTGATGTCGGCATGGATAATTGTTCACCGCTGATTTAGCTCTCTCTAATATATGAATATCGTTTTGGGATTAATTAAGGGGTCCTCTGCTTTTACCTGTTTATTCTATATCTGTATCGGGTAGCCTGATTTGGCTAGAATCGTTAATAGAGATGAGATTCTTTCGTCTGGTGATATTGATTCTAAAAGGGTTCTTCTCGACATTGTGGAGCATGTGCTGGATAATATAGATCCGGTTAGAGCTGTATATAGCTCTGTATCTGTAAATAGGGAGAGCAGGGTTTTCAGGGTTGATGGAAAGATCTTTAGAATTAGGGGCAGGATATATGTTGTTGGTATAGGCAAGGCTGCCTGTAGGATGGCCAGAGCTATAGAAGACCTGTTCGGAGACATGATTGAGGATGGTGTGGTCATAACCAAATACGGTCATCGTGAGGATCTATCGCGCCTAAAGGTTATTGAGGCTGGCCACCCCATCCCAGACGCCAATAGTTTGAGGGGGGCTGAGGAGGCTATGAAGATCTTTTCTAGAGTGGATCAAAGAGATATACTGCTGTTTCTGATTTCTGGAGGAGGCTCCGCACTATTTGAATATCCTGAGGACGGAATATCCCTAAAAGATATAATTGTTGTCAATGATCTCTTGGTTAAGAGTGGTGCAAAGATACATGAGATCAATACAGTTAGGAAGCACATATCTAGGGTAAAAGGTGGAAAGGTCTCAAGGATGGTTAGGGGCAGGATAGTGGCGCTGATAATATCCGATGTGGTGGGGGACCCCATAGAGTTCATAGCATCGGGCCCAACGGCTAGGGACCCCACCACATTTAGGGATGCATATAGGATCGCGAAGCTATACGATGTATGGGATAAATTTCCGGAGAGTGTCAGGGTGTATATTGAGAAGGGTGTGGAGGGGCTTGTTCAGGAAACCCTTAAGGAGGTCCCTGGAAACGTTGATCACTTTATAATAAGTAGCAATAGCATAGCGTGTAGCCATGCAGCTGAAAAAGCCCAAGAGCTCCGCCTCAGGCCAGCGATACTTACCACCCAGCTGGAGGGTGAGGCGAAAGACGCCGGCATAGTGCTTGGATCAATAGCTGTTGAGGTTTATAAGATGGATAGGCCTGTAACGAAGCCTGCACTACTTATAGCTGGTGGGGAGTCCACAGTGACTCTTGTCGGCTCGAAGGAGATTGGTGTTGGAGGTCCCAATCAAGAGCTTGTTCTATCGTTATCGAAAAAGATCAGGGGGTTAAGGTCTGTTGCCGCTGTCTCTATAGATACCGATGGTGCAGATGGATCAACAGATGCAAGCGGAGGTATTGTTGATGGCTACACGTATGATCTCCTAGTAGATAGAGGTATTGATCCAGATACATACCTAAAGAAGCATGATAGCTATAGAGCCTTAAAGGCGATCAACTCACTAGTTATAACTGGAGCAACAGGCACAAACGTGAACTCGATAACTCTAATACTAGTTAGATAGTGGTCAGAATCGGTGGAGGCTCCCCACCGATCGGTAACGTGCAATTCTCATCACCGCTATAGCCATAATGTTATCTAGAGAAAACCAATTTAAAAAGGCTGTTTCAGAGGCTTTTGTTCGGCTTAATTAGTGGGTAGCCGATGATCAGCGATAGGCGAGAAGACAAAAACACAGATAGCTACCCCCCATAGTGTTGGGCTAGGCCAAGCCCATGAGGCGCACGAATGAGATCGACAAACACGCACCAAGGGCTAGCTAGCCCCACTCAAACCGTGGGTTGAGAAAACGCTTTCTACAAGATAATTAAGCTTGTGAGAGTTATTGCTCCTATACTATATTATATATAGAAAATACCTCAGCAGCTACTCACCTTGAGGGGAGCGTATTGATGGATTACACCCTCCATATCTATTTCCTGAAGCGCCTCTTGATAGCGCTTGCTTTCCTCATACCAATCATAATGATATCCCTAATTAGAAGGCCAATAAGTGAAGGTTCAGTAGCATACATTGTCGCCGGACTTCTAGTTGGATTTACCACGAATATTGTTGCTGGCTTCATTTCCGCCTATGTGATCCAACTACCTCTTCTACCGCTACATCTAGCTAGGCTGGGATTACCGCCCCAAGATATCGCTTACCAGGTGTTTGTTTATAGCACGATCTTTGAGGTAGTATATATATCTTCATTTCTAGTATCGCTTTCCTTGGTTGGATACGGAATATATAGAATTTTAAATCAGCAGTAGGGGGACCTCCACCTAGTAATTATTATCAGGATAACGCTTTAGGAATCGTTGTAGATGATTAACGTGTATGCGGCGGCCGGGATTTGAACCCGGGATCGCCGGCTTGGAAGGCCGGCGTCCTAGACCAGGCTAGACGACCGCCGCCATTATTTTGATTATTTGGGGGGTAATTAGTTTTTTATGTTTATGTGCTTTATTTAGATTTGGATGATGCCCAGTTATGCCCTCTGATCTGTGATGATCGTTTGGGGTAGCTGATTGGGGTGCTGCTGTTTTGGATAGGATTGGGTTATACTATAAAAATAGCTCTAAGCAGGCCGTTGAGGTCGCCTCCCTGATAGTTGATGAGGTCTATAGGAATGGCGCCCGTGTGTATGTTGAGGAGTCCTTAAAAGATATAGGCAATGTCGATGGCAGGTTCTCTTTTTCCTCTCCAGATATAGATGTATTGATTGTTGTTGGTGGCGACGGCACACTTCTAAGGGCTCTGCATGGCTTGGGTGATAGGGATATCCCTGTCATGACGGTTAGGATGGGGAGGAGGGGGTTCCTCCTGGATGTTTCCCCTCTTGAGGCTAGGCAGAGGGTTAGAGATCTTTTAGCCGGGAGATACAGCGTTGAAGAGTACATTAGGCTGGAGGCCGAGCTGAGGGGCGAGAGGTTGAAGCCTGCTCTAAACGAGGTTGCCGTGATCAGCATGTATACAGGCAGGACCAAGGTTATCAGGCTAAACATCTATAAGGATGACAGCCATCTATACTCAATCGATGGGGACGGAATCATCGTGGCTACTCCTATAGGGTCTACAGCATATAATCTTTCTGCAGGGGGTCCCATCCTGGATCCCAGGGCCGACGTATATGTGGCGACTCCTCTAGCCCCGGTGCAGCTCTGGCTACGCCCAATAGTTTTCCCCTCAACCTCTATAGTGAGGGTTAGGGTTAGGGAGGATTCTCAGGAGGCCTATGTATCTATCGATGGCCAGGAGATCAGGAGGATAGATCCTGGTGAGGAGCTGTATATTAGGAGGCATAGCAGAAACGCTAAGATAATAAGGTTTACTGAAGGATGGTTCTATGAGAGGCTATTCCACAGATAGCGAGTGCATAGAGTATGGAGGGGAGGTCCCGGTTCTAGACACTGCTGCTTTTCTAGCCAGCATACAGCTCGGTATAGTATCGAGCATATACTATACCACGTCGAAGGTTATTGAGGAGGTTAGGGATAGAGAGAGTAGGAGCAGGCTTGATCTAGCTATATCTTCAGGGAAGATCAAGGTCAGGGACCCCGGGAAGACGTATATTAGAAAAGCCGTTAGCTTCATAGAGAGGATAGATCCTAGACTAATCAATGCGTTGAGCGACGCTGATCTAAGTGTGATAGCCCTAAGCCTGGAGCTGAGGGATAGGGGGTGTGAACCTGTTTTATTCACCGATGACATGGTTATTCATAGGGTATGCAGGGATCTTGGGTTGAGAACTGTTGGCGTCAAAAGATCTAGGCCATCAAATATTAGAAGGGTTAGGCAGTCGATGTTTGTTTGTGCTGTCTGTGGCTATAGAACTTATAGAAGGCCTAAAAATGATCAGTGTCCAGTGTGTGGAGGTAGACTTAAAGAGGAGAAACAGGTTATATAGCGCTTCTCAACGCTTTATCTACACCTTCCTTAAGACGGCTATAAAGAAGCCTGGTGTGTCATGTATATATGGATCGAATCTGACCCAAGGCAGATCCCTACCTATAAAAGCCACCCCACCCAGATCCATATCCGGCTTAACGGGCTCGAAATACCCCTCCTCAACAACATCGATTATGTGGGCCTCGTTCTCGTGGAACGTTATTGAGCATGTTGAATACACCAGCAGCCCGTTATCCCTTAAGATTCTATGGGCCTCATATATGAATTGCCTCTGGTAGTTGGCCAGGGAATATAGATCTTTAGATGTCTTCCTATCATAAATCTTTGGCCTCACCCCGGTTGCTGTGCATGGGGGATCGAGAATAACTAGATCGGCCTTGAGCCACGGATAATCCCGAGACAGGTATCTTGAATCGGCCTTAAAGATCTTAATGCCATCAATACCCAGTCTAGATAATGTGTCCTTCATCCTCTCCAGCCTGCTCGATGAATGATCAAACGCATATATACTGGCTCTACCGAGGGTGAGCTGATATACATGGGAAGCTTTACCTCCCGGAGCGGAGCACATGTCAACCACGGTCCATCCAGGCTCGGCTTTGGCTAGCCTCGAAACAATCATCGATGGTAGAGACTGTGGGTATATATACCCGTTTTTCCAGACCTCAAGCTCCCTTACCGGGGGCGCTGTATACAGGCTTTCGGAGACCTTAACGAATAGGCCTTTCCTGGTTTCCATGGCGTCGCTACATGATCTGGCGGCTACACCTACAGCTATCAACATGCCGTTGGGTGAATATATCGATACATGGTCGCCCTTTAGTATATCTCTATCGCATTTAACCACCCCCGGAGAGTAGAGGTTTGAACCCATCATAACGGATTCTGAGGCGTATTTGTCGGCTACAACCCTCTTGCCTCTATCAGCAATGCTGTTTGGGCCCTCAACAATGAAATATAGGGCTTCCGGGATATGTTCGTCCATATATACCCTGTAGCCCTCCTCCTCAATGAGCTCCACGGCTCTATCCACAGATATTTTAAGGGTATTTACTCGTACATACAGTCTAGATGGGGGCTTGGTGAGGGAGCTTAAGATATTTTCTATATCCCCATGTGGATAAGCCTGTGAAATAGATCTAATAACCGTGTCGTCGTAATCCATAAAGGGGGAGGGGTTCAGAGATCCAGGCATTGCTAGAAAACCCAATTAAGCAGTAGACTAACTATATTCCAGACAGCCCAAATAGATTATTTAGGGGTGAAAAAATAAAAATTTAAGGACACCCAGTGCCGGGGTGCCCGAGCGGCCCAAGGGGGTGGGCTCGAGACCCTCAATCCAGCATGTATGTAGCGAGAGACCCACTGGGGTTCCCGCCCCGCGCGGGTTCGAATCCCGCCCCCGGCGTCAATACTTAGTCACTTGTCTAAGCTGCTTTAGTCTAGAGACGATTAAGTTTATATATTTTCTTGGTGAACATCTAGAGAGGTTTTAATCTTGGCCAGCGCCGATAACGTCGGTATACTGGGTTGGGGAGCCTACATACCTATATACAGAATAAGCTCGGACGAGATAGCTAGGGTATGGGGCTTCGACGATAAGATTCCTGACTCCATATGGGTTGAGGAGAAGGCTGTCGGAGCTATCGACGAGGATACAGTAACCATGAGCTGGGAGGCTTCACGATACGCTTTGATGAGAAGCGGCATCGATCCCTCTGAGATAGGGGCCGTTTTTGTCGGCACAGAGTCGAAGCCGTACTCCGTTAAGCCTACAGCAACGATAGTTGCGGAGGCACTCGGCATACCACCGAAGAAGCTCGCCTCAGACCTGGAGTTTGCGTGTAGGGCGGCGTCAGAGGCCATAAGAATAAGTATAGGACTGGTCAAGTCCCAAATAGCTAAGGCAACACTGGTTATCGGTGCAGACACCGCTCAGGGGGCCCCAGGAGATCTACTGGAGTTCAGCGCAAGCAGCGGTGCCGCGGCATATATAATAGGGAACCCCAATCAGGCAGCGGCTGTTATTGTTGCAAGCAACAGCTACATAACAGACACTCCAGACTTCTGGAGAAGGGATGGGGCACCATACCCCGAGCATGGAGAGATATTTACCGGTGAGCCAGCATACTTCCACCATATAGTGAACGCGGTCAATGGCCTGTTCGAGGAGTATGGTTTCACACCTAAGGACTTCGACTATGCGGTCTTTCACCAGCCCAACGGCAAGTTCCCCCTCCAGGTTGGTGCTAAGCTTGGGTTTGATAGGGAAAAGATCTTGCCGGGAATAGTAACTCCATATGTAGGAAACACATACAATGGCTCAGCTCTGCTGGGGCTGGCTAAGGTGCTGGATATAGCTAAGGAGGATGAATGGATATTGGTTGCTCCGTTTGGTAGTGGTGCTGGCGCTGATGCGTATGCGATAAGGGTTACCGATAAGATTGAGGAGAAGAGGAGTCTAGCTCCGACTGTGGAGGAGCTTATAAAGAGGAAGATCTTGATTAGCTATGGGGAATACACAAAGATGAGGGGTAAGATAAGGAAGTATGAGAGGTGAGCGAGTGGTGATTCAGCAGCCTATAGTTGCTGGGTTTGGGGCTGTTAGGATAGATAGGCATTTCGGTATGTCATCCATAGATCTTGCTGTGGAGTCGTTGAAGGATCTAGAATCGAGGCATACAGACATAGATCTAGCTCCAGACACGGTTATTGTTTCATCGATGCATCCAGAGATAATGCAGGAGCAGTCGGGGATTGCTGGTGTGATGGCTGATTACCTAGATCTTAAGGGTGTGAGAGTGTATAGGGTAGAGTCAGGTGAGGCGAGCGGCCTGGCTGCGGTGAATATGGCTTATACACTAATAAGATCAGGTTTATCGAGATCCACACTGGTTATAGGTGTGGAGAAAGTAACTGAGTATCCTACAAGCATGATTACAAGAGCGTATTCGCTTATAGAGGATTCAGACTATAAGGGCTTCTATGGAGTTACTCCAGCTGCTGAGGCTGCTCTTCTTGCTAAAATATATATGAAGAGATACGGGTACAGCTATCAGGATCTATATAAGTGGCCATACCTTATGCATTCGACGGCAACCACAAATCCTTATGCACAGCTTAAATTCAGGCTCAAGGATACATCATATGAGAAATCACCTATAATATCGGATCCCCTCAGGCTAGTAGATATGTTCCCATACGGAGATGGGGCTGCATGCATAGTTGTTTCAGACGGATCTGCTGTCGATAAGAGAGATGCCGTGATAGCTATAGCTGGTGTTGGGGCGTCATCCGATATTGTAGATCCCTTTGTGAGGAGCGATCCAGTATTCTTCGATGCTGTAAAAAACAGCTTTAACCAGGCTGTAGCGATGGCCGACGTGAATAGAGACCAGATCAAATATATAGAGCTTCATGACTCATTCACGCCGTATGCGTATATAGCTATGGAGTCTATGGGGCTGGTTGAGAGAGGGGCTTCTGTAAGGAGCTTGTCTGATGATCTAACAATAAACGGCACATACGTAAATTTAAGCGGCGGACTGAAAGCGAGAGGGCATCCATGGGGTGCTACAGGTGTGTATCAGGTTGGGGAGGTATTTAGAGCGCTGAGAGGTGAGGAGCAATATAGATCTATAGACCCCATATATGCAGGTTTAGCTCAAAACATGAATGGGCCGGGGGCTCAGAGCTATACAACGCTACTTAGGCGGGTGGATTGATCATGTTTAAGGACTCAGTACCTAAGTACTGGAGGCTTAGAGACGTTGTATATAGGCTAAAATACATCTACTGTAGAGATTGTGGAAAGTCCTCTTTCCCTCCAAGATCTAAGTGTCCGTATTGTGGTTCGTCGAACATAGATCATAGATACTCGAAGGGCAACGGGGTTGTCGAGGAGTATACAGTTATGTATCAATCAGAAGCCAGATATCAGGACTACCAGCCAATAGTGTTTGGGGTTATACGCCTAGATGAGGGCTTCAGGATCGTTGCTCCCATAGTAGATGTAGACCCCAACAGTGTGGAGGAGGGTATGAGGGTTGAGGCTACACTAAGAAGGGTTCGCGTTGATGGCTCTACAGGACTGATACAGTACGGGATAAAGTTCAGGCCATCCAGAAGATAAAGGTGGAGCCATGGAGGAGCTTAAGCAGAAGCAGAATCTCGAGGAGATTATTGAGAAGCTGTCGATGGGCGAGATAAAGTTTACGAAGCTAGATGAGGTTCTAGGCAACAGTAATCTGGGCACACTTGTTAGGAGACTGTATCTAGAGAAGAAATACGGTGTATCTCTATCGGCTATAGGGTCGACAATAATCGATTTCGAGGAGCTTAAAGGAAGAAATATAGAGAACCCGATAGGCGCTGCACAGATACCTATAGGTGTTGCGGGACCCCTCAAGATCAATGGCGAACATGCGGTTGGCGAATACTACGTTCCGCTAGCCACAACAGAGGGTGCCTTGGTTGCCAGCGTTTCGAGAGGATGCAAAGCTATAACCCTGAGTGGTGGGGCTCACGCCTATGTGTTGTCCGACCACATGACCAGGGCACCGCTATTTAGGCTTCCTAATGCGGCTAGAGCTATAGAGTTCATCGACTGGATAAAAGATAATTTCGATAGGATTAAGGAGGCTGCCGAATCAGGCACCAGGCATGGAAGGCTAATCGACATAACGCCGTTCATGATTGGAAACAACGTTTGGTTGAGATTCAAGTTTAAGACTGGAGACGCTATGGGGATGAACATGGTTACGATAGCAACGGATAGGGCATGCAGATATATTATAGAGAACTTCACCGATGCAGACCTCATAGCCTTGAGCGGGAATATGTGTACCGACAAGAAGCCCACATACATAAATATACTTATGGGGAGAGGAAAGACAGTCGTTGCCGAAGCAGTACTCAAGAAAGACGTTGTTGAGAACACCCTGAAAACAACAGTGGATGAGATGATAAACGTAAACATAAGGAAAAACATGCTCGGAACAAGCTACGCAGGCGGCTTAGGCGCAAATGCCCATGCCGCAAATATAGTTGCGGCCATATTCATAGCCACGGGCCAAGACGTGGCTCAGGTTGTCGAAAGCAGTATAGCGTATACATGGATGGAGAAGACTGGCGAGGGAGACCTCTACGCGTCGGTAACCCTTCCAAGTCTGGAGGTGGGTACCGTTGGTGGGGGTACACGATTACCTACGCAGTTTGAGGCACTGAAGCTTTTGGGTGTGGCTGGCTCCGGCGATCCTCCGGGGTCGAACGCCGTTAAGTTCGCTGAGATAGTAGCATCTACAGTTCTAGCTGGAGAAATAAACCTGGTGGCCGCTATAGCAGCAGGGCATCTTGCCCGTGCCCACGAGAGGTTGGGTAGGGGTAAAGGCTAGGAATCTACCAAGGTATTTATTTTTTCCTCTATACCGCGTTTTCAGCTGTATATCAGCTTAATTCCCGCAAAGGAGTTAAATTAATTTAGGTATAGAGGTTTGCAGAGCAATAGAGATGGCTGGATGCCCCTTCTATCCTCGGGGAAGCTGGTGTCCGACTATACACCGCTGAAGATATATATAGATATAGCTAGGGAGCGCGGCCTGGATATAGATAGGCTCATACTCAGCTCGGAGGATCTCGAATACTTAAGGAACCTGGTGAACGAGATAGCCAGCAGGGATATATCTACGATCGCGAAGATTCTTATAGAGAGGTTCCAGTCTAGGGTTAACCCGGATATAGCTAGGGAGGCATATAGAAGGTATATAGGTTCAGATATAGATAGCGATATAGCATCTAAAATGATTGCTGAGATACTAGCCAAATGGTGTATTGAGGCAGCGGAAACTCTCGGGATAATAAGCATAAAGATATAGAGCCCATTATTATACCGATAGAGCTATACTAGAAGAAGCTTCGACCATGGCCACTCCCCTATTCTAAGAACCTTATCTGTCTTCATCATGCTTCTCCTCCCGCTGGTCTCGACACCGCTAACTGCTCTAATCGCATCTATATTCTCCGGGACAACTATTGCCTCCTGCTGAACACCCTGAACTATAAAGACCTCATCCCCATCAACGGCTAGTGTGTCCTCCCACACAACGTTTTCATATATATCATACCTGCTCCTGCCTATATCCCTAGCAACCTCTATGATTTCCGACGTGGATTTGATGCCCGTAAACCCGCTATTTACCAGTAGGATCCTTGGGGTGGACTCTAGGGACTTCACGACATCCTCCTTCGACACCTTGCTCCTCAGCCTTATATTGAGTATATGCACATGCATCAGCGTTGTTGGGACAGCAACTGCTACTGTTACTATATCTATATGTCTCAAGATCGTTTTAACGTCTTCAGCGTGGTGGCTTGGTATGTGAGGGGGATCAAGAACTATAGAGTTTAGAGGTCCCTTCTTAACCTCCTTGGGGTCGGCCCCCCTCCTCACAATGGTGCCCCTAACGCTTCTAACCCCATAGTCCCTATCTAGGAGATAGAGAACCCTAACCAGCCCAGTTGTGTTGCAACTCACTACACGAACATAGCTCTTCCCTATCGCCTCCTCATAGTTGGCTAGGGCATTGAAGCTTACATCGGCAACATCCGCTTTCTCTCCGCCCTGGAATATCGCTTTTATTTTCCTCTCAACATACATCTTCTTGTTTTCCTTCCCAACCTTATTAGGTGTGGCATCTACAACTATGTCGCTCACGCTCAAGAGATCCTTAAGCGAGCCCTTGACGGGTATACCGTTCTTCTCGAAATCAGCGAACCGGTCCTCCGGAACATATAGTGGGTACCCCCTCTTGATAGCGGACCAAGCCTCGAAATTAGGCCTAGTCTTGAATACGCCCACAACCTCCATGTCGTCCTGCTTCGATACTGCATCGGCTATCCTCTTCCCGATTGTGCCGTATCCTACAATACCGACTCTAATCATGGGCTGTGCACCATATGTTATTACATCCAGTACTTATAGCCATATGATCTGAGCACATCTATAGCCGGGAGGGAGTCGCCTGCAAACAGCTTTAGTAATGCCCCTCCCCCCGTGGATATGTGCACCTTTTCATTAAGCTCGTTATAGGGTATGATGGAGCTTAGATGCCCCCCACCGATCACGACAAGATCCGAATACCTAATAGCGCTTATTAGAAGCATCCTTGTGCCGTGCCTGAATCTCGGATCCTCAATGTATCCCGCAGGACCCTTAAGAACAACAGCACCACTACCCTTCATCAGCTCGCTGTATCTATCTATGGTTTTCTCCCCGATATCCATGATTGATGCATCGTCCGGCAGACTATCGGAGTCCACGGTTTTGGGCTCGCTACCGGCGACAACATAGTCTATGGGTGTCTCGATGGGGGGTCCCATATTTATTATCTCCCTCGCTATAGGCACAAGATCTATATAGCCCTTCCTCTCAAGGAACTCAAAGTTTCTCCTGCCTATAGGCTTCTTCTTGGCTAGATGGAAGATCATCCCTATAACCCCCGCAGTTAAAACTATATCAAAGGTCTTGGTCTCGATAATCTTTTTTAGAGCCTTGATCACGTCGTTGGCTTTGGCGCCGCCCACAACAAGTATTCTAGGTCTACGGGACCTCTCCAAGATATGCGAGAACACATTAACCTCCTTGAACATTACTGGCCCGGCGAGACTCTTCATAACCGGCGGGAAGCCAACCAGGCTTGTTTGCCCTCTATGTGCGGCGGCGAACGCGTCATTAATGTAGCAGTGGAAGAGCTTGCTTAGCCTCTTAACCATATGGGTTCTGCTCAGCTCCTCGGGGGTGTTCTGGAGGAGCTCCTCTGAAAGGAATCTAACGTTTTCTAGCATGATTGCTTCTCCAGCCTCGATCCTCCTTATCGTGTCGATCGCTGTAGGGCCAATTATGTCTGGCACATACTTTATCTCTGCCCCTACATACTTAGATAATATGTGTGTGTGCTCCTCTAGTGTCGTGAAGTCGGGGTCCCCCGGCCTGCCTTGGTGGGCTAGGATAGCTACAGCTAGGCCTTTATCTATTAGCTTCTTCACTGTTTCAGCGTGAACTTTTATTCTGCTGTCATCTATGATTTTTCCTGTTGAGGGGTCTATGGGTGAGTTTATATCGATCCTTAAAAGGATCTTGTATTCGTTGGGGCTAAGCTTATCCAGATATTCGGGGCCGGGAATCATCATAAAAATTACACCAATAATATAGTATAACTTAAGGTTTAAAAATTGATACGATAATAATTATAACACCCAGATTAATCAGTTGATTTAAATAGATGGATTATAACCATGCATATATGAAATAAGGATATATATGGCTATACCAACATAGACAACGCGATATATTTAAGGTTTAATCAATGCGAAAAATCTATAATCAGATATAAGTAGCCCTCAGGAGGAGAATCCCCAACCCTTACTGTGGAGACACCATTCAATCTAGCAACATTGATGAAGCCCTTAAGATGCCTCACTACTCTACCATCAATAGTATCGGGATAGTTCACAACTCCAACAATTGCTCTCCTCGGCAGCCTTATAGCTACACTCATATCCGCAATGCTTGGATGCCAAAATATCTTGACCCTATCCCTAACCGCTATAGTTCTATCAATAATATCCTTCTCCATCTGCGACGGGACCCCCGACAGGTATATTGTGTCGATACTCCTCATCGTGCTTGTTGATTCGGTAGATAGTATGTTCACCCTAACACCTCTAAATCTTTTCTCGGCAACATACACGTTTAAGCCCCTCTTATTTAGGTAATAGATAGATGCTAGAGCCTCGATTCCCGAGCCCACAACTAGGGCGTTCTGGATGGTTTCTCTAGCTATCTTAAGGCCTATGGATAGCTCTATAGCTAGGATGCTTTCGGGTTTTCTAAATAGATCGCTTTTTAGACTTCTGAGAACACCTGTTTCGGCTCCAGAAAAGCTACAGATCGACTGCTCATCTATGGATGCTCTGTGATAGAAGACTAAACTATTCACCAACTCGCTACCGTCACCTGTGGGGACCTCTATAACCCTCCCAACCCCCACTATCGATGTTTTCTCCCTGCTGCATATGTTGGCGCCGGGGTCCCTATGGGACACCCCTAAATAGATGTTTTTTATGAGGGCTCCTTTTTGTGGAACGTCTATGGTTATGTCGTCGATCCATTTAAGACTGCCGGATTCACATACGAGGCATCTAGCCGGCATTTTAGATTAAGCCCTATTATCCTTATATTACAAGGTGTATTAATGCTCAAAGAGGTGGGCTAGTTTGAGAGGTGATTCTCGGGAAGATAACGACAGCTACACTACCGGGGATCATGGTATAGAGACTGTAGCTATAACATGCCCAGTCTGCGGCTCAAGGGCTATACTTAACTCGTACACCAGGTTTGATCCTATATCAGGTAAGCATATTCTTCGAGCCATCATATGCAGGTCGTGTGGCTTGAGGCATGTGGAGGACTACCCTATAGAAGATAGGCCTGAGTTCGCTGGGGAAACACATATAGTGATAGAGGTGGGGTCCCCAAGGGACTTCTCGAAGCTTATATTTAAGTCGTCGAGAGCCCATATAACTATTCCTGAGATAGGCCTAGAGATCATACCTACAAACAATTCTGTGGATGAGATACTTACTGTGGATGGCTTGATTGAGAAGATAATAGATCATTTAGAGCCTCTATGCCCCGAAACCGATGATCCGAAGAAATGCAGAGAGATCATAGAGTGGCTCAACAAGGCCTGGAGAGGCGATATTGGCTTCACTATAGAGATATATGATCCTTCTAAGCGGACAAAGGTATTCACATTGGGCTAGCTGATTTTAGATAGGGCGACAAAGAGCAGTATAGTTGTGACAGCAGCTATAGCTCCAATAGTGATTGAGGCTAGACCCAGTAGAGGTCCCACGAATCCCGCTAAGCCTCCACCCACCCCTGCTGAAAGAGCGATCCTGTATATGTGCCTCACTAGGGAGCCCCCAATACATTATATTGGGTATATCCATATATGTTTTTATAGGGGCTGTAGATTCCCTCCGATGTGATAGTTAAGATGCGGAAAGTCACTTACAATGACTACCTGAAATATGTTGAGGAGCACGGCCGCGTATCTGTTGAGGGCGTAGATATCAAGCTCAAACCCATAGAGGTGTCTAGGCTTCATCCGAGTAGCGAGGAGCTTACTGATGTGTCTACAACTGTTTGGAGCTTCCCTAAACGGGGTTCATGGGCTACCCATAGAGGTGATTACAGGGGTAACTGGGCTCCTCAGATGGCTCGTGCACTGATTCTATCATATACCGAGCCCGGGGATACTGTTCTGGATCCCATGGTTGGTAGCGGGACCACGTGTGTTGAGGCTAAGCTCCTCGGGAGGAACTGTATAGGCGTAG
>WANO01000015.1 GCA_015521765.1 Desulfurococcales archaeon
CATCTAGGTCGGCTCCAAGCTTTATAGCTCTATAAACATAGATAAACCAATACGGCTCTCTAGATTTTAGCCTACCGATAATGGTTTCCAAATCATGATCGTTTAAGTAGGAGGCATCTAAACCCTCCAACCCCAGATCAAGCATTCTAACCGCTTTCTGAAAAGCCTCATAGATGTTTCTACCTATAGCCATAACCTCCCCTACACTCTTCATTTCGCTTCCAACAGATCTATCTACACCCTCAAACTTATCGAGGTCCCATCTAGGAATCTTAACAACAACATAGTCTAAACTCGGCTCAAAACATGCGCATGTAGCCCCAGTAATTGTATTTAAAAGCTCATCCAAGCTGTAGCCTAGGGCGAGCTTAGCGGCTATATAGGCTAACGGGTATCCGGTAGCTTTACTAGCGAGAGCACTGCTTCTAGACATCCTGGGGTTGGTTTCAATAACGTAAAAGTCCCTAGACCTGGGGTTCAAGGCGAGCTGAACGTTACACTCGCCTATAAGACCTATTTTATCGGCTACAGCAATACTGGCATCTCTAAGGTTGTAGTAATCCGTATTATCCAGCGTTTGGCAAGGAGCGACAACCACGGAGTCGCCTGTATGTATACCTAAAGGATCAACATTCTCAAGACAGGCAACAGCTATCGAATTACCTCTACTATCCCTCACAATCTCAAACTCTATCTCTTTCCACCCATCTAGATACTTCTCTACAAGAACGGAGCCAATACCGCTATGGGCAATAGCCCTATTTATTCCCTCCTCAAGATCACGCCTGCTCCAGGCTACAAAACTACCTCTACCACCCAAATTAAAGCTTACTCTAACGATAACTGGGTAACCTATAGACTCGGCAGCCTCAACAGCCGCACTAGGATCTCTAGCGGAAGCGCTGGGTGGCACTGGAACACCGCTTCTATTCATAAGACTCTTAAAAAGCTCCCGATCTAGTGCAGCTTCTATACCCGATATAGGTGTACCCAAAACCCTTACAGAATACCTATCGAGAACACCAGATCTATATAGCGATACACCCAGAGATAACGCGGTTTGACCTCCAAAGCCCAGGAGAATAGAATCAGGCCGCTCCCTTTCTATAACTTTCTCCACAAACTCCGATGTTAAAGGTAGAAGGTATACCCTATCAGCAAACGCCCTATCGGTCTGGATAGTAGCTATATTCGGGTTAATAACGACTGTCTCGATTCCCTCCTCCTTTAAGGCCTTTAATGCCTGGCTACCGCTATAGTCGAATTCCGCGGCCTCAGCTATCTTAATGGGTCCGGAACCTAGAATAAGGGTTTTTGCCGGTGTCTCCATCATGTTCGCCTTTCGATCATTTTGATAAACAGGTCAAAGATCCAGGTCGTGTCATTTGGACCGGGAGAAGCCTCAGGATGAAACTGTGTAGTTATTATTGGTTTTGTTCTATGGATCAAACCCTCAATGATTCTGTCATCAGGATCTATAAACCATACCCTAAATCCGGAACCCCTAACGCTATCAAAACCAACCGCGTATCCATGGTTATGTGTAGATATATAGCATCTGTTACTTAAGGTATTTATTACAGACTTATTGTGGCCTCTATGGCCATACTTAAGCTTGAATATATCGCATCCTAGGGCCAATGAGATCAATTGGTGACCTAGACAGATCCCTAGGATAGGTATGTCAAGCTCTATAACTGATCTAATATAGCTAATCGTTTGATCCAGCTTAATAGGGTTCCCAGGACCGTTGCTATATACAATGCCCACAACACGATCATACCTATAGATATATTTAGTCGGATCAGATTTACAAGGTATACGGGCAACCGAATAACCCCTACCCACAATATTTCTTAGAATCCCATGCTTAACTCCGCAATCAACCACAAGAATTATCGGGCTATCCCTGTTTTCGTCAGCATTATGGAGTATGGGTTCCCTGATCGTTACTCTATCGACCAGATCTAGATCATCGTAAAAGGCCCCCTTAAGACTATCGAATAAACCATGAACATCCATGTCATCTACATGCTCAGACACAACTACAGCAGCCATTACGGTTCCAAAATCCCTAATCAGCTTAACTAGATATCTGGTATCAACACCATAGATCCCAGGGGTCCCATGCATACGCAGCCATTGATCAAGATCATAGCACATACTCCAATGGCTAGAGGGCATAAGATTCGATATAACCAATCCCTCAACCTGAATGGATTCAGACTCGAAATTAGCCAGCAAACCATTCTTCAGCCTACGAACACATGGCACCCCATAGTTTCCAATTAGAGGATTTGTTAGGATCAGGATCTGCCCTCTATATGAGGGATCCGTTAAGGCTTCAGGATACCCAATCATCCCCGTCGAGAATACCAGCTCCCCTATTCTAGCTCCAGAACCACCAAATCCACAGCCCTTGAACACCATACCATTCTGGAGTACAAGCAGGGCCTCTAGCCCGTATCTGCAAGGCTGTTTCTTATCTATAACCTTAAACCCATCTATATGGTTACGATCATATAGATGGCTTCTCGTGGTGCCTTCATTTTATTTTGTATGATGGCTTAAATATATTTAACATCCAGAGATAAAATTAACCCGTAATATCAGCGTAGATAGATGTTGATAGATCTAGTTTTTATAATATTTATGCTAAAGATATCGATATAGATATGTAAATCAGTAAATATAATTAGTATCCATAGATTCGGTGGCCTAGAATGAAAATCTCTATAGGAGTTAAAGATCTATTTTTCGAAGCACTCCACCTAACTCAGGGATTCATGGATATAGATGAGGTGCCTCACGGACATACATACAGGCTGTGGGTAGAGGTGGTGGGCGATTCACTCAATAGCTATGGGTATATAGTTGACCTAAGAGAGATCGAGGAGAAGTCCAGAGAGGTCGTTAAGGAGCTCAATAGAGCTATAATAGTGCCAAAGCCTCTTCTAGATAAATACAGCAAGATTAAGGATATATTTGACAGGATAATAGTGATCGATGATGTAAATGCGACATTGGAGAAGATAGCAATCTATATAGCCAGCAAGATATATCATAGTCTAGGTTTAGAAGGTAAAGATCTCAAAATAAGAATAGTATTGTTTGAGGGACCCCACTACTACTGTGTAGTTGAGTATCCATGAAAAATATCAATTAGGTAAAGCTATTTACCGAACTCCTTCTTGAGAGCCTCGAGCTGTTTTGACACCTCGTCATAGTCGGGTTCCACAGTAGGATCATCCGATACCCACTTATATCTAACCACACCATCCGGGCTTATGATGAATACCGCTCTTTTAGCTACATTTCTCAATCCGAGGCCAGCTAGATCTGGGAGGACGACATCGTAGAGCCTAATAACCTCCCTATTGAAGTCGCTAAGCAGGGTGAAGTTAAGTTTGTTCATGTCCTTAAACACCTTCTGTGAGAAGGGGCTGTCAACACTTATAGCTATAACCTCCGCATCTAGCTGGTTTAGAAGGGACATCCTATCTCTAAACGTGCAGAGCTCCTTGGTACATACAGAGGTAAAGGCTCCCGGAAAGAATAGCAGTACAACAAACTTGCCTTTATCGAGAAACTCCTTTAGCTCTCTATACTTGAGATCTGTATCAAGCAACCTGAAATTAGGGGCCTTCTCGCCAACATTAACCATGGTGTTCACCCTTAACATATAGTTAGCATGCTTATAGTCTTTAATGATAAATTCATAATATAGGATGACCCATGGTTGAGTCAGTCGGCATTAGAGAGATAAAAACCACGGTTAGGCGTAGAGGAGCCCACACCCATATAAGGGGCCTCGGCCTAGATGAGAAAGGAAGGGCGAAGCTTATAGCCGATGGTCTAGTCGGCCAGACCGAGGCTAGAGAGGCAGCCGGTATAGTAGTTAAAATGATTAAGGAAGGCAAGATGGCCGGTAGAGGAATACTATTTGTGGGACCTCCAGGAACAGGTAAAACAGCTCTTGCCGTTGCTGTAGCTAGAGAGCTTGGGGAGGACACACCTTTCGTGGAGCTTACGGGATCCGAGATTTATTCAAGTGAGGTTAAGAAAACCGAGGTCTTGATGCAGGCTATAAGAAAAGCCATAGGTGTGAGAATCAGAGAATTTAGAATAGTGTATGAAGGCATGGTGAAGGAGATCAGAGTAAAGAGGCTAAAGCACCCATACAACCCATACGCATCTATACCTAGAGAAGCAATAATAACCCTCGCAACACGAGATGATGAAGCAACACTAAACGTGGGCCAGGAGGTTACTCAGCAGCTATTGGAGCTTGGGGTTAGGAAGGGTGATGTGATATGGATCGATGCGCAGACAGGAGCTGTTCATTTGAGCGGTAGAGCCAAAAGTGAGGAGTCGAGGAAGTATGATATAGATATGAGAAGGGTTGTCGAGATTCCTAAGGGCCCAGTAAAGAAGGAGAAAGAGATCGAGAGAACCTTCACGCTATATGATCTCGACCTGAACATGGCGCTGAGAAAGGCATCAATCATATCGATATTCGGGTTCGAAAGCGAGAGAGAAATAGATCCGGAGCTGAGAAAGCAGGTAGATGAAATGGTGAGAAAACTCATAGAGGAAGGAAAAGCAGAGCTAGTGCCTGGTGTGTTGTTCATAGACGATGCACACATGCTGGATATAGAGGCATTCAGCTTCCTATCTAGAGCTATGGAAAGTGAGTTCGCACCAATAATAATTATGGCAACCAACCGGGGCTTAACCAGAATAAGGGGGACCGACCAGGAATCACCCCACGGGATGCCTCTAGACCTTCTAGACAGGCTATTAATTATTCCTACAAAGCCATATAGCGAGGACGAGATTAGAGAGATCATTAAGATAAAGATCATAGAGGACGACATCAAAATAACGGACGACGCGCTGGATTATCTGGTTAAAGTAGGCTCGGAAACAAGCCTAAGACACTCCATACAGCTTCTAGAGCCCTCTAGAATAATAGCATCCAGGAATGGTAGAAAGGAGATCGACATCGAAGACGTTAAAGAAGCAACAAAGCTATTTATAGACGTGAAGCACAGCATTGAACACGTAAAGAAATATGAAAGCTTCTTTATGAAGTAGCTTAAAACCACTCTTATTAGTTATTAGTATCAATAAATTAACCGATCCCTTCTCAAGCCGAAAACAGTTCCTGCTCCACCTTATTTCTGGAGAGAATTCGATAGACTCAACGATATTTATTTAGTGCAGATTATATTTATAGATAGAATGGATTATGGATGAATGCACACTAAACGATATAAAGCGTGAGCTGGATAGAATAGATTATTCGAAGCCTCCTCAGGACAGCAGAGTTGCCGAGGCGCTAGCGTTTAAAAGAATAAAGAAGGTAGTCTCAAGAGATCTAGAGTACTTTATTTTTGATGCAACAACAGAGGCCCATTTAGTTATCCCAGCCATGTACTGTTCATGCCTAGACTTCCTAATAAATGTAGCTATAAAATGCTCTAGGAAATACTGCTATCATCTTCTAGCGGTGGAATACGCTAAAAGAAGAGGAAGATACATAGAGAAGCGTTTAACTCTTGAAGAAGCTCTCCAAAAAGCATACAGGTTAATTATATCTGGGAGACTTGATTGAAGCGGTTCAACCCTATTTAGCTGATCGGAACACAGATATAGACTTACTTTTAAGACTGGTTCAATATATTTTTAATATCCGCAATACACCGGTAAAATATGTGAGGCACCTACTTAACTCTCTTGGGTGATTCCATTGGAAAGCAGTATAGTAAAGAATCTATCATCCCTCATCTCGGCTAGATGCGTAAATGATCCTCTAAACAATGTTTCGCCAGATGATCAGTGTGTATCTAGGGTTAGAGAGGTAATGAATTATTATGGGATAGAGCCCAAGATACTAGAAAGAAACGGCTTCAAAACCCTATACCATATAGAAGGGAGCGGGAAACCAGTTGTCATGCTGATGGCACACTATGACGTAGTGCCAGCAGGGCCGAACTGGGAGACAGATCCGTTTACCCCTGTAGTTAGAGACGGGAAAGTGTTTGGCAGGGGCGCTTTAGACGATCTAGCTAATGTTGTAGCTATCCTGGAAGGCTATGGAAGGGGTATCGATATCGATCAAGGAACACTAATCATCGCATTTACTGGAGACGAAGAGATCGGGGGTAGAAATGGTGCTTTAGCACTGAAAGAGAAGCTTTTTTCCGAGGGTATCGCTCCAACATACCTGGTTAATGGTGATGGAAGCGGGTTAGCAATTATAAATAGAAGAAGAAACGTATTTTCCCTCAAAGTAGAGATCGGATCGAGAACCACCAAAATAAGAGGCAGGGCAAATAGGAAGCTGTACAGGCTAAATAGCAGGAGCTACCATTCAGCGTATTTCATAGGGGGCGCGGACATACACCCATTTATATCACTTGCGAGAGACTTGATAGAGAATCCAAACCTATATGTTAAAGAGATTACCGGCCAATTTGTAAAATCAAACGTTCTGCCCCAAGAGATCGCTGCTATATTGGTTGATGAAGACGGAAATAGCGGTGAAGAGATAGAGATCGATGAATCACTAACGAACTTAGTTAAGGCGTTAATGCCACTAACCAGGTTGAGTGTTGAACATGATTTCCCAAGTATATACGGTATAACTGTGAACCCGAATGTCTACAGGAAGGAAAACGACATCCATATACTCGAGATCGATATAAGAGCACCGCTAAAGACATCTAAGAAGCTTGAAGAATCAATCGAGAAAATTATAGGTGAATACCTGCCCGATGCAAGAATAAAGGTCTCTTCAGGCATAGGGTATCTTGATACAGATAGAGGATCAAAAATAGTTCAGGTCTCCAGCGAGGTGCTCAGAAAGCTAGGAATAAAACCCCATATAGTTGAGCGTGCGGGAGCGAGCGACTCTAGGTTCTACTCGCCACATGGGGTAGAGTCCATAGATTTTGGGCCTATAGGGGGCAATGTACATGGCCCAAATGAGTATGTAGATATAAGAAGCATTGGAATAGCAGCAAGATTCTATAGAGATGTTGCATCAAAACTTCTGGTCTAGCTGGCTATCACCAGACATCTTGAGGTGATGGGTTTGGGCATTACGGTAAGGCCTATAAGCGAGCCAGATCTACTCTCTAAGGCCGTAGATATAGGCCTGGATGCGTGGGGGTCAGACCCGATCGAGGCCACACCCTCGCATGTTCTAAAGGCAGCAGCTGAGAACGGTGGATTAGTTTTAGGAGCGTTTATAGATAATGAGATGGTCGGCTTTTCATGGGGATTTATAGGCAGGGACTATAGCTCCGGTAAACTATACTTCTACAGCCATCAAACAGGAGTACTAAACAACATCAAGTATAAGGGGGTGGGGTTTGAACTTAAGAAGTCTCAGAGGGAATGGTGCATATCTCAGGGATTTGATCTAATTAAATGGACATATGATCCTGCACAGAGCCTTAATGCATATTTCAACGTCAACAAGCTGGGGGTGATATCGAGGACTTTCAAAATCAACTACTATGGCGAAATAAGAGACTCCATAAATAGAGGGATGCCAACAGATAGGCTGGTTATTGAGTGGTGGATCAAAACCCCAAGAGTAGAAGATAGAGTAGAGAGAAAGATACATGGCGAGCTCAAATCGATATTTAGTCATCTGAAGATAGAAAGGGTTATCGACTTCGATTCTGATAGCATGTCGGTGTCTGGATGGGTCAAGAAAGGGCATAGATATATTGGCGTTGTGATACCTAGATCTATATCCAAATTAAGGGATCAAGATCCGGATAAAGCCTTGAGATGGAGACTTATTTTGAGGGAGGTTCTGGACCACTATATAAATCGAGAAAACTACATTGTATCGGAGTTCTTTAATCTAGACGATAGGTTTGGCATGTATATACTGGTTAATGAGGATCTCGATAAGATCCTCAACAACACGCTATGGTGGAAGAAACATAATACCCATAATTAGATAACTATTACTGAACGGGGTGAATTTATAAAAATGAAAATCAGGAAAATAAAGGTCTTTCACGTAGCTATGGAGCTTAAGGATCCCTTCGAAACAAGCTTCGGAAAAACCAAACTCAGACATTGTCTACTCATAAATATACAGGATTCAAGCGGCGAAGAAGGATGGGGCGAGGTTGTTGCTGACGACAAACCCTTCTACAGCTACGAGACTGTTTGGACAGCAATACATGTTATAAGGGACTATATAGCTCCCTCAGTAAAGAACCTAGAGATAGAAAGTGCAAGGGATTTCTGGGATATAGATATAGTTAAAAGGATACGTGGCCACAACATGGCTAAGGCAGGAATTGAAGAGGCGCTATGGGACCTCGAATCAAAGCTTAACTCTAAACCGCTATGGAGATATATAGGAGGTGTTAGAGACAAGATAAGCTCAGGAGTAAGCATAGGTATTCAACCCTCATACGAGAAGCTATTGAAGGTTGTATCCTTCTATCTCGATCAGGGTTATCAGAGAATCAAGATAAAGATAAAGCCGGGATACGATCTGGAACCCGTAGAGGTGCTGCGCAAGGAGTATCCTGAAACACCACTAACTGTTGACGCTAACTCTGCATATACTATTGAGCATAAAGATCATCTGAAAAAGCTGGATAACTATAATCTATTAATGATCGAGCAACCATTCCACTACGACGATATAGTTGATCATTCAGAACTAGCCAAGTATCTAGAAACACCCATATGCCTGGATGAAAGCATCAAGGATCCAGTAACAGCTGAGGGAGCAATAAGGATAGGCGCTGCAGAGATAATAAATATAAAGCCTGGTAGGGTTGGCGGTATCTATCCCTCAAAAAAGATACATGATATAGCCGAAAAACACAGCGTCCCAGTATGGATTGGTGGAATGCTTGAAACAGGGGTAGGAAGAGGCATACAGGTAGCTTTGGCAACGCTCCCCAACGTTAGATACCCCAACGATATATCGGCAAGCAACAGATACTATGAAGAGGACATCGTTGAACCTCCGTGGACAATCGATAGAGAGGGATACATGCACACAAGTAACAAGCCGGGCATAGGGGTCGATGTATTAATAGATAAGGTGGTAAAATATGCAGTTAAGATGTTTGAAGTGTGATTCCTAAATAATATATTATTAGGATGGTTATTTTTCATTTCTAATCCTATATAGAGCCTTTGTTGCTTCATCGGGATCCTTCAGCGGCAAGTAGCATCTAGATCCATAGCAAATATAGTATGTTGGAGAATCAGTAACGGACTTCCCCTTAAAGAACTCTCTAAGGATCCTAGAATCAAAATACTCCCCCTTCCATAGACCAACAACTCTGGGCATGTATGCCCCATATATTTCATCGATAAATTTTCTTGCCTCAACCTCTCTGCCCTGCCTACACGTGATCGCTATCTGGTAGGATGGATTATATATATTGTCTAGAGCTAGCATAAGATAGCTAAACTGGCTTGGAGACTGATACAGATAGCTATCCAGCTTCTTAGCTAGGTCCTTAACACGATCCTTATATTCACGATTGCCAGTATAGAGATAAATATATGATAGCACATTAGCAGCTATAGAGACGCCACTTGGTGTAGGTGAATCCATATATGTATAGGAACCATAGAATTTAGATACAGGAGAAACATTCAAGACTCTATCTCCCGTTAGCCAGCTACTTAAGATGACATCAACCAGGTCCTCGGCATACTGAAGATATCGGCTCTCAAACGTAGCCATATACATATGTATCGATGCCTCCGCGACCCCAGCTATATCTTCGAGGTACCCATGCTTAGATATCTCCCCATCAGGATAAACCACATGGCTGACTCTAGCTCCATCAAATAGGTTGTTGATCGTTTTTCTCAATATGTCTGAACCCAGATCTCTATACTGTGTATTGCCTGTACATGCATAGAGTTCAGCGAGCGAGACCACAGCAAGCATGTTCCAATCGGTTAGAGCTTTAGTATCTATAAACGGGTGCTTCTTGTTCTCTAACCTATACCTAGCGAGCCTATACTCTATCTCGCTATAGATCTTAGCGGCCTCATCCACACTCACACCAAGCCTTTTTGAGAGACCATAAACATCCAGCTCTCTAACCAGATGGAATTTGCCGTCAATAAGGCTGTTAGGAGAGTACCCATAGATTATCTTAGCTATATCTCCAAGCTCTTTACCCAGCGCATCATATATTTCGTGTTCGTGGAAGAGATAGAAGCCTCCTTCTTCACCACCGGAGTCAGCATCTATGGCCGAGGAAAAGAATCCATTTTTACTCAACATATAGTTAATCATGAAATCAACTGTTCTCTTAGCTATAACCAGATATTCAGAATTACCAGTGAGTCTAAAGATCTCTATAAGAAATCTAGCTATAAGAGCATTATCGTATAGCATCTTCTCGAAGTGGGGCACTCTCCAGGCCCTATCGACAGTATACCTAAAGAAACCCCCCAATAAGTGATCGTGCAACCCATACCTAATCATCGAGTCAGCAGTCTTAGTAAGGATTCTGCCCACAACTCTTTCACCACGTCTAAACCAGTATCTAGCTAGAAATAGATTGCTTGGTATCATGGGAAACTTCATCGAGTAACCAAAACCACCATACTCAGGATCGAACTGGGAACCGATCTGTACATATGCCTTCTCAAATAAATCATTAAATCTATCCAAAACACCACGCGCACTAGATACCTCACTCCCTTGTGAAAGTCTGGTATACTCATAAACAGCTTTAAATATCTCGTCAGCAGCTTGATATATTCTGTCTCTATCACTTCTCCATAGCTCAACTATTTTGTGGAGCAGATCTATAAAGGTATCCCTGGGAAAATATGTGCCCCCATAGAAAGGCTTGAGATCAGGGGTAAGAAAAACATTTAGAGGCCATCCACCTGAGCCGGTAACCATGATTACAGATGTCATATATAGATCATCTATATCTGGGAACTCCTCTCTATCAACCTTAATAGGAATGAAGTATCTATTAAGGATCTCAGCAACCTCGGGATCCTTAAAGCTTTCTTTATGCATAACATGGCACCAATGACACGATGAGTAGCCTATAGAAAGAAATATCGGTAGCTGTCTCTCTTTAGCCTCCCTAAGGGACCTCTCGTTCCACGCTCGCCATCTTATAGGATCGCAGGAATGCATCCTTAGATAGGGGCTTCGCTCACTAGCTAGTTCATTAGGATTATCGCATAGAGTGTGATCGGTATCCTCAGCTATAGAAAACACCTAAGAATTTAGATAACTTTATGGTTAATAAATAGAGGTATCTAGATCTTTAGCCTAGCCGCGTAAGGAACATTTTCGGAAATAACCTTATATTTGAAGCTATCTATATTGGTGAACAGATCTTTGAATATAAGATCTAAAGCATCATCAGCCGATATCTCACCCCTCTGAACCCTATCGATCAGAGCCTCAAGCTCTCTCGTGGCTTTCTCAGTAGAGATCGATGGATAAAACCTGCTAACATACGAATACACATCAAGCCCGATTCTAGTAGGTACAAGATAGCCTCTTTTAGTCTCGATAATGTATCCATGCCTCTTATTGTTTTCTACAGCCTTAGAATATGTGCTTGGCCTCCCGATCCCTCTCTCCTTCATCATCCTAACTATCTCAGAGCTGGTAAGTATCCTATATAGCGAGCCTCTCCTGTAGCCAATCACCCTAGCACTTACATGCTCACCCTTTTTAAGATCCGCTAGTTTCTCCGGTAGAGACCTATGCATACTGTATATTCTAGTGAATCCATCCTCCAGCACCCTGCCTATACCCTCAATCAATACTACGTGGCCTGTTCCAGGAACCCTAAACCTGAGCCTCAGATACTCAACCCTCGACTCACTCATTTGGCTAGCTATAAATCTTCTAAATATCAAATCATATAGCCTCTCATGATGCCTACTTAGAGAGCTAGCAGCTATAGAACCCTCAAAAAAAGCCTTTCTCAAACCCTCCACATCGAGCGGTTGAGTTGGCCTTATACACTCATGCGCTCCTCCGCCATCGGAACCCCACGATCTAAGCGAAATATATGATTCACCATATTTCTCCAACAGATACTTCCTCGCGATATCCAAGCCCTTAGCCGATACCCGGGTAGAGTCGGTTCTATGGTATGTTATCAATCCCAGCTCGAAGAGATCCTGGGCAATCCTCATAATCAAGCTAGCCGAGTACCTGAGCCTTCTACCAGCATCATGTATGAGGCTATCGGTAGTGTATGGTGGGGCGGGTTTCATCTTCTTGATCTCTTTAGATAGATCATCAAGCTCGAGACCTTCCTCCTCTATGATCCTGGATACAGTATCAACATCGCTTCTAGAATCAACAAAGATCCTTGCTCTAACCCCGTTATCCAACTCTACATAAATCCAGTAGCCAATTCTAGATCTATATTTATTATAGCTATCAATAACCCATCCAAGAACGGGTGTCTGAACCCTGCCCGCACCAAGCCACCTCATATTATAGCTCTCCTGCAGCTTCCGGCTTACAGAAAAACCCACCCATCTATCATCGATCCTTCTAACTATCTGGGACCTCACAAGATTGATGTCTATACCTCTAACACTATCCAAAGCCTTAAGCAGCTCGCTCCTCGTGATCTCGTGGAGCTCAACCCTATAGATATTGCTGTTGTATGGCTTGAGCGCGGAATAGATGTCGTAGGCTATTTTCTCCCCCTCAATGTCGGGATCGGTAGCTATATATATCTTATCCACCTCCAAAGCCAGCTTTCTTAAAACATCCATGGTATCTATAGAAACCCTGACCTTACCGCTTCCGCAGCGGCTACAGTAGATAGATGATGGGTCCTCAACTGTGAACTGGTTTCCACAGCTGTAGCACTTACCTATAAAGGTGTAGTGTGGAGCATAGCCGTTTTCATCGACCTTAACGCCGTACACACCCTCCGTCTTCATTAAATCAAATACGTGCCCCAGTGTTGGGACGGAGCTTATAAGTATGATTCTATCCTTATAGGTTATAGAAAACTCATAGATCGGGAACTGCCCTATAAACCTCTTGGTTTTAGATCCAAACATAGATGCGAAGGTCTTAGCTTTAGTTGGGGACTCCACCACAAGTAGAGCGGTCTCTATAGATAAAGAGGACTTGGCCGCTAGACCACCTCGCCTGCTCCTACTAGCTTTCTGTTTTCTCTTGATCTTATCTAGATCCAGATCACTGAAATCTATAAACTCCAGATCAGGAATATATCTAGAGACCCTCCTATACAGTAGATCAAGCAGCTCAGGATACTCATAGAGCACCACAGACAAACCAAGAGTCATCCCAGAACCAAAGAACCTGGAGGTCCTCCCGCTAGCCTGGATATATGTCATCGGGTCAGGAATATATACGCGGTACCCCTTATCAGTCAAAACTATCAGGGAGTTCTCAGTATATAGCTTTCTCACCTTATTACGCCTTATATAGCTAGTGACCTCATCAATCCAGGATAAGGTATCGTTGTATACTTCAGCTATATATCCTTTAGGCTCGATCTTACCGCTTAGTGCGTTCTTTAAAACATACAGCCCGGATCTACCGATTCTCCCAATAATATTGATTATCCTAGAATGGATATTTCTAAACTCATCCATATGCTTGGATAGGGAGATGGCTACAAGCCCTAGATTTCTCAGATCAGACAGATAATTTTTAAGAGGAATAATAAATTTAGGTACACCAATGAATACGGCGTTATATATCCTTTCAGGAGCATCAATCCCCCTAACAATAGTGCCATAATAGCTAGCCTTACCCACCAACACATCGTACTCACCCCTAAGAAACCTGCTCAACGTCCTCTTACTCGAATCAGCAACAGCGACATTTAGCCCCCTCTGCGAAAGCGAATCAACCAAGCGCTCTATATAGGTGTTGTCGTAGCCTTTAGAAACAAAAATCAGTGTTCCAGGATTAAGCTTCTCAACAACGCTGCATATAGAGCTATGATCCCTAAGCGGCATATGTGAATCTATTATGTTTCTTACATACTCAAGGATACCGCCAGCCTCGAAATTCAGTATTTCTCTGAGGATCTTAGACTTTATACCTCCACTCCTCCCGGTTGCGGTAGCTACAACCATCTGCCCTATAGTCTTGCCGGATAAGCTGCTTGATAGCTCGGCTCTGAGGATCTCGATCTCTTCCCTGAGCCTCTCAAACTTCTCAGTATTTCCTACGGCTTTAGCGATCATAAGCTCCTGCTTCTTCACAGCTATCTTAAAGGCCCTCTCAATATCTTCCTGCGCTACATTGATTAGATTTAAAAGTCTCTCCAGGTTTCTAGAGTTCCTGAGTATAGCATCTAGATCATCGGCTATGATGGAGGCAAACATTTTACCCGATAAAAGATCGAATCTACGGCTGATGAAGCTCGAGGTAGTTATGAGGATATCGAATTCGCCGCGATCAATCATATCGAGCTTAGCCTTACTGTCTCTGCTTGAGGAGTCGTAGAACAGGATCATTAGATCCCTTAAGCCATCAACCCCAGCAGCCATATCATTGAGCTTCCTATACGTCTGTCTAGCAAGCTCCCTTGTGGGAAGAATATAGTATATAGCATGCCTACCCCTCCCACCCCTGGAGGTTGCACGATCCCTATGGAGGGTGTGGGCTATATACAGCGAGTAAACCTGAAGAAGTGTAGACTTCCCAGAGCCTGTGGGAGCTATTATAGCGAAGCTATCCCCAGACAGTATCCTTTTAGCCCAAGACCTCTGAATGTTCCAGAGCCTTCTACCAGTAGCTTTAAGAAAGAACTCGTCAAACAAAGAGATCTCAGAAACCATATTAACTATATTCTCATAGAAGCCAAGAACACCGGAGCCAGACCTCTTAAGCAAGGAATATATATACTGGGCCTTCTTCAAGACATCCTTCTCACTCACAAGAAAAGATGGATAGCTGGGTAAACAGCTCCTGCAGGGGACCCCGAGCTCCAGCCTGCTGGACTCTATAAAGCTCGAGCACGACGGGCATAATCCGTAGTATATCAGCTCCACAACTAAACCCTACGTAATAAGCTTATCATACAGCGTAACACGTATTTAAACTCTAAGCCAACAGAACACCGTATATCTAGCAAGCAGGCACAAGCAGAAACACAGGTATAGAGATAGAGAGAATTAAATTAATAAATCGAGAAAAATAAAATATGCATGGTGGGCCCGTAGCTCAGCCTGGTAGAGCGCCGGGCTCTTAACCCGAAGACCAGAGCGCAAACTCTGGGCGGAAGTCCCGGGTTCAAATCCCGGCGGGCCCGCCACACACTGCTGTGAATAAGCTCTATTTAACGATTCATCTGTGATCGTGTATAGCGAGCGCTCAACACAACATTTAGATGCTTATACAATACATAAACGAAGCAGTACCAGCTACTAATAATTCGATAAACTCTCCATAGAAAAAGGAGGATAGAGGTATTTAGGGGGGGTAGAAACCTTCATTAAGGTCGTTTAGGGATTCTATAGACGTTATAAGGCATATGTTGATTAAAACCCTTTAAGGACAAACGGCCTTTGGAATGGATCCTGAGCTTTTAGGCGAGCTCAAAGTTGATATATTAAAAACTTTTACTATAGCACTCTAGTACACTCTTTAAGAGTCTCAGCCTTCACCTGCAGCTTTAAGTATATCTTCTTCGAGATCCTTAGATATGCGGAACCCAAACTCCCTAAGCTTATTAAGCTCCTCCTTTAGGCCCCCTACTAGTCCCAGCTTTTTAGCTCGTAGCAATACACCCAGAGTACCAGTCACCCTAAGCCCTAGTCTCTTGGCCTGTAAGCGGGCTTCTCTATCGTCAAGTAGGACCCGGTCAGCGTTAATCTCCAAAGCTAATACTATAGTCTCTGCCTCACCCTCATCTAGTGAGAGTTGGAGAATTCTCTTTAAATGCATATTCCTTACCTCTACAACCTTAATCCAAGAAGCTTCCTTTACCTCCCTCGAGCCTGGCCGCTCTAGACCGTCTATTACGACCTCACGGTACACTGCAGGAGGAATCAGGATCTCGCCGAAAAGTTCTTTTAGGATATTGAGACATCCTATTTGCGAAAGGTGTATCAGGGGGCTTGAATCCGATATCACGACCCTATTCTTCTGCGAAGTTGATATCATCTTCCAGCTCCTCCCGCGTATAGTGTCTCTCAACCCCTCTCTTAGCCAGCTCTTCTAGAAGCTCCCATTTAGATAGCTTGGCAAGGCGACGTGCTTGGCCAAGGCTGAGCACTCCTCGGGCGTAAAGGGCTATTGCGAGCTCTATTCTAGCTACTCTCTCAAACTCTCTCTCTGGAATACGAGCGCTTTCAACAATGTCCTTTGGGACACGTATTGCTATATACTCATCTTTCAATTGCAATCAACATCCCTATTGCTAAAGTAGCTGTAGTGAGTTATTAAATATCTAGGAAAAAACGTGAATCAAAAACGCGTTGAAATACATTACTGAAGTCTTTAGCAACTTAATCATGTTTCTACTTCATTGTTTTCAAACTACCATCAGTGAGTAAGTGTACTAGAGTTTTTTTGGCTTTATTATTAGCTTTTTCTCTCATTCCCTGAACGTTATTTCGAAGGATTCGAAGAAGCCTTGACGACCTAATATTGCTATATCGGAAACAATTTATTTTGTGAACGCTATTGGTATAGTGATTCTTCCTAGCTCTTCTATCGATACATTTACTTGCTTCTTAACATATGCTTTAATGTAGCCCCCTACGCCTGCAAGATACACTTGCTCTGCATCATCCAAATCTATTGCGGCATCATCGGCGATACTTGTGTGGAAGAGACTTATGGTGGCACCGCTATCTACTAGGGCGTGGACAACGGTTCTTTCTCCGCCTTCAATTAATACTGGTATAATAGGATAGTATCTCTTACGGTACAAGACGTACGGAAATACCTTTCCTTTGGGATTAACCTGAATCGCTCTCATATTACTTGAAACCTTCGGAGCATACTTTGTATTCAGACAACTAGTAGATCATGGCTTGGAACTTTAATAACTCCATACTCATCTCTCTTGAAACCTCTCTGAGCCATTATCTCGCGTAGCTTCTTTAGATCTTTAGCCCAAACAACAACGCAGCCATCTACTATAGCAGCCCAGTAGCCTGGTGGAACCTTGTCTAGCTCACCAGGCTTAATCGGTCGCAAAGCTTTCCTTAAGGCAGTAGTCAAGGTGTTACTCCCCCCAAACCCGGTGTGAGCTACTCCACCCTGATGGGTGGGGCTTTCCCCGTTCCGCCTGCCTTCTCGGCTGAGGGCTTCATGTGGGGGTTTGAGGCTGGCTCACTGCAGCCCCATCCCGCTCCTCTAGCTAAGGAGCGGGCTAGACTGGCTACGGGTATCGAATCACTATCTTCACTCCTCACAGGGGAAGTATCCCCTCCAGAGACCATACCGTATCCAGGGTATTTAAGCTTAACTATGTATCCCCACTCTAAAGAGCGAGGTTTTACGAGAAAGCACTATAGCTAGAAGGTAAGTATATTCCGAAATAGAATCATGAGAATAGTAGCTATGAAAGCATGGTTAACCTCTGGAATTAAAAGGTTCTAATTCTGAAGGACCTGTCATATAATATATTATGCTACTTTTTATATAGGGATGAAGATGGGTAAGGAAGAGAATTATATCTCTACAGGTAGAGTGTATTATTATAGCTTTAAGGGGGAGGTAAATACCGATCATGTTATAGATGTGGCTGCTCGAAGAGCTATTGAGATGGGCGTGTCTGCGCTAATAGTTGCGAGTGAAACAGGTAGGAGCGCACTCAAAGTAGCTAAGCTCCTTAAAGACTTAAACGCTGGATTAAAGCTTGTAGTGGTAACCCATCCACCCGATGAGACATGGGGTCCCGAAGGGAAAATCCCTATTGGGCTTAAACACCCCCACAATGTTAAGGCTCTCAAATGCCTTGAATCGCTAGGCGCGATAATTGTTCAGAGCACAAGACCACTAGCCCCTCCATCTAGGAGCCTTGGATGGGATCAACCTCTGCCAGAAGCAATTATAGATAGGGTTCTAGCTGTATTTGGCCAAGGAGTAAAGATAGCTATCGAGGCATCACTAATGGCTACTGATGCTGG
>WANO01000016.1 GCA_015521765.1 Desulfurococcales archaeon
CCCAAGCCGGAAACAAGCTCCCTTGGAGGTCCCTGAGCAACAACCCTTCCACGATCAAAAACAACTATATAGTCAGAAACAAGCTCAGCCTCCTCGGGTATATGGGTAGTTATAATAAAGGTTCTCCCCGACCTCTTAACATAATCCATATAACCCCAGAAAGCCTTCCTAGCAATAACATCGATACCAGATGTGGGCTCATCAAGGAAAACAACATCGGCGTCAGATGCTATAGCTGCGGCAGCGAGAACCCTCTGCTGGGTACCGAGCGACAGATCCGCACACTTTCTATCTGAAACGCTATCCAAGCCGAAAACACCCAGTATATCTCTAGCCCTCCTCCTGGCCTCAGAAAAGCTGAATCCCCTCATAGCCAGATAGAAGTATATGAACTCGAAGGGGGTTACATAGCCCGGAAGAGCCCCTCCCTGAGGCATTAAAGCGATCAGCTCCCTAACCCTCCTAAACTCAGACACTACATCGTAGCCCAAGACCTCGACACTACCTGAGGTTGGCAGAAGCTGTGTGGTTGCAATCTTTATAAATGTTGTTTTGCCAGCCCCGTTTCTACCTAGAATAGAGGTTATCGTACCCTTATCTACACTGAGATCGATACCCCTCAAAGCTTCAATATCTCCAGGATAGATCTTCCATAGAGATCTGGAGACCAGAGCCTTAGACATGATCCATCACCAGTAATGGGGACCCCATTAATAAGCTAGAGTTTAGAGCGTGCTGCATGCTTAGAGCCTATAAGATGGCATTCAACATGCTTCACCTTCAATATATATTCAAGAAAACTATTATACAACACGATCTATAATGCTCGGCGAGATCGTAAGCCACATAAAAAGTAGCTGGAACAGGATCCTGGAAGATATGCTTGAATTCATGAGAATGCCGAGCGTATCTAGAACAGGTGAAGGTATAGAGGAGACGGCTAGATATCTGAAAGACTATATAGAGGATAGGCTAGGTGGATCCGCACAATTGCTGAGATACGGGGGACACCCAATAGTCTATGGGTTTAGCGAGGGGACCTCGGATAGAAGGCTCATCATATATAACATGTATGATGTTCAGCCTCCGGATCCCGTAGATCTCTGGGAGGTCCCGCCATTCAGTGCGAGGATAGTTGATGGTAAGATCATAGTTAGGGGAGCTCTAAACACCAAGGGACCCCTCATAGCACAGCTAAAGGCTCTGGAAATCATAAAGAGGCTTAGAGGCGATCTACCGCTAAACCTGGTCTATGTTATAGAGGGTGAGGAGGAGCTTGGAAGCCCATCAATTCCGAAGCTGATCCAGGATAGGGAGGATGAGCTGAGAGAGGCTGAAGGGGTTTACTTCCATTTCGCGTGGGAGTTTGAGGAAGGTAAACCGCTTATTGTGCTTGGTACTAAGGGCATATTTACTTTTAGGCTTAGGGTTAGGACATCGGATCTTGATGTGCACTCCTCCCATGGGCATGGATTGATCAATCCAGGAGTGAGGCTGATGCAGGCGGTGCTCTCTATGGTTGATGAGAGGGGAAACGTGCATATTGATGGCTTCTACGATGATGTTGTTGAGCCTGATGAGAAGGATATCAAGTATATCAATGATCTTATGGAGGCGTACAGCTTCGATATGCTCGCCAAGGAGTACGGGATCCATACGCAAAGCTATAGGGGTAGAGAATGGTACCTGAGAGTATTCTATAGGCCAACAATAAATCTAAACGGATTTAAAGCAGGGTATGTCGGTAAAGATGCAAAGACCATTGTGCCTGCAGAGGCTGAAGCCCTACTGGATGTGAGGCTTGTGCCAAACATGGATGTAGACAAGACCAAAAGGCTGATTAGGGAGCATCTAGAGAAGAGGGGCTTCAAAGATATATCTATAGAGTTCTCAGCCGGAGGATATAGATGGTCGAAAACAGATCCCGATAGCAGTCTCGCTAAGGCAGCTGCATCCACCTATAGGCACCTCAACTATAAGCCCTATATAGTGCCGATGCTCCCTGGATCAGCTCCTATGAGCCACTTCAACTCTATAGGACTACCAACAGTATCTGCAGGACTGGGGCATGGTGGAAGGGTTCACGCACCAAACGAATACATAACCGTTGATGGCCTCCAGAGATGCTTATTGTCAGCGGCTATCTTCATGCTGCAGTATTCAAGCATCTAACACCTGATATATGCCTCCAAACCATAATACTCAATGAAGCGGGTATCCTATGGTGATGTGGTTTGGTTGCTAGATTAGAGATCGATAGAAACAAAAGATGCATAGATCAACAGGATATATGCCACAACAGGTGGCACCCCGATA
>WANO01000017.1 GCA_015521765.1 Desulfurococcales archaeon
ATATAATATAATAAAGTTAATTAATGGAATGAAACTAGATAAACAGTTTCTTATACTTAAAATATTTTAAATAAATGATTTATATCTATTTAATTAAAATATTAATGGTGAATGGGATTTGGATAGAACCCAATATAGATTAAGATATGGAGTAACCACATCGGCATTAATAGCTCTACTAGCTATATCGATGCTCATGTTCATCACAACAGTCCCACAGATTACCGAGGCCCAGCTTCCGCTCCCGCCAGGCGTTCCAAGGGGTGATGTGCTGGTTGTGGAGAATCACTATGGTACGCATTCAGATCCCCAGAACTTCAACTATCTAGTGCCTGGTAGGCCTGGTTTTGGCGCTAGCGGATTCAGCCAGGTTTGTGCGGGGTTCCTCTGGTATATAAACACGACCAATTCCCAGCTTATCAGCTGGCTTGCTGCTGCACCTCCCGAGTATTCGGATGATTTCAAGACTATGAGGGTTTATCTAAGGAAGGGTATTACATGGAGCGATGGTGTTCCATTTACCGCTGATGATGTGGTTCACCATATACAGATGATTATGAGGACCAAGGGTATGCAAGGCAACACTATATTCGCTAGGTGGGTTGATAGGGTGTATAAGGAGGACGACTACACAGTTGTGTTTGAGCTTAAGGAGCCTAATCCGAGATTCCACTACTTCCTGACAGTAATCATCTACGGCGCCCCCTACCAGGCCATAACTCCTAAGCATGTTTGGGAGAAGGTTGATGATCCTCTGAAATTCAAGTTCTACCCACCTGTATGTTTGGGACCCTACACCTTGAGATCCGTTGATCCGGGAGGAAACTGGTTCCTCTGGGAGAGAAACGAGGAGTGGTGGGGCACTAAGCTATATGGAATGAAGCCCGCACCGAAGTACGTGTTGTTCATGCACCACGGCCCCGAAGACAAGAAGGCTCTAGCCATGGCTAGACACGAACTCGACGCCATAAGAACCTTCCTGCCAGAGAACTTCGAGATTGTGTGGAAGAACAACCCATATATAGGTGGGTGGAGGAAGGAACCCCCATTCGCCTGGCCATTCGACCCATGCGTTAAGGGTGTAGCGTTCAATGTTCTTAAGGAGCCATTCAACATCAGGGAGGTTAGGCTGGCTTTGAGGCATGCCATAAACTTCAAGGAGATCTATGAGGCGTTTAGAGGTCCCGATGGATCACTCCCAACAACATCAGCGCTACCTGTGGTTAGGACGCCTGTAGCTGAGGAGCTCTACTATAAGCCTCTCATGGATAAGCTCATCCAGATGGGTCTGGATCCCGAAACCATGTGGTGGAAGTATGATCCACAGTTGGCCGAGCAGTACATGATGCAGGCCGGGTTTAAGAGGGGTCCCGACGGCAAATGGCAGCTCCCCAATGGAGAGAAGTTCGTTGTGAGAATAACAGCGCCCTCAGGATTCGAGATGGAGTCCCAGAGGATAGCGTTCCTTGTAGCTGATCAGTGGAGGAGATTCGGTGTCGAGGTTGTTGTTGAGCCTGTGGAGGCTGGTGTATTCTCCTCCAGATGGCAGAGGGGAGAGTTTGAGGTTGGAGCCTTCTGGCCTGGATGCTCGATGCTTGCTGACCTGACCCCACACATCCAGTGGTGGAACAGCAAGTATTTCGATCCCCAGGCACCCAATGTTGGATGGGCCAACTACGACTTCCCCAAGAGGCCGGAGCTCAACAGAATTATAGATGAGATGGAGAGGCTCTCGCCAGAGGATCCCAGAGTTGTTGAGCTGGCTAGGCAAGCCCTGCTGATATGGGCTGAAGAGACGCCATGGCTAGGATTCTTCCCAACACCGTTCTACACGATAAACGACAATTATGTGTGGACAAACTGGCCGTCGTATCCAGATAACTACTATATGGACCCGGTCTACTGGTGGGCCCAGATGCTCTTCATAATACTACAGCTAAAGCCAACTGGCAATGTTGAGACTAAAGAAGCCACACAACCAGGCAAGCCTCCTGTGCTACCCATAGAGAAGCCTGAGAGGCCAATGGAGAAGCCTAGGGAGACTCCAACAACGCCCATGCCTGGAGCGGCTACTGTTACTGTTACTGTTGTTAGAACGGTGGAGAAGGCGGTTACCGAGACTGTTGTTAGGACTACAGCTGTTACGGAGACCGTTAGAGAGGTTGAGACGGTTACTGACTTCACGGTTGCTGGGGCTATAGGTGTTGTCCTGCTTATAGTTGGTCTCGCTGTTGGATACCTTATAAGGGGTAGAAGGACTTAATTATTCTAGGGGGCCTAAATTGATTATAAGATATTTTTTTGTTAGAATTGTTTATTTTTTTCTAACTCTCTTCACGGCATTCACTATTACCTATATTCTTATTAGGTTGATGCCTGTAGACGCTGTAGAGAATATAATTGCCCAGATGACTGCTCAGGGACAGGTATATGATCCCGCAGCCCTAAACGAGCTTCGGCAACAGCTGAGGGAGATGTTCGGTTTAACCGGATCGCCTATCGAGCAGTATATGAGGTACCTAATCAGCATATTCACACTCAACTTCGGGCCCTCCATACTTTCGTTTCCCACTCCCGCTACAGAGCTTATAATGAGACAGCTTCCATGGACAATTGGCCTGTTGACTTTCTCGGTTATTATATCGTGGGTTGCTGGAAATCTAATAGGGATTATAGCTTCAGTGCATGAGGGGTCTAGGGTTTCGAAGATCCTTCAGGCCATAGCCCTCACAATATACCCAATACCCTACTACATAATGGCTCTCGTACTAATTTTTCTATTCGCCTATCTAATACCCCTCTTCCCTCTTACCGGATCGGTAACTATATTCGAGGAATTCACTATAGATACCGTGATCAGTATAGTTAGAGGGGCAACACTCCCAGCTCTGTCGATAATAATAGTCAGCATGCTCGGCTGGTGGTTCCTCAGCTCAAGAATACTGACCCTAAATACGTTGTCTGAGGATTTCGTTGAGTATGCAGTGATCAGGGGGCTTCCCTGGAAGCATATATTCAGAAAATACCTCATGAAGAATATCCTTCTCCCCCAGGTAACCGCTCTGGGGTTAGCGTTGGGGAGCATATTTAGCGGGGCTATACTTACTGAGGCTGTTTTCGCCTATCCAGGTTTGGGTCTTCTTCTATATAGAGCTATAGCTAATGGGGATATATCAACGGCTCTGGGTATAGTTACTTTATCGATCTATGCTGTCGCTCTAGCCACGCTTATCCTTGATCTGATCTATCCTCTCATAGATCCAAGGGTAAGATACAAGTGATACTATGGCTAGGGAGAAAGCCAGGCTAAACTCCCAGCTGTATAGGATATACTCTCCGATAAGGAACCTCTATAGATCAAACGTGAAGTTTAGGGTAGGGCTGATACTGTTTATAGCGATAGTTGCATTCGGATCCCTATCAGTGTTCTCACCACCAGACTACAAGTTCTGGTACAGCCTCCCAAAGGATCGGGAGCCATCTCTAGAGTCCATAGATATGCTTCTTGGAACAACAAGCAACGGCAGAAGCGTGTTTTGGTCCCTGACCAACGGGATTATAAACTCGCTGGTGATAGCTCTCATAACGGCGGCTATAGCATCGCACCTAGGGCTATTCATAGGTATGGTTGCGGGGATAAGAGGGGGGTTGGTTGATAAAACCCTCATGTTTCTAACCGACACCTTCGTGGTTATACCCCAGCTACCCCTTCTCGTTGTTTTAGCTATGCTCCTCAAGGAGTACATGACGTTCCCCCTCATGGCGATGCTTATCTCCATAACATCATGGCCTTGGCCGGCTAGGCAGGTTAGGGCCATGATCCTTAGCCTCAGGGAGAGGGAGTTTATATCTGTAGCGTATCTATCCGGTATGAGGACCTCCAAGGTTCTGATGACAGAGATAATGCCCCATGTATTCGGGTGGCACCTGATCAATGCGACCAACACGGTTCTATACGCCATAGGCGCGGAGGTCGGGCTCGCCATACTGGGGCTCTCTATACTGTCTGAAGATACTTTGGGCACTATGATTTACTGGTCCATGATGAGTTTCGGCGCGTTCTTCCGGGGCATATGGTGGTGGGTTCTCCCACCTATAGTTGTTTTCATAGTGCTGTTCGCAAGCCTCTACCTTATATCTGTTGGGATAAGCGAGTATCTAGATCCTAAACACAGGAGGTGGGTTGGTTGAGCGGCTACCCGGAAACGGTTATGGAGGTTGATAGGCTGAGGGGCGGCTATATCCAGCAGAGGGGCGATACCCAGGTGTATGTTGATGCAGTAAGCTCTGTGTCTTTTAGGGTTTATAGGGATGAGGTTCTGGGTATAGCTGGCGAGTCCGGATGCGGTAAATCCACGCTTGTGAAGATTCTCTATGGGCTGGTTAAGTACCCTCTTATAGTTAGGGAGGGGAGCGTGTTTATCGATGGTGGTGATGGTAAGATCGATCTCACCAAGGTTGATGATGACTATAAGAAGAGGCATGTCTGGTGGAGGATCATAAGCTATATACCCCAGAACTCCATGAGCGTTTTGAATCCGCTCCAGAAGATAAAGGATCACTTCGCCGAGAACCTGAGAATACACATGGGTATAGATAAGGCACAGGCATATAGAAGGGCTGTTGACTACCTGCTAGACATGGGTCTTCAGGAGGATGTTATAGATGCATACCCGCACCAGCTTTCTGGAGGTATGAGGCAGAGAGTGGTTATAGCGTTAGCCCTGCTAATGAAGCCAAGGGTTGTTCTTGCTGATGAACCCACTACAGGGCTGGATGTTATTGTTCAGAGGGGGGTCCTCCAGAACCTGTTGGAGAACCAGAAGAGGTTCAAGAGCTCCCTTGTTCTGGTTTCCCACGATATCGGGATACATGCGATGGTTACCAATAGACTGATTATAATGTATGCCGGTAAGCTTGTAGAGATCGGCAACACCAACGATATAATATCCGACCCGAAGCACCCGTATACGGAGGCCCTTATAGAGTCGCTACCCAAGCTGGGGGATAAGTCGCTTAGAAAGGGTCTTGGCGGACAACCACCCGATCTAAGATCTCCGCCGAAGGGATGCAGGTTCCATCCCAGATGCCCGTTTGTTATGGATATATGCAGGTCTAGGGAGCCCCCGCCTATAGAGATCAATGGTAATAGGGTTGTTTCATGCTGGCTGTATAAGTGAGAGAGATGGAGGCTGATGTCTATGGGCTCGATCAGTAATCTTCTGGAGGTCAGGGGCGTAACTAAGGTATTTAGGTATGGTCTTCTAGGCTTCAAGTTCAAAGCTATAGAGGATATATCAATGGTTCTCGAGGAGAAGCCCCTAATATTCACTGTAGCTGGGGAGAGCGGTAGCGGGAAGTCCACGCTGGCTAAAATAATACTCGATATATACAGGCCGGACAAGGGCACCGTACTGTATAGGGGTAGAGACATCTATAGGCTGTCCTCAAAGGAGAGGCTCTGGTTCAGATCCGAGGTGCAGGCTGTTTTTCAGAATCCCTACTCCTCATTCAATCCTATGAGGAGGCTGTACTCCTATCTATACGAGACATCGAGGAACTTTATGAAGCTAAAGAATATAGACGCCGACCCCGAGGAAGAGATCGATAAAACCCTCAGGCTGGTTGGGTTAACCCTCGACGAGATTAGGTATAAGCACCCCCACGAGCTGTCTGGCGGGCAGCTCCAGCGCGTATCGATCGCTAGGGCACTCCTGTCGAGACCAAAGCTCATTGTTGCCGACGAGCCGGTTTCTATGCTCGATGCCTCTCTCAGGGTTAATATACTGAATATATTTAGGGAGATAAAGGAGAATCTAGGTATATCATTCATATACATAACCCACGATCTCTCTACAGCATACTATATTAGTGACTATATAGCGATCATGTATAGAGGATGGATAGTTGAGCAGGGACCCATAGAGAAGGTCTTTAAAGACCCGAAACACCCCTACACACAGCTCCTCCTGGAGTCGATACCCGAGCCTGACTTGTCCAAGAAGAAGGAGTGGCTTCAACCCATAAAGCTGGGGGGTATAGAGGAGAAGGAATACATAGCTGAGGGATGCAAATACAGGTTTAGATGCCCATTCGCCTTCGATAAATGCAGGAGGACGCCGCCTGACATCAAGCTTGGGGATAGCGGTATAGTTGTTAAGTGCTGGCTCTACGAGAAGTAGTTTTCTACTACTCTATAGATGTAGCCCTCTAGCCTGCTCTATGTTTCATGGCTGTTCCGCTATTCCCACCCTTTTCCCGAAGGGCTTTCCCGAGGACTTCAACAGGTCTTTTATTAGGTTGGACCATCCTACCTCTAGTTGGGTTTGGAGAGATGAGTGGATATATCCTGGGCCGAAAACCCCTTGGAAAGATGGTTGGAGTACTCATGTTAGTACTGATCATTATCAGCCCGCTACCATCACTCACTATAGTCAATGCGGATCAGGATGCGGCCAGCGTCGATAGATGTCCGGAAGGGCTGATTAATGCTGTGGCTGTGTTTAAGAATATAACATCTAGATTGATTAATCTAGCGGCGGAAAACAACGTATCTATAGGGAGCGATATACTCTCTAGGGCCGAAAAGCTACTTAGCTTAGCTCCGGAAGATCTATCCAACAAAACGGTGAGCGAGTGCAGATCGGTTATAGACGAGTTCTCGCAGTTGATTGATAGGCTTGTGGATATGGTTATCGAGGAAAGTAAAGCAGCCGAGCTGATTAAAGATAGAGTACTCCTAAAAGCTGCCGAGAAGCTGCTGAGGAAGGCCGAGGCTCTTGGCTTGATGAATCTATCTAAAGTGATAAGGGAGAAGATCGCTAATGGAACGGTTAGCGATAGAGATATCGATATGTGGGGAGAGATAATTGGTAGGGCTGAGATCGCTAATAAGTCTAGGGATATAGACGATATAGTTAGGAGGATTGTTGAACAGAGCATTATAGGGCCTACTCTAGACAACGAGTCGAAGGCTCTCGCCGCGATATCCGTTGCCGAGCATGTTCTAGAGAGGGTTAAAGAGATCCTTGAGGAGGCCGGGGCCAACAGCAGGGCTCTAGAGGCTCTCAATCAAGCAATAAGCAATGTGAAGAGCGCGAAGAGGGTTCTTGAACAGGAGAAGAAGCTAGATATAGATGAGAAGCTGATGGCCAGAATAGATAGGCTGGCTAATAGGACACAGGATCTCATATCCATGCTGAATAGGCTACCCATACCCAACGATACCGTTGGCTTGGTTAACTCCTCTCTATCTAGAGTGCTCGAGATTCTTGAGGAGGCCAGAAATAGCGTTCTAGCCGGCAACATATCTGAGGCTAGAAGGCTTTTGGAGGCTGCGTTCAGACTGTATGAGGAGGCCAGCGAAATGGCTGAGCGCTCCATGGAGATGATTGAGGATCTTATGGACGAGATCTTTGACATTAGAGAGGAGCTTATAGACCTCAGAGAAGAGGTTATGGATATAGTGTTTAGGGCGGGTGCAAATGAAACAAAAACTATAGAAGAGATGTTCAGCTATATAGAGTCCCTGATAAACCAGATCTATAGATCTGCAGTAGAAGGGAACGTCTCGGAAGCCAGAGAGATGCTCCTAACGGCAAAGATAATGATAAAGGAGCTAGAGTCCCTAATAGAGCAGCTCAAAGAGAGGAAGGCTGAGGAGAAGAAGGAGGAGTATATGGGTAGGGATAGGGAGAGAGGAGGCGACAGAGACGATGCTGACGCTGTATCGGAGCTGGCGAGCGAGATTAGAGATGCCAGAAGAGATCTTGCGGAGCTAATAGCGAAGCTAGATAGATTCCAGAATATGGCTGAGGCCCTAAACATAACCGATGCAAGAATCAGAGAGCTTCTCGAAACACTATATGGCGATGTCAACAGGACTCTACAGATAATAGCTGAGGCCGAGAACCTGCTTGAAAGAGGCAACGTGACCCAGGCCAGAATGCTTCTAGCCCAGGTAGAGGGTCTGATGGAGGCGATAGAGAAGGCTATGGATAGTCTCGAGGAGCTGATGGAGAAGGCTAGGGAGAAGAGGATCGAGAGAGACGAGGATAGGGAGGATAGCGAGAGGAGAGGTAGAGATAGAGGTGAGGACAGCGGTGAGGATAGGGGTTCAAGGGCTAGAGAGCTGGCTTCTGAGATAGAGAGTAAGCTTCGCGATCTAGATAGGTTGGAGAGGTATCTAGATAGGTTAAGGGGGGCTATAGATAACGGTACGATTCAAGAGATCAGATCCATGATTGAGGAAGCCTATAGACTGCTTGAGAAGGCAAGGGAATATGCAGATGCCGGAAACCTAACCGAGGCGAAGCTAGCCATTGAGAAGGTTGACGCTATCATAGATGTTATCGAGGAAATGATTAAAGAACTCTCGAGAGATGCTGGTAGAGATGGCGATGAGGATCGCGGTGACAAGGAGGGTAGGGACGGCAGGGATGAGAAAGAGGGCAGAGATGGTGATGAGGGTGATGACTCCCGTTCTGGGGAGAGAGGTAGGGATCAGGCTTCAGAGGGGGATGATAGATCTAGTGAGATAGTGGCTAAGGCTAGAGAGCTGAAGGGTATAGCTGAAAGACTGGGTCAGAGGATCGCTAACCTAAGTATAGAAGCCAATAAGTCTGAGGAGCTTCTCCAAATGATTGCTGAAGCATTCGAGTTACTGGATAAAGCTATCGAGCTAGCCACCAACGCCTCCGAAAACAATATCGAGCTAGCGTCAGCAATGATAGATAAAGCCGAAGATATAATCGATAAAGTAAAGGAGTATCTGAAGCAGCTCATGGATAGAGATGAGGATGAAGGTAAGCGCGAAGATGACGATAGAGGTGAGGAGTCTGGGGGTAGGGATCAGGGAAGAGATGAGGATAAAGCCCGCGACAGAGAGGATAGCGCTAGGGATGATGATTCTAGAGATAATGAGGATAGAGGCAGGAGTGGTGACGATGGCAGAGGTGATGGTGATAATGATAGATCTGGTAGAGAGGGATCAGATAGAGATCGTGAAGATAGCAAGAGTAGGGATGACAAAGGCGATGAGCAGGGTAGAGGAAGAGGCGGAGATGAAGAAGATGAGGGCAGAGGCGATGAAGCTAGCGATAATTCAAGTAGTGGAAAGGATGAGGCTGGTAAGGATGAAGGTGGGGCTGGCGATGATAGATCTGGTAGAGGGGATAGCGAGGAGAACACTAGGGATAACGAAGATAAGAATTCTAATGGTGATAATAACGGGGACAACGGTTCCAGAGATGAAAGAGAGAGCGACAGGGGTAGTGGCCAGAGAGATGACGATTCAAAGAATCCAGAGAGCGATGGAGATAGAGGCGATAATGAAAACTCCAAAGATGATGAGAGCGAAGACAGCGATAGAGGCGATGTAGATAACGAAGATGATGAGGAGGATCGGTAGCTGTCGACAATGAAGAGAATAGAGTAGGGCAGCTGCTTTAGAGATGAGGAGGATAAGGCACCACACTATGGATTGAGGGGTTTGTATGAGGTATAGGGTTTTAGGGTTGAAGCGTTCTATAGCTGGTTTGCTTTTCTTAGCTATGATAGTTTTTTATGCTGCTACATCCTATAACGCCGCTGCTCAGATCGCTGATGTTAGGGGTGGTAAGGCTGTTGTTTTGATCGATAAGGACGGAGTTGTAGAGGTTTCTTTAACGATCTATACCGATCCTGAGCTTGATGAGGCTTTCAGACTAGATCTACCTGTCCCAATGATCCAGGAGTCCCTCGAGGTTTCACCACTTGAGGTTATAGCGCAGCCGCTACCTAACGGGTCGTTAGCGATTCTCAAACCCAAGGGTGTGGATAGCATCGAAGCAAGCTATATAGGGCTTGTGGAGATAGCTAGGGGCGTGGCTAGAATAGAGATAAATGTTCCCCAATGGCTCGACAGGCTTACGGTCAAGATACATAGGTCAATCATACCGATAACATTTCCTGAAAACATTTCCGATCTGAAAGTATTTGGGGAATACATATTGATGCAGCTCCCCCAAAACTCTAGCTGGGTACTCGAGTATGTGTTGGTTAATGACGTTGCAGAAGGGGATGGAAACCAGGGCCAGGGTGCGGTGATGGTGACTAGAGCTACCCAGCCTCGAGATATGCAGGAAGGGCCTGGCGGCTCAGGTGCTGCTGCCGGTGATCAGGATGGTGGCTCCCGTGGATCGGCTCCAGCTATCGGCTCGGTGGTTCAGCAGCTACCTATACTGTTGGCTATAGCTCTGGTTGCTTCAGGCGTTGTCGGTGGATTGATCTACTACCTCAGGTTTGTGAGGGGTAGAGGTCCCCTGGATGTTGACAGCCTACTATCTCTGGACTCCACGGATAAGCAGATCATCGATGCGATAGACCAGTATGGTGAGATAACGGCTAAAGACCTCATAGATGTGACTGGCCTGCCGAAGTCAACCCTCTATAGGAGGCTAAAGAAGCTGTCCGACATGGGTATAGTTGGGTCCAAGGTGAAGGGTGGAGTAACATACTACTATAAGATAGGGCATAAAGAAAATGAATAAGGATGTATTTTTACTACGTCCTAATCCTGAAGCTCAGGCTATTTGATAGTGTTCTCTGGTCTTGAAGATCTCTTATCAGGAAAGCCTTAGCGCTATAGGAGCCTCTATCAAGATCAATTACAAAGACAACGGTATATGTATCTCCAGCATTAACCTTCACATTAACCACGGCACTGTAGATGGGGTCCCCTCCAGAACTCTTTATCTGGAGAATAAGGTATCCCGATACATCATCGTCGTTGGGATTATATATCTCGAGAGCCACAAGCTTTTTTCTTGGTTCCACATCATACAGATCTGCAAGCTCCAGAGACAGCTTTTCGGGCTCAAAGATATATATCCTCTCTAGACTTATAGAGACAGATGCTGGCTTATCTTCAGAAACCACAACAATGATCTGTGAACCATCACCCCTATATAAAGCGTTATCAGCAGGCAAAACCCTATTTCTGAAGATATCCACAATGAAAACCTTCGCATCGCCATACAGTTTAACCCTATACCTTCCTCCACCAGTATCAAACACGAGGTACTCACTAGATCTCGGTTCAAGAATAACGGATGTTGAGTCTCCATCGATAATCTTGGGGGTTGGGTAGGTGGTTACCGTTCTGTTTTCAGAATAGTATGTGAAGCCGTATAGAGCTATATCTATATAGTATTGTGTGAGTAGCCCAGTGAGGTCTCGAGATTCGGAGGGGTTGTATGTGGATAGGATCTCCTTAAACAGGTCGAACCCGTACCTCTCAAAAAACCAGATAAAGAATGGTGAGTAGTAGTATACATAAAGCCTGTTGTAGCCGTATTTCAGCGAGATCTCTACTGGGTCAACGCTATATAGTCTGGAAGCGAAATATACATCTATATCCTTCGATACCAGATACTCTAGCTTGTCGGCTATGAAAAGCTCTATATTATAGCCCCGCTCCCTGGAATAAAGGTATGTCGCGGCTACAGCTGAGCCCTCGATGATCCATATATTACCGCTGTAGACGTCAGGATCATAGTATGAGAGGTATCTATTCTGGACGGCGTGGAAGAGCTCATGTATAACTGTATGGATCGCCACAGTATAAATGTACTCCCTGGAATAGAGGGCTAGATAGTCGTACCAGGTGAAATCAAGCAGAATGTAGTCTATACAGAACTCCGCCTTCCTGGTAGAGGGATCATACCTTATATTCGAGTATGTTAGGCCAGAGCCGAATCCCACATAGGGGGCTACAGTCACGTTGTATGAGCCTCCATTGCATGGTTGTGCTAGATCTAGGCCTTTAGATAGGATCCATGAGTACGCATCGTTAAGCATATCAGCGATCTCAGAGCCTGTGAAGACCGACTCACTCCTAAAGTTAACATTCCACAAATCGCTTGACGCACTGGAAGTAGACACGGCTAATGATAGTGGCGAGAGGAGAGATAGGATCACTAATGCAACGGCCATATACCCGGTAGCTAGATAGTGCTTAGTGCGCACGCTATCATCCACAGATAATTATGGGCTGTATATAAATATATTTGGTATCTCCTACCAAATACGTGGAGATGGCTGGAAAGGGATCATACATACTCATCCTGCACATAGGGGGAAGGCTGAAAACGCCTGTTGGAGCGCTGGGGATCATAGATCTTTCTGAGGGCCACTACATATATGTTGGTTCAGGCTACAGCGGTATTGAAAAAAGAATCAGCAGGTACTACAGCCTCAATAGCGGGAGGCGGAGCCCATACAGGAAGAGATGGCACATAGACTATATAGTTTCAAGAAAGGAAACAGCTGTATGTGCATCGATCGCTTTCCTAAATAGAAGGATAGAATGCGAGATCTCGAGCCTGCTCGATGGAAACGGTCTAGAGCCTATAAGGGGATTCGGCTCCAGCGACTGTAGGTGTGTATCGCACCTCTACAGGGCTGGAGACCCTGTGTCTCTCACGGAGGCGATTGATACGCTGTTTAAGCTGTACTGTGTGGGGGAGGGTGGTTGTGTGGTAATCTGAAATCAATCTAAAATATCGTGCATTTAATTATTACTTGGTGCTGAACTTGTATCATGTGTGGATACCCAACTCCAGCGAGGAGCTTAAGAAGGATATGCTTAGGTATATAGGCAGGTCGTTTGATGAGCTTATCGAGGATATCCCTAGGGAACTGATTCTGCGTAGGGATCTGGAGGTTGGTTTCGGCAGGCCGCTGTCTGAGTATGAGCTTATACGTATATACAGATCATATATGGATAAGAATAGGAAGCCTAAAATACCCCCGTTCATGGGTGGGGGTCTATGTCCCACATACATACCGCAGGTTGTTAGGTATCTAGCCTCTAGAGGTGAGTTCTATACAGCATATACACCCTACCAGCCCGAGATCAACCAGGGCATTCTCCAGGCTCTATTCGAGTACCAGAGCATGATGGCTGAGCTCTACTCGATTGATGTTGTCAACGCATCTATGTACGATGGATCAACAGCCGTAGCCGAAGCCTTCAGGCTAGCTATGAGGGTGACTCGAAGAAAAGCTATTCTCGCGCCAGAAATAATGAACCCCTTCTACAGGCGTGTAGCTGAAACTTGGATAGAGCCGGTTGGGGGAAAGATAATATACTATAGGGTAGACAGGGGTGGACAGCCGGATCTCGAGGATCTCGAGGATAAAGCCGATAGGGAGACAGCCGCGATATATCTGGAGAACCCGACTTATCTAGGGAATATTGTGGAGAAGCCGGAGGAGCTCAAGAATATAGCTGGGAAGACGGGCTCGCTATATATTGTTTTCTCAGAGCCTACAAGCCTCGCTATATTTAAGCCTCCCGGAGAGTACGGCGCGGATATAATTGTTGGGGAGGGGGCAAGTTTGGGGCTAGGCCTCAACTATGGTGGAACAACTCTGGGTATTCTGGGTGTTAGAAGGGATCAGTCGCTAATCAGGCAGCTACCAGGGAAGCTTGTGGGTATGACAACAGATCTAAAAGGGTCTGAAAGGGGGTTCACACTGATACTCCAGACCAGGGAGCAGCATATCAGAAGGGAGAGGGCGACAAGCAACATAACCACTAACGCCGCTTTGATGGCTGTGCAGGCCGCGATCTATATATCCTACCTCGGAATGAGCGGTCTAAGGAGGCTTGCTGAAACTATCGCTAGGAAAACTAGGTATGCTATAGATCATATTTATAGGCGGAGGGAGTACATGAATCTGGCTATAGGGGCAAGATACTTCTATAGGGAGGTCCCCATCAGATTTAGAGGGGACTACGGCACTATCTACAGAAGGCTTGTGGATCAGGGTATATATCCTGGAATAAGGCTAGATCCCCTCCTCAAGGGGTTCAGCAACTGCGGGTTGTTCTGCTTCTCGGATGTCCACAGCAGGGATGACATAGATCTATTATTTGAGTCGATAGACAAGGTGATCTAGATGTGGAGACAGGCTAAATGGGATGTAGAGATACTAACAGAAATCGACAACAGCACAGCTAGAGGCTCAGGGCCAGAGGTCCCCTTCACGCACCAATTTAAAGATATAGAGCTAGAGGTCCCCGAAGAGCTCGCTAGAAAAACAGAGCCAAACATACCGTCCCTATCCGAGCTCGAGGTGGTTAGACACTTCATTAGGCTATCCCAAATGTCTTTTGGTGTTGATGCAGGCATGATCCCACTGGGATCATGCACCATGAAGTATAACCCAAAGATACTCGATGCACTCGCGCTAAACAGCGAGATAGAGTTTCTGCACCCCCTGCAGGATGAAGACACGGTACAGGGCTTGCTGGAGATACTGTATACAACCGAGAGGTGGCTAGCCGAGATAGTTGGGCTAGATAAATGCGTATTTCAGCCTCCAGCAGGATCTGCTGGGGAGTTCGCTGGAGCGCTGATCATCAGGAAGTACCATCTTGATAGGGGTGAGCCGAGGGACGAGATGCTTATTCCAGACTCTGCACACGGCTCCAACTTTGCTAGCGCCGCTATGGCCGGGTTCAAAGTGGTTAAGATACCCACCAGGGGGGATGGCTGTGTAGATCTGGATGCGCTGAAGGCTATAGCCTCGAACAGAACCGCTGGGATCATGCTTACGAACCCAAATACTCTAGGGATCTTTGAGAAAGACATACTAGAAATCGCTGAAGCCATACACGATATCGGTGGATTGCTATACTATGATGGAGCCAATCTAAACGGTATAATGGGTATAGCTAGGCCAGGGGACATGGGGTTCGATATAGTCCACCTAAACCTTCATAAGACATTCGCCACACCCCACGGTGGAGGAGGTCCTGGCGGGGGTGTTCTATGTGTGAGGCGTGATCTAATCGATTATCTCCCTAGACCCATACTGGTTAGAGAAGGCGGCAAGCTTAGGTGGGACTATAGTTGCGGGAAATGCATAGGTATGGTGAGGGCGTACCACGGCAATATAACTAGTGCTTTGAGAACCTTTGGGTATATAGCGATGCTTGGCCCGAAGGGCTTAAGGGAGGTTGCAGAGACAACGATAATAAACACTAACTACTTCATCAAGAGGGTTCTTGAGAAGCCATACTATGAGCTTCCATACAGTCCGGAGAAGCCTAGGAAGCATGAGGTTGTTTTATCTGCCAAAAAGATCCTTAACGATACAGGTGTGAGTGCAGAGGACATATCTAAGAGGCTTCTAGACCACGGTGTTCATGCACCCACAATGTATTTCCCACCGATAGTCGATGAGGCTCTGATGATCGAGTTCACGGAATCGGAGCCTAAGAGGGAGATAGATAGATTCGTAGAGATACTCCATAGGATTGCTGAGGAGGCCTATAGGGATCCTTCAAAAGTAAAGGGTAGCCCTACAGCAACGAGTGTGGGTAGGCTTGATCTGGTTAAGGCCAACCATCCGAAAACGCTCGCTCCATCAACAAGATACGTTAGGGGGGAGGGGGGATCTAGATAGTCAGATCCCTATGAGGGAGGCAGTCACTGGTCCTTGATCACCTCCATCATCATCTAAATAAAAATTATGTTAGCCCCCATATTTAAGTATCTAGAGCAACCCTATGGGTTTTATCTCTATTCAGCCCTCACACGGTTCTTCATATAATGTCTGGGCCGAGTCGCCTCATCATCTATTAATAGTTACTGGATGGCTGTTAATAATTTAATAGCTGTTGATTGCGAATATTCTAGGGCGTCTATATACTGTGGTGACTAGGCCACGTTGTCCAGCTGCCATAGATGCGGCGGTGTTAGGAATCTCTACTATAGGAGATCATCTGGAGAGGTGCTGTGTAGGCGTTGTCTGGAGAGGCTTCTGATTAGGGCTATCAGAAGGTCTCTGGGGAGGATTGGGAGGGTTAGGTATGGGGATCCTATACTTGTTGCCGAGCCAGCAATACCTGGTATATGGTTTGCCTCCTCGGTTGTTCTCCTATATAAATCCGTCCGGGATCACAGGAATAGGCTTCTTGTGTCTATTGATTCTAGATCTAGCTACAGTAAGTACTACAGTAGATTGTGGGGGGACCTCGCCAGCGAGCTTGAGGTGGTCTATACAGATCGGTATGTAGATATCGATGCAATGATCTCTAGATGCCTATCCCAAGACAGCCAGCTGGATAGGTATGTGTGCCTTAAGAAGATAGATACTGTTGCGGGCGTATATGTCTCTACGAAGATCAATATCGATAAGGTTGCCGTTTTAAGGTCTAGGGATCAGGTTCCGGCCATAGCTGTTTTAGGGGTGTTGTTAAGGGACCCCTCGACATTGATAGAGACACACCTATATAGAGATACATCAGCCGGGGTGCATATTATTAACCCTATACACGATGTGTCTCAGGAGGATCTAGCGGCATATAGCTATCTATCCGGCTTAACCCTCGATATAGGCTTTGAAGGGTCTAGAGCTAGAGCCCTCGAGGTCTTTAGAGCTGTGAGCGACGCTCTATCAGGGTTGAACGAGATCATATATAGGTCTAGAGAAACAGCTTTTTCGGCTGATAGGGCGATAGACTTCATAGATAGCAGGCTATCCTCCAGCGCCAAGAATAGGTGTGAGCTTTGTGGTGTGAAGATCGATGTGGGCAGGGATCTATGCGAGCGTTGTTTGTTTCTTGCTGGTTCTCTTAAGGATCTCTCTAACCCTCTTTGAGAGATTGAAGCATCCAGGGGCTTTCTCTAGCAACCCCTTGATTATTAGTGAGTCGAGAATCCTCTCGGGTCTATCGATGTTGTAGAGGAGCCTAAGCTCTTTAACCGCGAGGATCTCGCCTACAGAGAGGTTCTTTATAAAGTACTGCATGACTTTTCTCTCCTCCTCGCTCAGACCCTCGAGAAGATCTTTGAGCTCATCCATATTAATAATCTCCATATAACAAATATATTATATAAGGATACTTCTAAAAGGTTATGCATTATGGGTGAAGCCAAAGACGAGAGAAACAGCGAGGGTTCCGAGGAAGGCTACAAATACACATTTATAGGCGAGGCGAAAATAGGTGAGGTTATGACGTTTCTCAAGGATATAAGGATCTCTCCAGAGGACCTCTCAAGCCCCGTAGCGTTCCAGATGGCTCTCTCAAGAATATATGACGCCGTGCTGAGAAACATCTCTAGGGGGCCAGGAAAAACATATATTGCCGAGGTCAGATTCACCGACTCGATGGGTAATAAGGTTGTTTTCGCCGTAGATCTAGGACCCACACCACCGCCAGTGTCGACCACCAGGGTTAAGGCTAAAATAACTATTGAGTTCTTTGAGGAGATGTAAACTCTATCCTAACCAACCCGTCCAACAAGATCTCTCTTTTTTTACATAGCTCATGCTCCGGATCGCTGCACACAACCCTTACCGTGGTCCCCGAGTCTATGACCTCTCCTATATTATAGGATTTCAGCCTCTTGATAGCTCTAGCTCTAATGTACCCCGAGATATACCTCCTGAAAGCATCGCTGCAGCTATTGATCTTAACGTGTCTACCACTAATCTCTAGAAAGCCTGCCGAGTGAAGCATTTTAAGTATTTTTCGGGCTGTCCTCCTCTTATAGAACACCTCTAAGAGATCCAGCGCCTTACGGAGATCTATATTTTCGTCCCCTAAGCTAGACAGTATTATGTATGCAGCTATCTCCCTCTTCCTGATGGGCATAGGGTCTCATCCATACTTCTTCAATACAACCAGGGTTCTCCTATACTTCTCGAGCTCGCCAGGATCTATATCTAGATAGCTTGAATTAACCTCCACAACCCTATACCCCTTGGAGCTTGCGTATTTAATCGTGTTGTCTATGGTGTTTAGAGGCAGGTTCACCCCAGTGATCCAGTAGTGCATAGGGATAAATATCCTCCCCTCCAGATCCTCGAAAACCCTGAAGGCCTCCTCATGGTCTATGGTGAAGGTCCCCCCAACAGGAAGGAGAGCTACATCGATGGGCTTAAGCTTGGCTACCTGATCCTGATCTAGAACATGCCCCAGATCACCAGCATGGAATATAGTCACCCCGCTCGGAGTAGTTATCCTGTAGACAACATTTCTACCCCTCCTCCTACCACCCTCCTTATCGTGGAATGTAGATACGCCCCTAACCCTGAAGGGCCCAAGCTCGAAATCCCCAGTCTTCATCGACTCGACCCTTCCACCGCTTTCAAGGACTATAGGGTATGCGTTGTGGTCGAAGTGCTCGTGGGTGAGGAGAACAAACCTGCTTTTTGAGCTGGGCTTTCTAAGGCCTATGGAGGATCCGTCGTGTGGATCAATGATCAGGTTGCTGTCGCCATCAATAATTTCGAAGCATGCGTGCCCATGCCATCTAACCCTAACCATAAATATTATACCCCACTAACAGATTTTGGATACCCAAAATATAACGTTATTACCCACGCTATTCACAGGGATCTAACCAGATAATCCCTCCAGTTAGATGGCTGCGTATAGAAGTTGAGTCTCCCCTCGAGATAGTCCCTAATAACCTTTAGGGATGCCTCACGTATAAGGGGTTCGCCGCTCCCCCTAGAGATCCAGCCTCTAGACCTGGCCAGCTCTTCAAGAATAGCTAGTGGATCGGAGCTTGAGATGCCGTAGGCCTTTAATATAGCGTATCTATCGAATCTGGCAACGCGCTCAATGATTTTTATAGCTATCTTTTCGGCGTCCCCTATCTTCTCGGGGGGATTCTCCCTAATGGTTTTCTCTAGAAGATCAACCGTGACCGGGAGGAATCCGGGCGTATCGATCATGTATAGGTTCTCCCTAAGCCTAATAAGCTGGTAGTTCTTGGTGTATCCAGGATTCCCTGGATACCTGCTCACGCCAGCCACCCTCCTCCTTCTAAGTGTATTGATTATAGATGATTTACCGACCTTAGGTGCCCCAACAACAGCTATGGTTCCCTTACCTCTCTCCCTGAGTCTCTCGGCGTATACATTGATCCAGCTGCGGAGCTCCCTAACATCACCCACCCTAGCACTCGCCCTAACAACCTCGAACCCAAGAGACCTATAGTACTCAACCCACTCCCTAACAACGCCTATGGGTACGAGATCGACTTTATTGAGGACGACAACATGATCTATGCCAGATCTAGAGAGAATCCTATCCAAAGACCTATTCCTAAGAAACTCAGGAACCCGAGCGTCAAGCACCTCAAGAACAACCGTAGCCATGGACACGAACTTTACCAGCTCTCCAGCTCGAAGAAGCCTTATAGACCCCATGACCCCTATATCCGAGGCTATTTTCTTTGATTGGGGAAGGCTGTAGAGAATATAGGTGTTTTGGGTTGTTTTGAACCCAACAGTTTCGTAGTTTAAAAAAAGCAAGTTGATAATGGTGTTGCCGGCTCCGCCGGTTTATTGTTTTTACTGTTGCTTAACCTCGATAACGATGTCTATCGTTGATACCCTGGACTTCCTGCCCTCCTGAGACTCTATCTCCTGGCTGCCGATGCTGATGTTCTTAACGTTTATCTTGTCCTTCATGAATCTGCTTCTAACAATCTCAACAGTATCTACAGCCTTGCTTATAGCTCTACCCCTAGCTTTGATAACTATCTCATCAACTCCCTGGCTTATCAGCTGTAGAGCAGCCAATACATAGTTCATTACCGGCTTCTTACCGACCAGTATTGTGTTTACAGCCTGCGGCTGGGATGACATACCTTTTCCACCTCTCCACGTTCTCGAATATTTGGCCAATATAAAGTGGTGTAGAATGTTTTTAAGCTTTTACCCAAATCTCCATGGAGATTCTATATATAACCGAGTGAAGAGCTACACACATGTATTTAAAATCTTTAAACCCCCAGGCAATGTTACGCTTATTAGCATAAATTCTTAAAATTAAATCAGTTGGTGAGCAGCTACATGCCAAAAATAAAGGTTATCAGGGCACAGATTGAGGGCGGTAAGGCCAGTCCCTCGCCCCCTTTGGGTCCGGCGATCCAGCAGGTGGGTCTAGACGTGGCCAAGGTTGTGGAGGACATAAATAAGGCTACCGAGCAGTATAAGGGGCTTACTGTTGGTGTGTCTATTATAGTTGATCTAGACACCATGTCCTATGAGATCGACGTTAAGCTACCGACAACAACAAGCCTCCTGCTAAATGCTGTGGGCTCAGAGGAGCCCTCTGGGGATCCAGCGAACAAGAAGATTGGGGACCTCTCTCTAGAGAAGGTTATTGAGATAGCTCTAATCAAGAAGAAGGATCTCACTGCCAAGACTCTTGAGAAGGCCGTTAAAACGATCCTGGGCTCCGCAGCCACCATAGGCTTAACTGTTGAAGGTAAAGATCCGAAGGAGGTGTCTAAGGAGATAGATTCAGGAGCCTATAAAGATATATTTGATAAATACAGAGATAAATGGGACTCCAGTTAGCGGTGGGGACACATGATCGATAAGGAGAAGCTTGCCCGAAGCATAAGGGAGGCTATAGAGATAAGCAAGAAGAGGAGATTCAAGCAGAGCGTAGAGCTTATAGTAGTCCTGAAGGGCGTGAACCCTAAGTCGCCGGAGGCTAGATTTAGAGAGGCCATATATCTCCCCAAGGGGCTGGGGAAAAAGGTAACAGTGTGTGTTGTGGCCGAGGGCGATGCGGCAATCAAGGCTAGGGAGGCTGGAGCGGATGTTGTCCTCACCAGAGGGGACCTCCAGGGGCTATCTAGGAAGCAGGCCAAGGATCTTGCGAGGAGGTGTGACTGGATCCTGGTGAGGGCAGATCTAATGGGGCTGGCTGGAAGGATACTGGGCCCGGCTCTGGGGCCTAGGGGCAAGGCTCCCATCCCTGTACCCATGAACGCTGATATAGCCAACATGATTAGCTACTATAGATCGGTAACCAGATTCAGAAACAAGGAGCAGCCCTACGTCTCTGGCAGGATTGGGAGCGAGGACATGTCTCCAGAGGATCTGGCCGAGAACGCCATGGTTGTGCTGAACCATATAGAGAACAAGCTTAAAGTCTCTCTAGACCAGGTGGTTAAGAAGATTTTTGTGAAAACAACAATGGGCTACCCTGTAGAGGTGCAGACATAATGAAGGGGAGAACACGCAGGCTCTACGAGAAGGCCTTAGTAGAGCTTAAGCGCGAGGCTAGGGGAGAGAGGGTTAGGCCGGCATTCGAGAGGAAGAAGCAACTCTACAGCGAGATCCTTGAGACCCTCAAGTCATCAAGATCCTTCCTGCTCATACCGGTAACAGGTGTTGATTCAAACCATGTGAAGAGGGTTAGGGCGGCTCTTGAGAAGGAGGGCGTAAAGGTCAAGATGTATAAGCCTAAGATATTCCTTAAGGCGGCTAGAGATCTAGGCCTGAAGAATATAGACAAGCTCGAGAGCTACCTCACCCAGCCACTGCTATATGCTTTCTCAGACAAACACAACGTCTTCGAGCTAACACACATAGTGACATCAGTTAAGAGCTATAGGAGACCTCTACCCGGAGAGGTGGCGGAGACAGAGATAGTTATTCCCGCTGGACCAACAGATATTCCTCCAGGCCCCATGATGAGCGTGTTCGGCAGACTAAGGATACCTGTCCAGCCTAGGGAGGGGAAGATACATATCATGAGGGATACAGTGGTAGCTAAACCTGGCCAGACAATATCTCCAGAGCTGTCATCGTTAATGGATAAGCTCGGCTTAACAACAGTTGTCATCCAGATCAAGCCAGCTGTAGGGTATGATGAGGGAACTGTAATCGAGGGAGAGGACCTCATACTCGATATAGAGAGCTACATACAGCAGTTCACATCGGGCTACATCAATGCCCTCTCAGTGGCGTCGGAGATAGCTCTGCCCGTGCCAGAGGCCATGGAGCTCTCACTCAGGAAAGCAGCTATGAGGGCCATGATGCTCTCGGTAGAGCTCGGAGTGATTGATGAATCCAATATCGAGCTGGCCCTAAGGCTTGCTGTAGCCAGATCGCTTGCTCTGGGATCGGCGATAAGCGATAAGGCAGATCTAGGGATAGAGATAGCCCAGCCACAGCCCCAGCAGCAGCCAGCTGCGGAGAAGAAGGAGGAGAAGAAGGAAGAGCAGGAGGAAGAGGAGAAGAAGGAGGTTAGCGAGGAGGAGCTTGAGCAGGGGCTTTCGGCATTATTCGGTTAATTTTCTCCTGCCCTCCACATAGCAGGGGTTGCCGTATCTTTTTACCTGAAGCTCCTCCAGGTATGCATCTATATTGTTGAGGAAATCCGGAAAGCTGAATATAGGTATTATCGGGATCCCCTCAACAGCTATATAATCCCCACTCCTAAGGGTCACTATAGCTGGGTACATGTATCTAGCCCTAGAGAACGAAGCCAGCTTTCTAGCGAGTATGAAGCATCTAGCCCCGGCTCTAGCAACCCTTTCGCTCAGGTCTCTAGCCGCCTTAGCCAGGGACGAGAACCTATTTACATTCCAATGTTTGCAATCGATAACCAGAGCTATTCTCTTCAAGGTATTTACGGCTAGAACATCTATCTCGAACCCCCTTGGCGGGGGACCCCTAACGTTTGTCGCTACATCGTATTCGTGAAGCTTCAGGTATGTTGCGGTGAGGGATTCGAAAGATCTCCACGATATATGCTGGGACACGCTCTCGGGGTCCCCGCCATAGAGTATGTAGAGTAGCGCCTTAAGATCCTGAGACCTCACAGCTA
>WANO01000018.1 GCA_015521765.1 Desulfurococcales archaeon
AATTAAACTTATTAAAACCCGAGCAAAATCAAAATAATGAGAGCTAAACAGGGCCCGTCGTCTAGCCCGGTTAGGACGCCGCCCTCACGCGGCGGAGGTCCGGGGTTCAAATCCCCGCGGGCCCACCACCATTAGTGTCCTCCCAACTCCCCATTGAGTTAACTACACCCACACGCACATAGAGCTTCTCGACGATCCCGTCTATCGTCCTCTCATACTCTTTTAGAAGTATACGGACGAGACGACACAGGTCCCTCATACTCAACTTCTCCACCTTACCCATAAACTTGTAGATTTGGTAGATACGCACCATCTCCTCCAGCGGCCCGATGTATTTAGCGGCTATCACTCCACCGTGCCTGTACCGCTTATAAATGTATGGATTCGTTTTTGACCCATCTGATTACGAGGATCCTCCCTCTTACTCGGGACATATACCCTCACCCTCACCTCCATTGTAGCCTACCCCGGTTGTACTCTGCTAGCCGCCATCCGGTCCGTATATAGGGCCGCCTGGGAAGTGGGAAGCCGGAAGTCAAGCGTTCATCTTCTTTATTATTATTAAAGGATAAGTGTGCAGGAAACAACCGCGCCACTCCTAAGCGTATTATATAGGGTTTTGCATCCCGCTCCAGTAAGCCGCCCTGTGAATGCCGATAGGCTACTTTTCAGTAGCGTTATCCATGTTCACGCCCTGCTCTGGCGTTGCTACCGTTTTTAGCCGTGGAGCCTATATTTTATTCTTGGAGATGCCAAGGTTGACAGAGGCGCTACTTATTCGGGGTCGCCTAGCTAAGCGTATCAGGGATGAGGCTGAGAAGCTGGGTGTTAGTGTTGACGAATACTTGGTGGATCTTCTCAGCCAGGGTCTCGACCCTAGGGACAGAGCTTTAGAGTATGTTGAGGCCGCCGAGGACCTATTGGAGGAGGCCCGAAAAGAGCTCGATAAAGGCAACATGAGACAAGCTGCTGAAAAGCTCTGGGGAGCTACAGCATTGACCGTTAAAGCCTATGCCTACCGAAAAAGTGAAAAGAGATTAACGAGCCACAGTGAGCTTTGGGCCTATACCAAGGATCTTATAGAAGAGCTCGGCGAATGGGCTAACGATTCATGGAATGCTGGAAACGCTATGCACACCTGCTTCTATGAAGGCTGGTGCGCTAGGAAACATGTGGAGCTAGCTCTAAAAAGGATAGAGAAATTAGTATATGAGGTTGCATCCAGAATTAAAAATAACCCACACCGATAGGGACCTCAGCCTACCTACAGTAAATTCTATGGATTCCCTATTAACCAACAGATCAATAGTCTCTAATCTAATGCCGCCTGCTTCATCCATACCCCGATAACCGGTTTGAGAATCAAACTATGGAGGAGCTGGCCTATCCTTGTACGCTACTATTACAGTGTGGTTGCCCGCACAAGCATCCAAAATCCCCCAGATACCCAAAATACAATGCGCGGGCAACCACCTCCAGTAAAGATGGATGCTATATTGTGATCTGTCTGTGCTACTCCAGGTCTATGGTTATTAGCGTCTTCTCGTCAGGATCCTCGAGCTTGAATGAGACTATTGAGTTTCCGTGCCCCTTTAAGTCTATAGTGTTTCTTCCCTTCTTCAAGCTATATCTATCTTGATCGGCGTCTATAGGCGGTAAAGATAGATCGTATGTATATATGGTTAACCTGTTATCCCTGCTAGATCTAATCACCAGTTTCGGCTCGCTATAGCCAGCTAAAGGTATGCCCCCAAAATGATCTGTACCAACCTGCCATCCCCGCACATTAAACCTGATTTGCGGCGAGGAATACAGCATACCTAGATCAAGTACTGTGAAACCCCTATACCCAGCATCTATAGGGAGGGCATCGTATCTAGATGTATTAGCCATATTGTTTACAGCAACAAGCAACCTGCCATCAACGATCTCGAATCCCGTTACTCTAGCCCCAAACGCAGCAGCGATCCTTGCTGTAGGAGGGGATATATAGACCAGAGTGCTGGGGCCGGCAATAGTGTTTGTTGCCCGAGAGAGCTCCCTCTCAAAATCGTCCCTAGGATATATTAGAGCCTCGCTATAGGCGTTGAAGCCAACCAAAACGCCACCACCTATGCTTTTAGCCATAGTCCTTCTGGGAGAGTATCCACTTCTACCGAAATCGAAGAGCCTATAGAACCTAACCTCCTCAAACTCCTCATCTATAGGATTACCGATAAAGACTCCCCCACGAACAAAAAGCATGAATCTACCATAGCCTTGTGCAGCAACACCGGGGACTGGATACTGGATAGCTCCTTTATCAATGCTTATTTTGTATGGATCCCTGAACTTCAGTGTTTTCACCTTATTCTCAACAAGATCGATGCACTGTACTCCAACAACGCTATGTATGGCTTTATCGATCATGTCGAAGCATGCATGGTCATAGAACAGTGACCCCTTAAGGGCTGGTACATCGCTTAATCTAGCATACCTTCCCCCCGCCCTATCGATCTGATATATGCCCAGATTAGCCATGCCATCAGCTCTAGCCAGAAGAAGCCTGTCGCCAACGGGATCGTATATAATCTCGGAGACCTCACCAACCCAATCCTCCTCATGCCCCATACCCTCTTTCCAGATGAGCTCAACCTGATCATCATAAACATCGTAGAGATGAACATGGCTATATTTATTCCTGAAGGATATAGATGACCCCTTACCACCAGCCCTGCCTTTATATATTGCTGGAGCATGAACCCAGCCACCAAAAAATATCTGGCCATCTACAGCGTCGACAGCATTGTATGTGTCTCCACCAGAAACAGGCTTAGAACCCAGCTTCTCGAACCTATATCTAGACATATATCGGCTAGAAACAAAATGGGCTGTAGCTTCGAACGCAAGCATGTAGTATAGAACGCCCATATGGTATTTCAAGCCGAAAATGCCTCCACTTCCCCACTCGGGCCCATAGCGTGGAGGATAAATCCATTCAATCTTATCCAGCACACCCATGAAGGACCATCCAGATAGATATTGTGTATCGATGCAGAAATATAGTTGAGCACCAAAATAACGAGTCTGCAAAGCTTAAATCGAACCCCTATATAATATAATATAAGCCCGCGGGGTCCCGCGCCCATGGCTAGATATTTAAGGAGCAGAACCAGGTATCATGGGGTATTGAATGCCCCGCAAAGAGCATTCCTAAGGTCTATAGGCTTCAAGGATGAAGACTTCTCCAAGCCATATATAGCTATAGCCGTAGCCTGGAGCGAGGCGGGTCCATGCAACTACCACACACTGAAGCTGTCTGAATACATTAAAGATGCTATAGTGTCTGCTGGAGGATCCTCGACGGCATTCCCAACAATGGTTATATACGACAATATAGCTATGGGCTCTGAGGGTATGAGGTACAGCCTGGTTAGCCGTGAACTGATTGCGGACTCTATCGAGGCGCAGTTCAACGCGCACTACTACGATGCCCTTGTAGCCCTAGGATCCTGCGATAAAACAACACCTGGCATGCTTATGGCCATGGCTAGACTAAATGTGCCATCCATATATGTGTATGGGGGAAGCGCGGAGCCAGGCTTCTACAGAGGAGAAAAAGTAACTATAGAATCAATACATACAGCTATAGGCGCCTACCTTAGAGGAGCTCTAAGCAAAGAAGACATAGAAGAGCTGGAGAGAGTTGTCCACCCCACTGTTGGGGCTTGCGCAGGAATGTTTACGGCAAACACAATGGCATCTATAGCGGAGGCTTTAGGCATGTCACTTCCAGGAAGCTCAACCCCGGCAGCGACATCGATGAAGAGAATACACTACGCTATTGAAAGCGGTAGGGCTGTTTTAAATCTGCTTGAGACAGGGATTAAAGCTAGAGATATATTAACCTACAGCGCATTCAGAAACGCAGCCACAGTGCTTCTAGCTATAGGGGGATCAACAAACGCTATATTGCATCTCCTAGCTATAGCTTACGAGGCAAAGGTGAAATTCACGCTAAGCGACATCGAGGAGCTGACAGGAAAAGTTCCTCTAATAGCTAGATTGAGCCCAGCAAGCGAGTATGTGATGACCGACCTAGACTCGATAGGGGGTATACCACTGATCATGAAGAAGCTACTTGAAGCTGGATTACTTGAGAAAGAAGCTATAACAGTTACAGGAAAAACCATCGAGGAAAACCTGAAAGACTACAGGTTTCCAAACATAATCAACCAGAACATAGTGAGGGATATCGGAAACCCCTTTAAGAAATATAGCGGTATAATAGTATTGAGAGGCAGCTTAGCCCCAAGAGGCGCTGTAGTCAAGGTGGCCGCTACAGAGAAGCTTGTTTTTAGAGGTCCCGCGAGAGTTTTCAATAGCGAGGAGGAAGCTTTTAAAGCTATAGAAAGCAACAGCATAGAAGAGGGTGATGTTGTGATCATACGTTACGAAGGCCCTAAAGGAGGTCCTGGAATGCCGGAAATGCTTAGGGTTACATCAGCAATCGTGGGTTCAGGCCTAAACAATGTAGCGTTGGTTACTGATGGGAGATTTAGTGGTGCGACTAAAGGCCTCATGATCGGTCATGTAGCTCCAGAAGCCTTTGTGGGCGGCCCAATAGCTGTTGTTGAGGACTATGATGAGATACTTATAGATATACCATCTAGAAAACTGGATATTCTAGTACCTGAGCAAGAGATCTCGGAGAGGCTAAAGAGATGGAGACCTATAGAGCCAAGATATAGGGAGGGCCTACTATCTAAATACGCATCACTAGTATCGCAGGCTGATGAAGGAGCTGTAACCAGAACCCATTCATGACTCAATAAATCTCTTCATTAGATGCTTGGCGTCTCTCTCAACCGCTAGTTTCGCTAATGAATCTATCGACCTCTCTAATAGATCTAGATAACCCAATACGGTTAGCCTCTTAATCTCTCTGCGAGCGCTTGCAGGTATTTTAGAGATCTCATACACAATCTCTATAGCCTTATCTATAAGCATGGATCTATCATCCACAATAACATCGATTAGGCCAAGCTCTCTGGCTTCCATAGCGGTAATTCTTCTACCAGTTAGAGCTAGATATCTAGCTCTCCTAAACCCGAATTGGCTCACCCCAATAGTAGCTAGTACAGGAGGAATCAAACCTAGAAGTCCTTCAGGAAAACTAAACCATGCATCTTTAATTGCTACAGCGGAATCGACAACCAGCAGAAGCTCCGCCCCGCCACCAACAGCTAAGCCATTAACTGCAGCAACAATCGGCTTGATGCATAGAGCTATAGACCTAAATACAGAGTAGATACGGCTAAAAAACTCCTTGGAGTCACTATAGTCCTTTAAGCTATACATATCGTAGATATCATCCCCGGAGCTGAATGCTCTCCCCGAGCCAGTTATGACTATACCCAGATAGCTATCCTCATCCATACATACCTTATCTATAGCCTCTTTGATTTCGATCCACATACCCTTATTTATAGCGTTTAGCTTCTCTGGTCTAGATAGCTGAAGTATCAATACATTAGATCTGGATGTAAGCGATATGTAGTCCAAGGCCTAGCCCTATATATCTCAGTATTATGAAGAATATTACTTAATATAGATAATATAGGTTTGGTGGTGCGTCTTGACCTCTATAGGGTTTGTGACTGTAGCCTCCGCCGTTTCAGATATACAGAAGAGGTTTGCTAGGGAAACATATGATCATGTTAAGAAAACGCTGAGTGATTATAGCGATTTGCTCAAATTCTACCCTATAGTAACCAGCTATAAAGATGCCGAGAAGCTTGGTAGAGAGATCTCTAGCGAGATAGACTATCTAATCGTGTTCGTCTGGAGCGGGGGCACTGATAGAATGATCCTTAATGTCGTATCAAACTCAAGGAAGCCAGCTCTCATATATGCTATGCCCACACACAACTCCCTGGCTTCTGTTAGAGAGGCTATAGCAGCATTGAGATATATGGGCATGGATGTAGCTGTAGAATACGGCACGTTATCCGAAGTGAAAAACAAGCTGGAACCCTTCATAAAGGCGGTTAAAGCATCCAAGATGCTTAAGGAATCCAGATTCGGGCATATAGGTGATCATGAGCATTGGATCCTGATTAGGAGAGACGAGAAAATACTTAAGGAGAGATTAGGTCTAGAGCTAGTTAGGGTGCCGTGGGAGGAGATGCTTAATATAGCCAAATCTATAAGCAAAGATAGCGTTGCGGATATAGTTAGTAAGCTCAAAAGCGAGTTTGGCAGAGTGAATAGAAGCGATGAGGACCTTGATAAAGCGGTTAGGCTCTATCTAGCTATGAAGGAGATAGCGAAGAAATATAATCTACATTCACTGGCTGTTGAAGCCAGAGACATGCTTGATGAGAGCCTCAGGGATTGGGGACCATACCTAGGTGTTGCCCTAATGAGCGATGACGGGTATCCGTCAGACTATGAGGGTGAGCATGATGCTGTTATAACTAAACTCATTATATACTACTTGACTGGAAAGGTATCCTTTATGGCTAATCTAACACAGATCAATAGAGAAGACAACACGGTAATATTCTCCCACTGTACAGTTCCTACTAAAATGATCGATAAGTCCAAATCAGAGATCCTATCATACTATGAAACCGATAGAACAGTAGCTATTAGAGGTAAACTTAAGGATGGAGAAAAAGTTACGTTTGCCAGGATAGGAGGAAAAGATCTGGATAAAATGATGTTTGGGACAGGCACAATAGTTAATGGCATGATTGGGAGAGACGATCTATGTAGAACACAGATACTGGTAAAGGTCGACGGAGACGCAATGGAGCTTCTAAACAAATCGCTTGGAAATCATATAGTTGTTGTGTATGGGGATATAACTAGATATCTAGAATACTTCTGCAGGATAAATAATATAGAGGCAATTAAAATATAAATCTCTTATTTTTTACCCATTTCTAACCATACTTGAACTTGACCCCATGACCCTCCCTCTCATGCCCAAACTGTATAACGTTTGGTGGCCCAATAACCCAGCAGGTTCCACACGCTACACATGCTACATGATCGAATCTTAGCTGGGCGTTAGCTATATCGCTCCATGTCTCCCTTAACGCTAGCTCCTCCATTTTCTCTTCATCGTATGATCCCGATCTTTTAAGCTTCATGAGGTTGAATCTATATAGATCTTTAAACGATGCAAACACACCTTTCCCTTCAACAACTATAGTGTAGCAGTTGACTGGACATGCAGGAACCCAAAGCTTTTTAGGATCTATATTGGCTAGCTCGTAATTGACCTTGATGTGGGAATATATCTTGTCCTCGTCGTATTCAAGCTTCCCTGTTAGATTCTGGATCTTCTGTATTGCATCTATATCATTCACCTTCTTATAGCTCTTTGCTGTTGATTCCTTACCAAAGACTTTTAGAGCTATCTTAGATCCTAAACCATATGCCAGCCAACTTTCGGTTAGGTAGCTGTTGATCTTGTATCTATATACATCTTTATAGATTGGCTCAAGGAGATCTAGATAGATCATTAAGGTGGACTCATCAAAACTACCGTATTTCCTGGCGTATTCATATGTTCTAGCTGCCATTATACCTGTAGCTATAGCCCTTCTCATACCATCTATTAGAGCTCCCAACTTAACAAATGATCCGAGGGCGTCACCAGCAACAAGGAAGCCTGAGGTAAGGGGCTTTTCAAGGAGACATCTATAGCTTACTGGGATATTATGAGCCGAGTACTCTACAATCTCTGCATCCTCAAAAAGTTTTGATAGGTATGGGTGGCTGATCATTTCCTCAAGGACATCTAGGGGTTTACCTATAGCCTTTATATTATTTTCGAGAGATCTAATCATCGAGTCTACTTTAACTACTAACCCGACAGAGAGGGTATCCTTGTTTGTGTATATGAATCCTCCTCCCCTCATTCCTTTCAGAAAGTCTCCCATTACAGCTATAGCGATTCCTTCATCTTCTTTTAATCCAAATCTTCTATTTATCTCGCCGGGATCCATCTTAAAGATCATTTTAACCCCATGATAAACCTGGTCGGGCTTTAGGGGACCCCTTAATCCTGCCTTAATAACCAGCGTGCTTGTAACCCCACTAGCGTCTATAACCAGGTCGGCGTACGCCTCCTCTTTACTTGTTCTGACTCCTACAACCCTGTCGTTTTCTATAATAAGATCCTCTACAGAGACCCCCGTTACTAGCATTCCACCTGCTTCAACAACTTTCATTGAGAACCAGCGATCAAATTTAGATCTCAAAACAGTATAGTCATGACCAGTATTTATGTTTCCATGTATAATTCTGCCAATAAAGCTTTCATCGGGAAATTCGGCAACCTTGTATCTATACTCACCGTTAATCTTTTTAGGCTCCTCTAGCACAATCAACTTATATTTGTTTACCTTACGTTCGAGGGGTGCTTCCTTTTCGAAATCAGGTACTAGATCTATTAAGCCGTATCCCTCAATATATGATCCATAGATCACTCCACCAGAAACATTCCTCTGACCAGGAACCCTAGCCTTCTCTATCAATAGGACATCGTAGCCCTTTTTAGCTAGATAGTATGAAGCCGCAGACCCAGCTAGACCTGCTCCAACCACGATTACATCATACTTATCCATCACTCTTCACCCTCGAGCTTCCTTTTTAAAATATCATATAGCTTTGGTAGAGCTGTATATAGATCCTCTATAATCCCATAGTTGGCGATCTCGAATATAGGGGCTTTCTCATCTATATTTATAGCAACTATATTATTTGATCTCATCATACCCACCTTATGCTGTATAGCCCCACTAATACCTACAGCAACATAAACTTTAGGAGACACTGTCCTCCCAGTTTGCCCTATCTGAAGATCTGGAGTTATAATATCCCTTAACTCGCTAACGTCGGCATGAATTAGGGCTCTAGATGCGCCCAAAGCGGCCTTGACACCTAGCTTTCTTTCAACTAGATCTATTATCTTATTAGCTAGTTCAACAACTTCCAATGGTCTTCCAGGATTACCCTCAGCATCTCTAAGGATTCCGAGACCTAGGCTTATTATGAAATCCGCCTCAGATAGCTTCTCGCCTTTATCAACTACTTTCTCTAGTGATAGAACCTTTATTTTTGAGTGGTAGCTTGGGATTTTGGGTTCGTACTTTATGATCTCCCCACTTCTAGATTTATCTTCCTTTAAAGGTTTAAAGTATCCCGGTCTCAATGAAGCTATCTGAGGCCTATGCCTCGGTGTATATATCTTTGCTATCCTAGTGGCAAAGTCAGGCCTTACCTGGGCAAGTATGTTACTGAACTTTTCTTTTAGCAACCCATGGAAAAAGTCCTCGACCTCGAAATCTATATTATCTGTTGCGAGACCTGTTCTAAGTCTATAAGCGACTCTTGGAGCCAGATCTCTTCCCAGTTCGTCAGCCATAAATATGAACGCCCAGGGCTTATACTTGTTAACGATCTCTACAAGAACAGGTGTATATGAAAGCGGGTTATAGTCTTTCAGAAGCTCATGGTCAGAGTATATTACATAGTCTGCACCTCTATATATGAGTTCCCTTAGTTCCCCCTCATCTATTTTATAGCCTATAACGATAGCCCCAACCTTCATGGATACTTTATCAGCTATCTTCCTTGCCGCAGCTATTCCCTCATAGCTGTATTTTACTATCTCCCCGTTAACCTGCTCTATAAATACCCATACATCTCTATATTTCTCGAGGTCCGGTGTGGGTTCCAGAAACTGAATCTTTTGGTTAGACATGTAGCCTTCACCCTGGATTATTTATGTTTTTAGTTCCTTGATCAATTCATCCACCAAGTCTTCATACGAGAACACCTTAGCTAAACCCTTATTCATCAGATCATTTAAAATATCCTGGGGAACATTATCTATCACATCACCAGCTTTGAAGGGGCCAAGCTTTCTGCCGTTATATGTGATCTCGCCAATATCCTTTATAGCAACAATACTCCTGCCAACAATCTTAAGGGTCTTTGGCTTACCGATATCCACACCGGGGCCTACAACAGTAGGTGATCCTGGAAGACCTATTCTGTTGGGCTTAGCCTCAATATCGGTTGCATTCCAGATCTTTATATCTGTTGACTTGCCCCTATACATCCATAGCCTAGCGCTTTTTCTCCCAGCAAGCGATATTGATGGAGCCCTATAGTTTTGATGTATTGTTAATACAGCTGGTATATCCACCTTAAGTACCTGGATATACTTTAGAAGCTTTCTTTTGACAATTAAGGTATTGTTCTCGCTACTATACTCGTAGTCCAGCACAAATGTTGCCTGAGGTATAGTTGTGTTGAGCTCTTCACCTAATGCCTCGGCAACCTGTGGGCCAACATTGCCTGTCTCGCCGTCGGAAGCTTTCATTCCGGCAAATATGGTGAAGTCTCTATATATCTTTTCCTCCACCTTCTTGAGCATGGCGATTGCTTGATCTCTATCAATAGAGCCCTCAGCCAGCTTTACAACTATCGAATCTTTAGATATGGAGGGCTTATCATTATAGACTATATTAGGTAATAGGTTCTCACCATAGAGCCTCTCGGCAAAACCCAATACTTCCTCTGGAGACTTTCCCTCCTCGATAAGCCTTCTAACCCCCTCTACGGCTTCCCTATGTGTTTTTAGAATCTTGACTATTGCTTTGGCTAAAACATATGATGTAGCTAGAGTATCTGATCCGGCCAACTTTCTATCGCTAACTATAACAGCCTCATCTATACCCTCAACTTCGAATTGAAAGAGCTCATTCATGATAGGTATTATCTTTGGATGGGGTCCCATAGATAGAGCTATAAGCTTTCCTCCAACCCTTCTTCTTAGGTAGTCGGCAGCCTCAAGGGTCTTCCTATCGTATGGATTGAGAACTATATCCATCTCCTCTCTTCTCAGTATCCCTCCTATAGACACCACGTTAGCTGTGTTTGCTGGTACTCCTTTGATTAGAGCTATTACTAACATTATACATACCGATAATTGTTTAGCATGAGATTAATATATATAATTATATTTAGATCGTGAACAATATTTTAATGATTAGTTCGGATAGATTTAAATTATAGGTAGAATTTCTATAGATTTATATAAAAAAGAAATTTAATTTAAAAAATCTCTTTTCTATAGCCAGCTTTACTTGGTGGCTATTGCTTTTCTCACTGATAGGAATGTCAGCAGGGCAAACACGAATGATAGTAGCGCTAGTACAACAGCTAGATATACTGCCATTGACAGGCTGTCTACTCTAGCTCCAACATCGTTTACCTGTTCTCCCAGAGTGGTTGATAGCTCATCCTGCTTTGATCTGACATCCTGAACACTTGATCTTAAACCATTGACATCGCTTCTTAGACCCTCAATGTCCTGCCTTAACGTTCTGACATCCTGGACAGCATTGATCATCTCATCAACCTTAGCGGCTAGGTCATCAAGCTTGCCTGATACCGAGTCTACAGCTGACCGCACATCGCTAACCGCTGCACCCACATCAGCAACAGCGCCACTTAACGCGTCTACAGCATCACCAACACTGTTTACCGAGCTACCTACATCATCAATTTTGCTACTTACCTCATCGAGCTTTGATGATACATCCCCTATAGCCGCAGTAAGATCCTGCTGTAGAGCCTGCAGCTGTGAACCTAGCTGCTGGTTAGCCTGCTGTAGCTGAGCTAGCTGATCTCTTAGCTGGCTTAGCTGGTTCTGCGCCTCCTGTAGGGCTTGCTGTGCCTCCTGTAGAGCCTGTTGTGTCTCAGCTAGCTGATCCCTGGCCTGCTGCAGCTCCTGCTGAAGCTGCTCAATCTGTGTTTGTAGCTGCTCGTTAGCCTGCTGAGCCTGTGTCAGCTGGTCCTTAGTGTTTTGCAGCTCCTGCTGTGCCTGCTGAAGCTGCTGTGTTAGCTGGCTAACCTGTTCTTGGAGCTCGCTGATTATGCTTGCTAGAGACATTATCTGGACTTCGCCAACGTCGTTAGCGCCTTCCTGAGCCTGCACAGTAACTGTTACCTTGCTGAATCCAGGCTTTGTTATCTCTAGAGTGTATGTCTGTCCAGGCTCAACGGCTACAGTGAATCTGCCTTCCTCATCTGTCATCACGACAACGCCAGTTTCGCTAACCCTAACCTCGGCATCTGGCACGGGGTTGCCGTTCTCATCCACGACAACGCCCGTTATGGAGGCGAACAGGCCGAACTCAAATGTTGTTGTTGCTACAGATGCTCCCTGCTGAACCCTCACAGTGTATGTTCCAAACGGGAATGTCGCTGTCTCGCTGGTGGGTAGCCTAAATGATGTCATGAAGTTTCCTTGGGAATCTGCTACTACCACGTCGAAGAATACGAAGGTTCCTCTAGGATTAGTTACCGAGATGCTGACATCCACTCCAGGGAGAGCGCCGCTACCCTGTATAGTTACTGTTTCTCCAGGCGAATACATATCCTTATCGGTGGTAACGGTGAGCTGCGCTAGAGCCACCGGATATATGAAGGCTATCGTCAGCACCGCTATTAGCGCTATTGGTAGTGTGTGGATGGCTCTGAACATCTTAACCACCATTGGCCTACTCCTCTACAGTTACTGATTGCTCTGTCTTCTCGCCGAGTGGCGTCTGGTCATCAAGGCTTCTGAAGATGAACACCTGTACCGTGTAGTCGCCTGCTGCCTGTGGCGTGAATCCGAATCCTAGCACTCTCTCCTCGCCTGGAGCCAGTGTTACCTGCTGGAACTGCACCGATACTGGTACGCCGTCTGGATCTAATATCTGCACTATAACTATAAATGTCCTCTCAACAGGATCAGTGTTCCTCACTCTAACTTGTATGAATACAGTCTCGCCAACCTTCGGCGTTACCTCCTGGCCTGTCTGTGGATCTACAGGCTTAACCTCCTCAGTCTGTACAGGCTTCTCCACGAATACACCGACTCTAGCAGTTGCTGATACAGATATAGACTTCACAGCTGGATAGTCAGCTGGCAACTTGTCTGTGTATGTTACGGTTATTGTGTCTCCAACTCTTGCGAATATCTTGCCAGTTGCTCCTAGATCTGCTGGGTTATCGGATATAACTATTAATCCAACGAACTCTCCTGTGTCCTTACCAGTCTCTCTCAGCACTATCGGTGGTGGCCCAACAGGATCAGATGTTGAAGTAACCTTAACCGTCACGGTGTCTACTTTGTCGGGATCTCTGTTGGCATCAGGATCCCTTACAGTTACTTTTACGACATCGCCAACATTGTAGGACTCCTTATCTAGCGAGATTTCACCGTCAAAAGCTACTATTCGTATATTCACTATTATGTTCTGCACACCTGCAGGTGTAAATTTGTCCTGGTAGATTATCTGTATGGTCTCGCCAACAAGGTCTTCTGGGGTAGCGGTTATATCGTTGGGTATGCTAACCTCCTTTTCAAATACTCCAGAGCTGACATCGGTTTCCTCAGCTATTAAGGGCACTGTGTTTCCATCAGGCAGTCTTATTGAGAATCCAACCTTATCCTTAGATTTAGCGTTAACGTTAGCGTCTTGATCCTTTATAGTTACTTTGAATTTAGCGAATGGCTGGAACTCTGCACCTGCCTCAGGCGTCTGTATCTCACCAGTGAATGATGATACAGCAACGCTTTGTGCTACCGTCTGTTCTCTCCACTCGGTATCAGCGTGGCTCGTAACTGAGGATGTTTCATCTGTGTAGGAGAATGTTATCTGTGTTCCTGGATCAGAGAATATGTCTCCATCCTTAGCAACAACCAGTGTAGCCTTAAATATGCCGCTGTTCTTATCTGTCTCTGTAAGGGTTATTTCTTTAGAATCCGCAGTACCGTCAACAACAAACCTTACCGTAACATTTAATTTATCTGCTACTTCAGTATCGATGTTGCTGTCTGGATCATTGACCATAACCTCTATAATGTCTCCAAACTTCACCTGAGTAACGTTGACGCTTAATGTAGCGTCAGAGACCTCAATATCTAGCTCCACTTTATCTGATCCAGCCGGGCTTGTATAGGATATGACTAACTTACCTCCAACAACATTCCTGGGATCACCAAACCAGTCTTTTGTGGAAGGTACTTCAAACACGCCCTCAAACATTCCTGTATTTATACCAGTCTCCGTTAATCTTACGCTATCATTGCTTATTACAAGATCACCGGTTATATTATATAAGGCAACGGTTACATCTACAAAGTCTCTAGCGAATTCATCAACATTCTTAGACGGATCTTCAACAGTTATCTTTATCTTAACATTCTTAAGTGATGCCGGAACAACATCTCTATCTACCTCAAGCTTCACTTGTCTACCTTCAACATCTGCTGTCCTGTTTAATATCTCTAATTCCTCGGTGTAGTAATCTTTAAATAAGACCACTAACTTCTCCGTGTTACTTGTGGGTATCGTGAAGTCCTTTAGAGATATATTCATAGTAAACTCTCCAGTATCCTTACCCGTTTCAATCAGCAGTAGAATAACACTTGCGCCAGGCGCAACCTTTATCGGCATCTTATGGCTCTCATTTACCGCAAGCACCATTAGCTCTCCAAGCACTCTATTATCGCCGTCTGATACGTTAACGAACAGGATGAATTCGTCTCCTGGCCCTAGCCCGAATCTTCTTATCTCGGCGGTATCAGGATCTACATTGAGATCGTTATCTTTCAAGGTTATAGTTAGTACACCTGCCCCAAACACAACTTCCTTTGGTGACACTGATACCTCAGCAGTGTCAAATTCTACTTTCACGTCCTCAGTAACAGTTACTCCTTCATCAACATCGTTATATTCTAGTGCTAGAGTTCTGCTAGTTCTGTTAAAGCCTGTGGTTAAGTTAGCTAATATACTTACCTCAGCCTCAAATACCCCAGTATCTTTATCTGTTTCTACTAGGGTTATTGTTCTAGATGATTTGTCAACAGGCATCGTTAGTCTCACATCGATTCTCTCCTTAGCAAGTACATCTTTATTAGCGTTTGCATCTTTCACGACAACTTTCAATTTAGATATTGTTGCTGAGACTTCAACAAACGATCCTGCCTCTCTAAACACAGTTACATCTTTAATAACCTCATCTTTCTTGGTGACGTCAGTCTCGCCAGTGAATGGTGGTGCATGGAATAGTAATCTAAGCACATGTTCGGGTCCTATATCCTCTGTAACACCGAATAACAGGAACCATAGCGATCCTTTAGATAGATCTACGTTAAGCTCCTCAACAAAGATCTTAGTGACGTTTTTACCGCTAACCTCATCCACAGTAACATTAAACACTAGTGAGAACCCAAGAGCACTAGCTGCAAACGTAGCATTAGTTCCAAACGTTACGTTGCTAACACTCAATGGCATGACGAAGTCGGTTATATTGAATACTCTGTCAGCTATAGTTAGGTTGACCTCCTTGATACTTACGTTAAACGCTTTCTCACCAACATTGTTGGTGTAGTTAAATGCCTGCAGCTCTAGTCCCAGCGACACATTGAAGAGCTTACCATTGAAAGCCCTTACACCCGACTTAAACTCCACAATTGATTCATTGGTAACAATTACATTATCGGTGCCCGCAGGTATTGCTGTTTCATTGACTACAGGCAGGTTGAAGTCTGTAGATGAAATCATTACTGGCTTAAACTTGCCCGAGTTATCTTCGGTCTCTTCGGCAAGTATATATAGAAGGGTTTCATTATCATGGGTAATATCTCTAAATATAGCGTGCACAACAATCCTGTCTATTGCATCGAAGTTCTTGTTTAGGTCTGGAGCTTCAAATGTCCATTCAGACGTTCTAGCCATGTTTATTCTATACGGTATATTGGTTCTTAGATCAACATCAAGTCCAACATGATCATACGTTAATGATGTCTCTTTGTCTCCAAATTGAAAGGTCACCACATCTTTATCGCTTAAGGATGCTAAAACAGTTCCAGGAGCTATACCATCGCCCCCATATAGGGTCACGAGTTCTCCATCGCTGGTTACTCTAAATACACTTACATAGTCTAGGGTTCCAGCCTCCCTCGTTGCATTTATAAGGTATGTGGTGCCTTTAACAGTCACTCTTATAGTTATGTTCTCATCTGCTGGAGAAGCTAGAGTTACAGTTACACTAAAGTCCATGTTGTTGTATATGTTTTTCCAGTCATCCCTACTAGTCTTTATAGCTACAACAGCTTGTGCGCTAGCCACATTTCCTCCAATTAGTCCGAATGGCACTCCACTGAATATCGATACCAATATTAAAGCTACGAGGAATACACCGCTTGCTCTGAATAATGTATCCTTATCAGCCATCCTATTCTTCACCGTCGATTAATAAGTTACGCTACAGAACTATATAAATACTGTGCACACATATACACATTTTTATACACATGTGTAGCCTTAGAGTTTATAAGGTATTACCGGGACAAATATTATAATTATTCTCAGTAAAGCTTCTATATAGGTAGGTGTTTTATTTAAGTATTAAAAATACAATGGAAACTTAATCTAGCTCAATAATAGCTATATAGCCATCACCACCACTAGAACCCCACAAGTCTGTCGAATATCTACGCTCACAGTCTAAAGCAGGCTCTCCTCCCACACCTCCAGATACGTCTATAATTAATTTATCTATTGAGCCATATTTGTAGAATATATATACACTCCCACCAGAGCCGCCGCCACCACCACCTGTAGACCTATCGATGCCATCGCACGATATATATGTCGAGGCATCTGAACCTCTTCCACCATATGCATATATGTAGCTGGTTGATCCTATACTTATCAGGTCTGTGTATATAAGTATAAATCCACCACCTCCACCACCAGAACCTGATCTAACCGGGTATCTCCACCACTGTGTATAGATAGCGTAGCCTTGTGAACCGCCACCACCAGAGCCCCCAAATATTATCAAGTCACTTGGCGACGATACTGTTTTATTGAGGCTATATATGATCCAGAAATCGATAACCCTTCTAAATATATCCTTCAGCAACTCAACTTCAGAGGAATACTTAACAATATAGCCAGATCCTCCTCTATAACCCTCTACGTGACCTCCACCACCACCCCCACCACCTATGTTAAAGCCGCCATTATTGCCTTTCCCACCTCCAGAACCGCCTAGACCATGAGAACCTGGGCTTGGAACATACCCTGAACCCCCTATATATCCGTTTGATGGTAGAAGCGAATTCTCTATCCTACCCGAATACCATGGAGTTATATATGCATCTTGCCCGTTAGCCTCTATAACTCCTCCACTGAAAACTATCTCTTTAGCAAGTATAATGATAGATCCACCCCCACTACCACCCCAACCACCCCAGCTACCATATCTATCACCACCTCTACCTGCAAACCATGAAACGCGGATTTCACCACCTCTATTAATTACGATCTTATCTGCTACTATAACCTGGGCAGGTGATCTAGGCAGACCTATATTGGGATCGTATAATAGAGTTAGAGTGGAGGAAACCTCTAGGTATCTGTATATAGATACCCTCTCAAAGATCTGGAGAGGAGAATCGACAATAAGAGATCTATCGGAAGACTCAACAACCAAGCTGATAACCTCATCGAAATACGAGTTATTAACCATACCGTGCATGAGAACTCTGATCTCGTCGCCCGTATAGATCGATAAAGTCGCTAGAGCCCTGCTAGAGTTAACCCTAGACATACCTGAGAAAAGCTCGATCGATTCTAAAGAATCCAGACCCCAGCTCCTGAGAACGGGACCCCACCTCGATGAATCCCAAGACGCTGGAGAGGCAACCCAAAGATCTAGAGCTCTACCCGTGTAGCCATGAATAACCAGACCCCTAACTATAGACGCCATCAAATCCAGGCTCGAATAGTTCATTATCGACAAAACCCTACCGATACTGAGATTAGACAGCACTGAAGCAGTGAAGCCGCTTGAGGGACCCCAGGAGTATATGGCCTGAATCCACACATCACGATCCCAAGAGCTCGGCGAGTTCTCGATATATGTGGAAACACTGCTAGGCGATATGTAGCCTCTCTCAACGGCTAGAGGAGCCAAATGAACAAAAAACAGAGCCCCAGAATCATACCTCAAGCCACCTATATACTCTGCGGAGACTCTAGCTATGAGATCTACGGGATCGCCATTCTGCCCGTTGGAGGCCACAGGATCATACGTGTGGAGAACACCACTCTCACTAAGCAAACCCACAACAGCACGGCCAGAGGAAACCTCAGTAGCTAGCCACCCCTCGAGAACGGGCTTCTGGACACCAGGCATCAAGACAGGTAGATTGCCACTGGTATTCATGTAGAGAACATGTGTAGAGTTATACACAACCAAAGCAACTATCTTGAGCGGAGCATTTGATGAGGCATATATAACGGAGCCTGAATCCCTAAACCAAACCCTCTCCTCAGCCCTTTTAACCTCAGCAGCAACGCTTGATACAAGATCCCTTTTACCGCTGTTGAAGCTATCTATAAAGCTCTGGAAAGCCGCAACTGTAGCCAGGAAAATAAGTGACATCAATATAGAGCCATATATACTCGAGTCCCCCCTAGAAAATCTAAACCTGAATCTACACCTAGCCACCGAAGCCCCACACGATCTCCTCATCTACAACCACCCCGATCGGAGGCCTTAAAGAAGATTCAACAACAATAAAGCCGCCTGGCTTAACCACCTTATTGACTGGGGCTACGCTCCCATCGTATGATATGAGGAGATCTATATAGACATCCTGCGGCCCGTAGTTATAGATCAAGACAACAGTGGAGCTTAAATTCCTGAAGAAGTAAACACTAATCTTTGGATTAACCACGTCTCCAGCATCGATCCTGAGATCCAACGAGTCACCAGCCATAGAGACCCTCTCAAGGATGATTCCACCTACAGGAACCATTATAGACAGCATGATCAAGCTAACAATAACGTTGCTTATACCCCTCAACATACATGCACCCCAAGAAATACGAAATTCTATAGATAAGGATCACACACCAACCCGAAACTACATCGAGGAGGCACATGGAAAAGAAGGTATTTTTACCCAGAAACAATATAAATATGCACTAGCGTAAAGACGCTATATATATAAGCCTCCAACCAATATTTGGTTTGTGGTGATTAAAAACGCCTGAAGCATTCATATTAATAAATACCGAGGTAGGTGGAGAAACAGAGGTACTGAACAGCCTAAAAAACGTTGAGGGAGTCGTCGAGGCATATATTGTTTACGGCGTATACGATCTAGTAGCCAAGATAAGGGCAAACAGCATCGAGGAGCTGAAGGAGGTTGTAACAGCTAAAATAAGGAAAATGCCCAAAGTGAAATCAACACTAACAATGATCGTTGTAGAATCACAACCAAAATAAATATCTACTCAGCTAACCACCCTACAAAAATAGAAGTAGAAATATAATCACGAGAAAAACCATAAAAATAAAAACACCAAGCAAAACCCCGGAAAAGCTATTACTTCTAAAAACAATAGGGAGGGGACCAACAAGAAATAAGCCAAAAGTTTTGGTCTCAGTAGCTGAACCAGCTCTTCTAGATATCAGCCCGATCAAAATAAGTATAATCCCTAAAACAGCAATAATAAGACCCAAAACAGCAACAACCGGCTCATGCATATGCATACACCGCCAAAGCTATCTCTAAAGATAATGTTATATAAATGGAAAATATAGCAATAAACACTTAATTTAACCCTAATCATATTATATAATAATATTATTTTAGGTGATTACGTGCCTATAGAAAAGAGATTCGTACCCATCAACGAGAACATAATAGCTGAAGCCATAAAGCTCGCCGAAAAAACCGGCCTTCCCCTCAGAGATTTTATAGAGAGAATACTGACTGTGGTCATAAGCTACCTCAAGTATAGACCTGATCTTTTAGACCTAATACAGGATCTAGACGCAATAGAGGATCTAAGAAGAATAGGAGGGGTAATACTGCCCTACAATATAGTATATCAGATCCTAGACAAGATAGACGAGAATGAGTACAACAAGATCATAGACGAAGTAAAGAAGATGGCATCATGGTACGGGCTGGTAGCCAAAGCAAAATTCCTATCAGAC